>DATKDU010000522.1:0-11454 GCA_035512595.1 Pirellulaceae bacterium
CGGTCGATGCCGTCATCCTGGGAGGCGACGGCAACGACTGGATCAAGGGGGGCAGCGGCAACGATACGCTCGATGGCGGCAATGGCAACGACCGGATCAACGGCGCCGCCGGCGACGACACGATCACCGGCGGCAACGGCAACGACCGTCTGGCCGGGGACACCGGCAACGATTCGCTCGACGGCGGTGCGGGGAACGATTGGCTCTGGGGCGGGGATGGAGACGACCTCCTGCTGGGCCAGGCCGGCAACGACAAGCTGTTCGGCGAAGCGGGCAACGACGAGCTGTGGGGCGGCATCGGTAACGACGGCCTGTTCGGGGGGGACGGCAATGACATCCTACACGGTGAGGAGGGGAACGACCGGCTGCGCGGCGGCGCCGGCGATGACCAGCTCTTCGGCGAAGGGGGAAATGACCTGCTCTGGGGGGATGAAGGCAACGACGTCCTGGATGGCGGAGACGGCAAGGACAAGCTCTGGGGCGGCTCGGAGGATGACCTCCTCCTCGGCGGCAAAGGCAACGATCTTCTCAACGGCGGACCAGGGGTCAATGTCCTCGACGGCGGCCTCGGAAAGAACAAGCAAGTCAACGGCATCCAAGTGCGGCTGGGCCTGGTGCTGTCGGCTGATCTGAGCAGTCCGTCCGGCGCCACAGGTACAGCGGCCTATCAGTTCCAGCTCGGCGCCGGCGGCGCGAGGCTGCTCTTGGACGTGGTGGTGGAGGGAGCGCCCGCCAGCTCGGAGTTGGCAGTCGCGGTTGGCGGAGTAGCGGCGGGAACGATTACGACGGACTCCAGCGGGCATGGAGAATTGCACCTGGACGTCAGCCCGGACGAGTTGGAACTCCCCGCGCCAATGAGCTACCGCCGCCGGGGTGGGCTGATCATTGCCGTGGGCACGGACATTTCGGGCAAGTTCGCTCCGTAGCGGAATTCCAAAGTCTTACGACTTCGGCTACAGGCTCGCCAGGGCGTTTGTCATAAAAATGCGTAAACCTTTGAGGCGAAACATTTTGCGATCGCGCAAATATACTTGACAATTGCCATAGAAAACCTATTGTTTTCTAGGCAATTCACCTGCCTGTTTCCACCCGACCGCGCTCGTATCGGTCGGTGCCAATCCTCGAAATCGCAAGGAGTTTTTCCATGCGCCATAACCGTTTTCAACGCCGCGCGTTCTTTGAGCCCCTGGAAAGCCGCCGCGTGCTGGCGGGCAATCCATTCGCTTCGGCATCGGTTGAGTTCGAAGGAGGCGTGCTGACCGTCATCGGCTCGAACAAAAGCGACAAGATTTGGGTCGATTCCGACGGCACGACCCTCACCGTAACTGCTGGCAAGCAGGTCACCACCTTTGACTTAAGCGGCGGAGAAGGAGGCGAGCCGGTCGCGTTCACCTCGATCTACATCGATGGCGGCCGAGGCAACGACTGGATTCGCATCGGTGAGGGAGTCACCGTCGATGCCGAGATCTATGGCGGCGACGGCAACGACCGGATCTTCAGCGGCAGCGGCAACGACTTCATCGATGCCGGCAAGGGAAATGACCGCGTCTGGGGGGGCGCTGGCAACGACGTGATCCACGGCGGCTTGGGGAACGATGCCCTGTTTGGCGGGGACGGCGACGACCTGATCTATGGCGATGCGGGCAACGACCGGCTCTTCGGCGATGCCGGCAACGACGAGATCTGGGCCGGGTCGGGGCACGACCAGGCCAACGGCGGCGACGGGGACGACATCCTCCACGGCGAGGATGGCCACGACAAGCTCCGCGGCGGCGCTGGCAATGACCAGCTCTTCGGCGAAGGGGGCAAAGACCTCCTGTGGGGCGATGCCGGCAACGACTACCTCGACGGCGGCGACGACAAGGACCAGCTCTGGGGCGGCGAGGGAGACGACATCCTCTTCGGCGGCGACGGCAACGACCATCTCCGCGGCGGCGGCGGCAACAACCTTCTCGACGGCGGCGAAGGGAACGACAAGCTCGTGGACGGCACCGAGGTCGATCTCGACGCCACGCTGATCGCGTCGCTCGTCAGCCCCGTAGCCGGCACCGGCACCGCCACCTTCGCTTTCAACACGGCCGATGGCTCGGCAGAGTTCGAGCTGGAGGTCTCGGTCACCGGCGCCACGCCAGGCACGCTCGACGTGGCGATCAATGGCACCGTCGTGGGCCAGCTCGTGACCGATCTGAGCGGCAACGGCTCGATTGTCTTCTCGACCAATCCGACTTCGCCTGACGAAGTCCTGCTGACGGGAGTTTCGATCGTCGAAGGCTCGACGATCACCGTCGGCGATCTGACCGGCGTGTTCACCCTGGCGTAATCGTAGGGCACTCGCTCCGCGAGTGCCCAAAATGAACCTGACGGGGCACCCATGCCCGTTGTCGGGAGGAAACCCGCATTATGCACTCGCGGAGCGAGTGCATTACATTGAACCACGTCCCACGGGCGGATCGGCCACAAGCTGGTGGCACGTCCACCCGTGGGATACCCGGATGAGTGACCCGGCCGCGACTTATTGTCGCGGCCTTTTTCGTTCCCCACGTACGTGGCCCCAAACTTGCCGGACCTCGGCGGCTTGTCGTAGCTTCGCTTCCCGGCCAACGATTTTGCTGGGCATCTTGTATGGCAGTTGCAAAACGGGGTAAGCTGGGACAAGTTTGCTGGGTGGGGGGAGATCATTCAGCCGGCCGTTGGGGGTTCTGCCCCTTTCGGAAGCGCTGCTTCCCACCGTTCGTTAGAGGCAATCGTGCGCTAGGCCAGGCAGGTTGGCTGCTCGCCAGGCGCACTTCGTTTGTGTTTCACATTTCGTTTGGAACAGGAGACAGAGTATGAGTCGTCCCTCGCTGCGCCGTCAGTTGTTTCTGGAGTGCCTCGAAAGCCGCCGCCTGCTGGCGGCGAACTTTGGCGACCACCCGCTCGGCGGACCGCCTGGACTGGGAAGCGGGCCTAACGGTCCGCCCCACCTCGGAGTCATCGCACTCGAATCGGGCGCGCTGACGATCACCGGCTCCAACAAGAGCGACAAGATCGCCGTCACCTCCGACGGCACGACGCTGACCGTCAAGCTCAACAAACAGACCGAAACGTTTGCGGTGGCTGACGTCACCTCGATCTCCATCGACGGCGGGAAGGGCAACGACAAGATCGACGTGGCCGAGGAAATCACCATCGGCGCCACGATCACCGGCGGCCCCGGCAACGACAGAATCAGCGGCGGCGGCGGCAATGACGTCATCACCGGCGATGCCGGCAACGACTGGCTGTGGGGGGGAGGCGGCGACGATCTGCTCGACGGCGGGGCGGGGAACGACAAACTCTTCGGCGAGGAGGGGAACGATGAACTGCTAGGGGGCGCGGGGAACGACGCCCTCGACGGCGGCGAAGGGGATGACATCCTCCGCGGCGGCGACGGTCACGATCGGCTTCGCGGCGGCGCGGGCGACGACCAGCTCTTCGGCGAAGGGGGCAAAGACCTCCTGTGGGGCGATGACGGCAACGACTTCCTCGACGGCGGGGACGACAAGGACAAGCTCTTCGGCGGCAATGGAGACGACATTCTGTTCGGAGGCGCCGGCAATGATATTCTCAACGGCGGTGCAGGGACCAACCTGCTCGACGGCGGCGAGGGCAAGGACAAGCTGATCAACGGCACGTCGGTCGATCTCAGCCAGGCGCTGTCGGCCACGCTGACCAGCGCCACCGTCGCGGCGGCGACCGGAACGGCCACGTTTGCCTTCACGACCGCCGACGGCACGGCGGAATTCGAGCTGAACGTCACCGTCAGCGGTTACACGGCCGACGCGGTCCTCGACGTGTCGATTGACGGCACGGTCATCGGCCAGATCACGACCGACGCCAGCGGCAACGGCACGTTCACCGCTTCGACCGACCCCACGGACGAAAGCGAGTGGCAGCTTCCCGATGGCCTGAGCATCGAGGCCGGTTCGACGGTCCTCGTGGCCACCGACCTGAGCGGGACGCTGGCTGTCGTGGTCTAAGGTGCGTCGCGACAAGTCCAGGCGGCGGGGCCAGTACCCCGCCGCCCTACCGCAGCCGGGCAATGACATACGCCAGGCTGCGCGCGATCACCGTCAGATCGATCGCCAGGTCGCTGTCGCGATGGTCGCTGCGCAACTGCTTCAGGTGAGCGGTCGCCGCAGTTTCGGCGGCCCGACTTTCGTCGGGCGTCATTCGCTTTCGCCGCAGATCGGGCGATCGCTTGAGCCGCGCCACGTCGCGCCTGGCCGCTTCCAGCCCGCCGCTGCGGACCCACGACAACAGATGCGCCAGCTCGTCGCAGTCGAACCACAGGCCGTGCTCGCCGCAGACGTCCAGCACCACGCCGCTTTGACCCTGGCCAAAGTTCCGCCGCACCATCAGCCCGCTGCACTGCGGGCACTTGCGATAGCCGCGATGCGTCTCGATCGGCACCAGCCGGTGCGAAACGCTCCCCCGCTGCGGACGACGTTCCTCGCCATCCAGCAGATCGTGCAGCGTCTCGAGGCCAATCCACATCCCGGCGCAGACGCGGCATTCCAGGACCGTCGTCTCCAG
This sequence comes from Pirellulaceae bacterium, assembly GCA_035512595.1. Classification (GTDB taxonomy): domain Bacteria; phylum Planctomycetota; class Planctomycetia; order Pirellulales; family Pirellulaceae; genus DATKDU01. Next base: position 4,555 of record DATKDU010000522.1, read on the forward strand.
GTCCGTTAGCCGACGGCTGACCAAATGCCGGCCGGGGCAGATGGGGCAGGTGAGCTTGCTGGCCTTGCCGGCGACGAGGTCGGCAGCCAGCGGAGTGGCGCAGTGGTGGCAGTAGCGAGCCCGGTCGCTGACGCGGGCCTGACAGCCGGGACAGACGGTGTCGAGGTCGGTTTCATGAATCGTGAAATCGGCGCCGCAGTAGCCGCACGACTTTTCTCCGTGCTCGCGGGCAGCGCCGCAGGCGGCACAGTGGACGACGTCAGCCTCGTGTCCCCGCGGCCTTTTGATCGTCAGCACCTCGCCGCAGCGGCAGCGAAATTTTCCCCCCACGCGCCGCCCCGTGGCGTCGTAGCGGAGACGACATTGGTCGCATTGGACGAGGAGACGCATGGACGATCGCCAAGGAACGTGTGCTCAGCGGCGCGGAATCAACCTGCGAGCCGCGCTTTCGGTCATACAGACATTGTGTCTCGACTTGCGGCGCGCGACAATGACGTCCCGCGGAGCAGCGGCCGGGGGGCTCCGCCGGAGAAGAGACACATGGCGAGCTTGTATCAATTCTCGATCCGCGGCCTGCTCTGGGCTGTGACGATTCTGGCCGTCGGTATGGCGGCACTCCTCAACGCCAACGGCCTTTGGCAGGGGCTGAGCTGGGGCCTGGTCCTCTATGCCTTGACGGCATCGATCCTGCTGGTGGTCTATCGGCGCAGCGAGCAGCGGGCGTTCTGGGTTGGATTTTCCGTCTTCGGCTGGGCGTACTTGCTTTTGTTTCTCACATCGCAGTATCCAACCCTGCCTTTCTCGCAGTCCCCGCATCGAAAGGATCCGTTTCGCGAGAAGGAGTTACTGGCGACGCAGCTCGCTCAGTGGTCGCACGAGAATCTCCTTCCGGAATCACGGCGGGTGGCGGAGATCCAGGTCACGCTTCCCGCCGATGCGTCGATGAACGGCATGCCGGGCAATCCGGGAGGCGGCGATATGGGGGGAATGATGGAAGGGATGGGAGCCGGCGGGATGATGCCCGGAGCCGGCGGAATGATGCCAGGCAGTGGCATGCCCGGGATGGGAGGCATGATGACCGGCATGGGCCCGATGGGTGGCGTCGCCATGGCCCCCAATCCCAGTTACGTCCCGCTCGAATACTTTCAGCAGATCTTTCACGCCCTGGCCTTGCTGCTGGCGGCAGCCATCGGCGGCAAAACCTGCCAGGTGATTTACCGCACCCGGCCTCACACGGAGGAATGACATGGCCCGTTTGTTTCAGTTCTCGATCCGATCCCTGCTCGTCGCCGTCACCATTGCCGCCGTCGGCATCGCGGCCCTGCTGAACGCCAACCACTGGTGGGAGGCAGCCACCTGGCTCGTCGCCCTCGGGCTGCTGGCCGTCGGCATTCTGCTGTGCATCTATCGACGCGAGGAGCAGCGGGCGTACTGGCTCGGCTTTGTCATCTTCGGCGGACTCTATTTGGGGCTGGTGCTGATTACGTCGCTCGTCAATCAATACCACGACATGCTGCCGACGCAGCTACTGCATCTGGCCTACGACAAGGTGATCCCCCTGGAGTCGAAGTCGGAATATACGCAGCCGCCAGGGGCGTTCGCCCCGGCCACGACCGCGGTCACCACCTACAGCTACCGGGTGATCGCCACGCCGCAAGGGCCTTACGCGTCGCCGCCCCCTGCGGCCTATATCCCCCCGCCGCTGCCGGCTGCGGCCCCCAACACGGCAACCCCTTGGCCGGTTGCCGCGTGGGTTCCTAATGCGGCGTACGTCCCCGTAGTCAAATTCATCAGCATCGGGCATTCACTGTGTCTGCTCTTGGCCGCGGCCATCGGCGGCAAAATCTGCCAGTGGATCTGCCGCACGCAATCGCCGCGTACCGATTCCTCCCCCTGAATCGCGGAGCAAACACACCATGGCGCGAGTGTTTCAATTCACTGTCCGCGGCCTGCTCGTCGCCGTGACGTTGGCCGCCGTCGGCATTGCCGCCCTGCTGAATGCCGGCGGCTGGCTCGAAGCGCTGGCCTGGGGCGCGGTGCTGCTGGTGCTAACAAGCGCCGTGCTGCTCGTCGTCTACCGGCGGGAGGAGCAGCGGGCCTTCTGGCTGGGGTTTGTCGTCTTCGGCGGGATGTACCTGGCCCTTTTGCTCTACTCGTTCACGGCCGATTGGAAGCACGAACCTCTCACCGCCAACCCGCTGCACTACAACTCGCTGGCGACGACGAAGGTGACGGCGTTTGTCTACGAGTCGGCAATTCCCGATTCGCGGCGGCAAGAGAATGTTGCCGCGCCGATCCAGGCGGGTGAAATGCCGGTGAAGATCAACTCCAATTCCGGAAACGCCGGCGCGATCCTGTCGTCCCCTTCCCCGGTCATGGCGGACGGCATAACGGTCCAGTACGGCGTCGGGCCGCAGAAAGTCGATCTGACAGGGTTCGTCACGTTTACCGCCGGCCAGGTCACGACGCCAAACCCCAGCTACATCCCGCTGGGCAAGTTCATCAGCATTGGCCACACGCTGTGGCCGCTGCTCATTGCCGCGGCCGGCGGCAAGATTTGCCAGATCATCTACCGCACGCGGCCGCAGCAAGAAACGTAGGGTGGGACAGGCTGGCTCCGCCAGCGCCGGCACACCGAATCAAATCCGAAATCCGCAGCTCGAAATCCGAGCTTCGGATTTTGCCCCGGTGGGCTGGCGCCACCATACCGCGCTGTCTCAATGGCCCGCGACTCGCACCAGCCGGTATCCTCGCACGCGGAGGATGATCAGCGTTGCCGCCAGAAGTCCCCCGCTCAAGAACATCCATCCCAGCCACCCCCAGCCGATTTCATACCAGGCGAGAAGCTCCCAGTGCATTTGCGAGCCCCAGGCCGCAAACGGCGCTCGCCTGGCCACGGTCGCGTTGCCGATGCTCCACTGCGCCAGCCCAGTCCCGACCGCCAGCGTGAAGCAAACGCCGGCAGCAAACCGCAGCAGCCAGTGCCCCCTTCCGAGCGCCACCCACAGCGCCACGACGATCACCATGGCGGAGATGGTCGCCACCGAGAGCTTCCACGGGAGGCCGGCGCGAACCAGCTCGACCGCTACTTGCCAGCGGAGCAAGTCCAGCCCCTTGGCCGCCCCCAGCAGGATCGCCAGCGCCGTCGTCCACATCAGCACGTGCTTGATGCCGAACTGCAGCGGCCGCCGCGCTGAATCAGCGGATGCTGCCGTTTCCGGCGCCACGTACCGCAGGCGAAAGCGAGCGACGCCGAGCAGTCCGCACATCACCGACAGCGTGACCACGTTCCAAACGAGCAGTTCGTTCCATAACCGCTGACCCCAACTGCTCCCAAAGGTGAGCCACAAGAAGTACAGCGCGCCAGAGGCCACGATCATCGCCGGCCAGCGCAGCGTCCACCGCGTGTCGCCGAAAAAAGCCCACACGACGCACAGCCCCATCTGCCCGGACCACAGCCCCGCCGAGAGCAAGGCCGATTCCGCGCTCCTTGCGTTGATCGCAAAGGTCGCCGCCAGGAGGTCGATGAACAGCAGGATCCAGCCGAACAACAGCCACCGCGGCACTGGCCGAGAAATCCAGCGGCCAACGACATACCCGACGATCCCGACCTGAACGACGTACCACGCGAACTGGAGGCAAACCACGGGTGAGATTCCGCCGACCGATCCGGCGCCCCGCAGCCAGGCGTAATTCACCGCGGCGATTGCCGCCGGCAGCGCAGCACCGATCAACACCAGCCGCACCAGGTTCAGCGGCGGAGCGTCATCGGGAGGCGTGGCTGTGTGCAGGTCTGGCATGGGCGGCGCCTTTTGACCATCTTATCCAACGCAAACCGTTGCCGCTGGTATCCGCCGGCAAGTAGGTACGCCAAACCCCGAGCGGAGATTTCATTGCAAACCGCAGGACAAACGGGACGGTTGCCCTGAGCGATTGCGGCAGTATGATCGATCGCATGACTGCCGAATCGGAGCATGAGCAAGCCGCCGAGCTGCTGAAGGGCGAACTGGCGGCGCGGCCCGACGATGTGCGCCTGCTGAGGGAGCTGGCGCGCTGCTACGTGCGGCAACGAAAGTTCTTGCCGGCACTGGAAACGTACGACCGCATCATCGGCTTGGGTGCCGCCGATGCCGCGGTGTGGTACGAAGCGGGCAAGACGCTGTGCGACGTGCGGGAGTACGCGCAGGCCCTCGATGCGCTCGGTCATTCGACCCGGCTACATCCCAGCGACGAAGCGCGGTACGAAACGGCCCGCGCGTCGTTTGCCCTGGGGGACGTGGAAACGGCGTCGGCACTTTTTGAATCGGTTGCCGCCGCCACGGATTCCATCCAGGCCTGGTCGTCGCTGGCGAAGATCATTCCGGGCGTGCCATCGGCCGATCATGCGAAGGTGCGCCAAGTCCGCCGCGCCTTTGCCGACCGCTTGCGGCGCGATGTTGCCGCGCCGCCCAAGCGCGGGGGAACAAAGCCGCACGCCGGCCACGAGCGGCTGCGGCTGGGCTACCTGTCGGCATTCTTCAACCGGTCCAACTACATGAAGCCGGTGTGGGGGCTGGTGAACCACCACGACCGCCGCGATTTTGAGGTGCACTTGTTCTCGGACACGCCGCTGAAAGCAGGCATGGAAGGTTACCGGCAGCAATCGAGCGACCGCATTCATGAAGTGGAGAAACTCGACCATCTCGAGCTGGCGCGCCTGATCCGCGAGTGCGAAATCGACATCCTGATCGACCTCAACGCCTACAGCAGTGCCGAGCGGCTGCCGCTGTTCCTCGCGCCGGTCGCGCCGGTCGTCGTCGGCTGGTTCAATCTTTATGCCACGTCGGGGCTGTCGGGGATCGACGTGATCGTCGGCGATCGCGAGGTCGTGCGGGTTGACGAAGAAAGCGAGTACACCGAACGGGTGCTGTGCCTTCCGAGTAGCTATCTCACGTTCGAAGTGGGGCATCGAGCGCCGCCCGTCGTCCCGCCGCCGTGCGAGGCGAGCGGGCATTTCACGTTCGGCAGCCTCGTCTCGCAGTACAAGCTGACCAGCGTGGTTCTGGATGACTGGGCGGAGATTTTGCGGCGCGTGGAGTCGTCCCGGCTGGTCCTGGCCAATCGGGCGCTTCAGTCCACCTGCAATCAGGAGTATCTGTTGAAACAGTTCACGGACCGGGGCGTGCGGCCGGAGCAATTGGAGTTCCTGCGGCCGGCGGAGCACTACCAGTTTCTGGACTACTACAGCCGGATCGACCTGGCCCTGGATGCCTATCCTTACAACGGCGGGACGACGACGATGGAGGCGATCTGGCAGGGAGTGCCCGTGCTCACGGCAGGCGGCGACCGCTGGGCCTCGCGCACCAGCCAGACGCTGCTACGGCGCACGCACCTGGCGGAGTTCGTCGCGGCCGATCGGCGGGCGTACGTCGAGACCGCCGTCGATATGGCGACCGATCTGCAGACCCCGTCGAAGCTGGCGACGCTTCGCGCGACGATGCGCGAGCGGCTGCTGGCTTCCCCCGCCTGCGACACGGCCGCGCTGGCCCGCGGCATGGAGCAGATTTATCGGCAATTGGCTTCGTAGGGGTGGGACCAGCGTGCTCCGCACGCGCCGGCCCACCGCAAAACGTGCCGCTATTTTATTCCCACGCTCTGCGACGCTCTGCGTGGGAACGAGGACGAGGAATAATAACGAGGAATATGCCGTTGCGTGCCGGTGGGCCGGCGCTCGCCGAGGCGAGCTGGTCCCACCCTACGTTTTGCGAGCGAACCAGACTCGCGGTATGATCGACGGCATGGCCAGCCGCATCCTCCCTTTCCTCCGCAGCCTGCTCCGCTTTCGCCTGCGGAAGATGCTCCTGGTCGTGCTCGCGATCGGCGTCGGCATGGGAATCCACGTCAACCGAGTCAACCGCCAGCAGGCGCGCTCCGATTTCCGACCTCTGATTCCTAGCTTTCAATCATGATTCGCCTCTCGATTCAGCTTATCTCCTGCGGATTAGTGGCGGCAGTCAGCACTGCCCAAGACTCACGCCCGCCCAACATCGTTTACATCGTCAGCGATGATCAGGGATACCGCGATCTGGGCTGCTTCGATGGCGAGGAAATTCAAACGCCGCAGCTTGACTCTCTGGCCAAGGATGGGGTCAAGCTAACGAGCTTCTACGTCACCTGGCCGGCCTGCACGCCGTCGCGCGGAAGTTTATTGACTGGCCGCTATCCGCAGCGCAATGGCCTCTACGACATGATCCGCAACGACATGATCAACTACGGCCACAAGTTCACCGAGGCCGAATACGCCCTCTCGCCGGAGATGACCCTGGGCCTTGACCGCCGCGAGGTGACGATTGCTGACGTGCTGAAAAGGGCCGGCTACTCCACCGGCATGGTCGGCAAGTGGGACAGCGGCCGGGCCAAACGCTTTCTGCCGACCAGCCGCGGCTTCGATTCGTTCTACGGCTTTGCCAACACGGGCATCGACTACTGGACCCACGAGCGGTACGGCATTCCTTCCATGTTCCGCGGCACCGAACGGATCAAGGAGGAAGGGTACGCGACCGACCTCTTTCGCCGCGAGGCGCTGGCGTTCGTCAAGCAGCAGCGCGATCGGCCGTTCTTTCTGTATCTGGCGTTCAATGCGCCGCACGCGGCGTCGAACCTGGAAAGGGATTCCTATCAGGCCCCAGAGGAAGTGCTAAAAGATCGCTACCCAAATCACGACCCGACGCAGAACCGGACGAAGTACATGGCCATGGTGACCAGCATGGACGACGCCATCGGCGAGCTGCTCGATACGCTCCGCGAGCTGAAGCTGGAGGACAATACCCTGGTCATCTTCCATTCCGACAACGGCGGCGGCGGGCCGGCCGACAACGGCCCGCTTCGCGGCAAGAAGGCGTCGATGTGGGAAGGGGGGCT
>DATKDU010000523.1:0-4283 GCA_035512595.1 Pirellulaceae bacterium
GCGCGAAGCACTGGCCGAGATTCAAGAGGCGCTGTCGGCGGCCGAGTCCACGCCTGCCGCCGAGCGATCGACCACCAGCAGCGACGAGGGGATTGGCGAGCGGCTGCAAACCGCTGCCGCGAAGTTCGAAGCAACCCATCCGACCCTGGCTGGCCTGCTGAACCGGCTGACGGACCTGCTCGCTGCCGCCGGCATCTGACCAGCGGCGTAGGAGGGAACTCCAGTTCCCGACCCTGACCAGCGGTGTAGGAGGGAATTCCAATTCCCGACCCGCCGTCGCCAGCGACGTGGCCGGCACCCTAAAAGCCCGTTCAAAGGTCGATTCTCTGCCAATCGGCTAAGGGAAATTTCGCTGCCGTCGTTTGGTCGTTTAACCGATTGAAGGCGCGTTTCTCCACCGATATACTTTGCGCATTGAAATCAACTCGCGCTAAGGAATCTCCCATGGCAGTTCGCGTCGCCATCAACGGTTTTGGTCGCATCGGCCGCCTCGTCTACCGGGCCATGCTCGAGCAGGGGATCGTCGGCAAAGGGAAGGACGTGGATGTCGTCGCCGTCGGCGACATTGTGCCGTCCGATAACCTGGCATACCTCCTGAAGTACGACACGATGCAAGGGCGATTTCCTGCCACGTACGAAACGAAGAAGTCGTCGGCCGACAAAGCGGAGCCCGACGTGCTGGTGGTCAATGGCGACGAGATGCAGGTCGTCAGCGCTAAATCGCCGGCGGAACTGCCGTGGAAGCAGATGGGGGTCGATCTGGTGATCGAGTGTACGGGCCTGTTTACCGAGGCCGAGAAGGCCAAGGGGCACCTGGCCGCCGGGGCCAAGAAGGTGATCATCTCCGCCCCCGCCAAGCAGGAGGACATCACCATCGTGATGGGGGTCAACCACGAGAAGTACGACCCCAAGAACCACCACATCATCTCCAACGCCAGTTGCACCACCAACTGCCTGGCCCCGCTGGTCCACGTCCTCTTGAAGGAAGGCTTTGGCATCGACGAAGGGCTGATGACGACCGTTCATTCGTACACGGCGACGCAGAAGACGGTCGATGGCCCCAGCAAGAAGGACTGGAAAGGGGGCCGGGCCGCGGCCATGAACATCATCCCCAGCACGACCGGCGCAGCTCGCGCAGTGGCCCTCGTCTGCCCCGAAGTGAAAGGGAAGCTCACCGGCATGGCCTTTCGCGTCCCGACCGCCACTGTCTCGGTCGTCGATCTGACCGTGAAGACCGTCAAGGATACGAGCTACGCCGAGATTTCGGCCGCGATGAAAAAGGCCAGCGAGACCTACCTCAAGGGGATTCTCGACTACACGGAGGACGAAGTCGTCTCCAGCGACTTCATCCACTGCCAGGCCTCGTCGATCTTCGACGCCGGCTCGGGGATCGAGCTCAACAAGCGGTTCTTCAAGCTGGTCGGCTGGTACGACAACGAGTGGGGCTATTCCTGCCGCGTCAGCGACCTGGTGAAGTACGTGATCGGCAAGGGGTTATAAATGGTGGGGCAGGCGTCTCGCCTGCCGCGGACCTCAATCTTGGACAGGTTGAAAACCTGTCCTACGTGGCAATCTGTGCCAATGGCGGCGTCGAGCGGCGCAATTGTCCACATGCCGCGTTGATCTCCGCCCCCTTCCGCTGGCGGAATTTGACGTTGATCCCGCCGGCTTGCAGGATGTCGCGGAATTTGTAGATGGCCGCAGGGGACGGCGTCTGGTACGGCAGTCCGGCGACCGGATTGTAGGGAATCACGTTGAGCAGGGCGGTCCGCTCGCGGAGCAGATCGACGAGCTGGTGCGCGTGCTGCGGCTGATCGTTGAGGCCGGCCAGGAGGACGTATTCAAACGTCAGCCGCCGGCCGGAAGCGACGAAGTAGCGATCGGCCGCACTGAGCACTTCGTGAAGGCCGATGCTCTTGTTGGTCGGCACGATCTCGGTCCGCAGCGCGTTGTTCGGGGCGTGCAGCGAGACCGCCAGGTGGTACTTGGGGCACTGGATCGTCAGCCGGTCGAGCTGCTTGGGCAAGCCGACCGTGCTGATCGTGATCCGCCGCTGGCTGATCCCCAGCCCGTCGCCTGCGCTGGCGATGTCGAGTGCCGGCAGCAGATGGTCGAGATTTGCGAGGGGCTCTCCCATCCCCATGACGACGATGTAGCTGATCCGCTCCTCGGCCGGCAATAGTCGCGCGAGTAAAAGCATCTGCTCGACGATTTCGCCCGTCGTCAAATTACGATCGACCCCATCGAGGCCGCTGGCGCAGAAGACGCACCCCATCGCGCAGCCGACCTGCGTGCTGATGCAAATGCTGCGGCGGTCGTCGTCGCGCAGCAGCACGCACTCGATCCGGCCGCCGTCGGCCAGCTCCAAGAGCAGCTTCTCGGTGCCGTCGGGGGCCTGCTCGTGGCGGGCGATCTTGCTCGTCCAGATTTGCCAATCGGCCGCCAATTCTTCCCGCAGCTTCTTGGAAAGGTCGGTCATCTCCTCGAAGCTGCCGGCCCGCTTCTCGAAGATCCATTTGCGGACCTGCGCAGCGCGGTACGGGGGATGGCCGCGGTCGGCCAGCCACTGGCGAATCTGATCGGGAGTCGCTTGAAGGAGATGATTCACGATCGAGCACGAAAAAGGCGGATATTTCAACCGCGGATAGCGCGGAAAACGCGGATTTGGATCAGTTCATTCTATCCGCGTCCTCCGCGAAATCCGCGGTTTATTCTGCCGGGATTGTGTGATTTCAACCAGGGCGTAACTCCTCAATCCGCTCCGCCAGTTTCCCGCTCGTCAGCTCCGACTCGAAGGCCGGCAGGTCGGGGTAGAGCAGGTGGCTGAGGAATTTGACCGACCAGTTGTGGGCCAGCGGGCTGATCGTGATCACAATCCGGCCGTGCCGCCAGGCCTCCCACATCTCAATGGCCGTCCCCATCGACGCTTCGGGGACGAACGCCAGCAGCACGTCGGTCTCGCCGCACATCCGGTTGTGGTGCAGGAATACTGACCGCCCCTGGTCGAAGTCGTAGTCGAGAGACAACTGGTGGTCGGCTAGCGGGTCGTAGACCTGGGCCTCTGGCAAATGCTCCTCCAGCAGCTTCCGCAAGCGGCCGCGGTAGACCTGCGGGTGCATTTCAACCCCCGCGTGGGAGCCTTGCATGATGCCGGCGAGGAACAGCTTCATATTGCGGAATGCGGATTGCGGATTGCGGAGTGCGGAATGCGGAGTGCCGGCAACCACTCGGGCGATGCCTATGGCTATGATACTGGCCTGAGATACGCGACCAAGTCCGTGATTCAACGAGGCCACATTCAAACGACCCATGAGCAAGAGAGAATTCCCCAGCCCCTCCCGTGCCCTTGACCTCGTTCTGGCTCTCATGGCCATTCCGGGCAAGAGCGGCGAGGAAGCGGTGGTGGCCAGATTCATCTGCGAGGAATTGCTGGCCGCCGGAGCACCGGCCGATGCCATCATCACCGACAATGCCCATCGCCACACGCTGATCCAGGGAAACAGCGGCAACCTGATCTTCAAATTGCCAGGAACAACGAAGGCCCCGCGGCGGATGTTCTCGGCCCACATGGACACCGTGCCGATCTGCGTCGGCTGCAAACCGAAGATCGAAGGCGACTTTGTCCGCTCGGCCAATCCGGCCACCGGCCTGGGGGGCGACGACCGGGCCGGTGCAGCGACCATCCTCACCGCGGCACTGGAAATCCTCAAGCATAAGCTCCCCCATCCGCCCCTCACCTTCTGCTGGTTCATCCAGGAGGAAGTCGGCCTGCAAGGTGCCCGGCACCTCCAGAAGAATCTCCTCGGCAAGCCCGCCATGTGTTTCAACTGGGACGGCGGCGCGCCGGAGAAGGTGACGATCGGCGCAACCGGCGGCTACCGCATGGACATCACGGTCGAAGGGGTCGCCAGCCACGCCGGCGTCGCTCCCGAGCGCGGTGTCAGCGCGATTGCCATCGCCTCCTGCGCGATTGCCGACCTGCACCGCGGCGGCTGGCACGGCCTGGTGGAAAGAGGAAAGCAGCGCGGCACGACCAATGTCGGCGTGATTGCCGGCGGCGATGCGACGAACGTCGTCACCGACCGGGTCACGATCCGGGCCGAAGCCCGCAGCCACAACCCCAAGTTCCGCGAAAAGATCGTCGGCGAAATCGAAAAATCGTTCAAAAATGCCGTCAAGGAAGTCCGCTCGATCGACGGCAAGCGGGGCCGCGTCACCATCGACGGCCGGCTCGACTACGAAGCATTTCAGCTCGACCCGGCCAGCGACTGCGTCAAGCTGGC
>DATKDU010000524.1:0-12554 GCA_035512595.1 Pirellulaceae bacterium
AGGAAGGCCAAAAGGGCCGGGGCGGCGGCCGCGGCGGCATTGGGTTCGGCGCTGGCATCACCAACGTGTTCACTGTGGCCGGCAACGAGGCCGTGCAGAAGGAGATCGGGGCGGACGAGGCGACGGTCGGCAAGATCCGGACGCTCAACGGGGAACTGCGCGAAGCACTGCAAAGCGAAGCCCAAGTGAATTTCCAGGAGTTGCGGAACCTGTCCGACGACGAGCGGCGGACCAAGATGCGTGAGTTTGGGGAGAAGCGAGCCGCCGTCGTGGGCCGGTTCGAGCCGAAGCTCAAGGAGGCCCTCTCTGCCGATCAGTACAAGCGCGTCCGCGAGATCTACGTTCAGGCGCTCGGCGTATCCGCTCTGACGAACCGCGAACTAGCCAAGGAACTGGAGGTTAGCGACGAACAGGCCAGGAAGATTTCCGAGATTCAGACTGAGTTCGGCCAGAAACGTCGCGATCTGGGCCGCGACGCGGCTGCCGACGCCCGTCAGAAGCTGAGCGAAGAAGAATTGAAAGCCGCCACCGCCGTCCTCACCAAGGAACAGCAGGACAAGTTCACCGCACTGAGGGGGAAGGAATTCGACACGTCCGTGCTTCGCCAAGGACGCGGCGGCGATCGCCCCGGCGGCGGTGATCGGCCCGCGGGCGGCACTCGCCCCAACCGCACGAAGCGTCCCGCCACGGAGTAAGCCAGCGCGGCATATGCCGCCACTTGTAAGACAGTTGAGGCCGCCGGGGATTGTCCCGGCGGCCTTCCTTATCGCCCGCCCCATTCAGGGAGACTCCCATGCGCTTCTTCGCACTTCTGGCATCGTTCAGCCTGGTCTTGACCACATCGGCCGCACTGGCCGGCGACTGGGTCGGCTTTCGCGGCCTCTCCGCCGGCGGGGCGAGCGACGACAAGGGACTGCCGACGACCTGGAGCGCGACGGAAAACGTCGTGTGGAAGACGGAACTTCCCGGCCCCGGCGCATCGAGCCCGATCGTGACTGGGGACAAGGTACTGGTGACGTGTTATCGCATCAGCGACGACCGTCTCGAGCGGACGCTGGTTTGCGCCGATCGAAACAGTGGCAAGATCCTTTGGAGCAAGACGGTTCCCGGCGCCAGCAACGAAGACCCTCCGCGGGGGCAGATCATGTCCCACGGTTATGCATCGAGCACGCCGGTTACCGACGGCGAATATGTGTATGTCCAGTTCGGCAAGGCGGGCGTACTGGCCTTTGACATGCAGGGAAATCAACTGTGGCAAGCTGATATCGGCAGCGGATCGGCCCAAATGGGTTGGGGCTCGGCTGCGAGCCCGGTGATCTACAAAAACCTGGTCATCGTGAATGCCGGCGCTGAATCGGATTCAGTCATCGCGCTTGACCGGTCTACGGGGAAGGAAGTGTGGAAGGCGCCGTCGGACGGTCTCAACGGCTGCTGGGCAACGCCGATCCTCGTGGACATCGGCAACGGGAACTACGATCTGGTCCTGAACGCGCCCTACGAGATTTGGGGCTTCAATCCGGACACGGGAAAGGTGCGCTGGTGGTGCGAAGGCATAATCGGCATTACTGTTTGCCCGACGATTGTCGCGAAGGATGGCATTGTCTACGCCATCGGCGGTGGCGGCGGACCGTCGCGTCCGGCAGCAATTGCGGTCAAAGCCGGCGGCAAAGAGGACGTCAACCAGTCCCACGTGGTTTGGCGCAACGAGCGCGTCGGTTCCTACGTCACCAGTCCGGTCATCGTCGGCGACCACTTGTACTGGATCAATAATCAGAACCAGGCCATGTGCCTCAAGCTGGCCGACGGTGAAGTGGTCTATCAAGAACGACTGTCCGGTGGAACCGGCGGCGGGCGACCCCAAGGCGGCGGCTTTGGGGGCGGTCGAGGCGGCGGCGGCAGCCAGCCGTACGCATCCGTCGTCGCTGCCGACGGCAAAATCTTCGCCTTCATGCGGCAGAGCGAGGCGCTCGTTTTGGCAGCCGAGCCGACGTTCAAGATCCTGGCCAGGAACAAGCTCGACGACGACGCCGGCATCTTCAACGCCACGCCGGCCATCCACAACGGCCAGCTCCTCGTCCGCTCGGACAAGTACCTCTACTGCCTGGGGACCAAATAATCGTGGCCCGCTTGGTCATCGCTTAGACACGCCTCGCTTCCGCCGCCGCTGCCACCAGTGCGCTAGCACACCACCGACAATGAGCCCACCGATCGGGCCGGAAAAGAATAGAGGCACAATCACGAATACCGGCGCATTGTCGGCAATTGTAATCAGCGCCGCGATGGCTCCAAAGCTAAGCATGCCGCCCAAGAAAAAGCCGGCAAACGCCCCAATCGAAGTAGCAAACACGCCGGCAAATGCCTGCGATGGGTCCAGCTTCAGTTCACCCGGGACAATGCCGCCGGCAGTGGGTAGGGTGCTGGCCCCCACGAGGGCGGACTGCACCTCGTGGGCCTCGCGCAGCAAGTCCAACCGTTTCTCCGCGCTAGCGACGCGACCGGTGCGCCACAGCGCCAGATGTCGCCCGTCCGATTCGACCGACCAGCCCGGACTGGCCGCAAAGAATTTCAGCAGCTCCAGCCGAAACAAGTTGCGGATCGGAGCATCGAATTTCGCCAGCATGGCGGCCGCATTGCCGCTCTGGTCCTGACGCTGCTGGAGGACGGCATTCAGCGGCGGGGAAAGAAAATAGGCCGAGCGAAAAGCCTCGATGGATTGGCGGTCCGCTGGCGACGTCAGGTCTCCCGGTTCGAACGTGAGTCCTTCCAGTCCGGCCATCTGGTAGACGACCCGGTGCGTCATGGTCCTGGGCGAAAGCTCGAAGGCGGGCAGCGACTGCGCTGCATCAGGGAACAGCACGACGGTCTGGCGATAGCGCGAGTCCGATTCGCTGCCGCGCTGGACGAATTCGTAATCCAGCAGCTCGACCTCGATGCCGTCGGCTGAGGATCGCATGAGGTTGGTGGCTTCGCCGAAACGATCCGCGGCGAAGAGGTTCAGGCCCAGGTAGGGGGTCAACTGGTCGCGGGAGGACTGCTCCTCGTAGCGAAAGTTCCAGTCCTTGGCGAGTGCCGCCATCTGTCCTGTGTGGCGAATTCTCCGCACGGCCAGCACCGCGCCGACGATCAGGCCAATACCTGCCCCGATCGCCGCGCAGGCGTAGATGCTGGAAATGGGCCACGGCATCTGCTGGAGAAAGCCCCCCATGCCGCTGAGAAACCACCACAGCATGGCTGCGATGCCCGCGCCCTGCAGGGGGCAAACGACAATGTATAAGATTTCCTTGCGCATGGATTTCGCTGCCGATCAGCGAATGGTACCACGGCCGCGACAACCCCGGCAAAGGGCCAGGGCAGGTTGAAAACCCGCCCCAACATCAAGGCAGGCGAGACGCCTGCCCCACGTTAGAACAGCTCTTCGATCACTGCGCCGTGGTCGATCGCCGGCACGGGGCGGCCGGCGTGATCGAGGAAGCTCGCTTCTGGATTGACTCCCAGGACGCGGTAGAGCGAGTGATGGATGTCCCCCGGGCGCAGCGGATGGTCCTGCGGCGCTTCGCCCAGGCGGTTGGTCGAGCCGATGATTCGGCCCCCTTGAATGCCGCCGCCGCCGAGGAGACAGAACATGCTATTGCCCCAGTGGTCGCGGCCGGGCGTTCCCATGCTCATCGGCGGGCCGCCATTGCCGCCGTCGTTCATCCGCGGCGTGCGGCTGAACTCGCCGCACAGCACGACGCACACCTTGTCGTACAGCCCGCGCTGCGTCAGGTCGGTGAACAGGCCGTAGACGAGCTGGTCAATCTGCGGCAGGTAGCGCTCCATGCCGGCCTTCAGATCCCAGTGATGATCCCAGCCGCCGAAGTGGCAGGTGACGAACGTGGAGCCCGCTTCGACCAGCCGCCGGGCCAAGAGCGTGCTCTGCCCCCACTGAGTGCGGCCGTACATGTCACGGATCTTCGGATCTTCCTTGGAGATGTCGAACGCCTCGCGGGCCTTCTCGCCGACGACCATCTCGTAAGCCTGCCGCTCGAATTTGTTCATCGCCTCGAGCGTGCCGCGGCAATCGACGTCCTGCCGCAACCGGTCCATCTGCGACAGCAAGTTGCGGCGGTTTTCCAGCCGATCGACGGTCAGCGAGTTGAACAGGTTGACGTTGTTGACCTTGAAGTTGTCGCTATTCGGGTCCCCTTCGGTCTCGAACGGGTTGTACTGGACCCCCAGATAATTGCCGCCGAAGTAGCCGGGCCGCAGGCCAATGCTCATCGCGTATGGCACGCCGATGTTGGCCGGAATGCCGCTCTGCCGCGAGCCGGTCATCTTGGTGGCGATCGAGCCGAAGAACGGATATTTGCCCGCGTTGTTCACGCCGCTGACGCCGGCGCCGCGGCCGGTCAGCATCCAGTGGCCGCCCGTGAAGTGGTCCCCCGTGTCGTGGTGCAGCGAGCGGACGATCGAGAACTTGTCGGCAATCTTGGCCTGGAGCGGGAACAGCTCGGTGACCTCGATGCCGGGGACGTTGGTCTTGATGGGCTGCCAAATGCCCCGGTATTCGGCCGGGGCATCGGGCTTCATGTCGTACATGTCCATGTGGCCGGGTCCGCCGTCGAGCCACAGGAGGATGACGGAGGTGTCCTTGGCGGAGATGCCGGCGGCGGCCGATTCTTCCTTGGCCTGGAGAATACGCGGCAAACCAGCGGCGGCCATGCCAGCGACGCCGATCTGGAGGAAGCTGCGGCGCGAGAAACCGTCGCAGTACTTTTGAGGGGCAGGCCCCGCGTCAATGCGGAACATGGAACGCTCCCATCATGGGTGGAGGGGAAGGCTGGATCTTCCAGCGGTGAAGGCGGGGTTGTCGGTCTTGGTGTTTCTCTGGGGGTAAATGGTGCAACTGCGTGGAGGGACCAGCACTCCTTGCCGGCGGCAGTCAGCGATCCATCCACCTAAGTTGATCGGAATTGTAAACCACTCGTATGGATCAAGTCAACGAAAATGTAGCACTGCTAGCAGTGTGATTGGCGACTTTTCGGGTTTTGCGGGGGGTGCGGAGGGGCGGAATCAATTGACGGCTGAAGTCCTCGCCGCCATAATCCGGCCCCCTTCCATCCGGGCGGGCTGGCTTTTCCATGCGTTTTATCGTGCGCGCATCCCGGTGGCTACTTGTGGTCGCGGCATTGGCCTGCGGCTCGACGATGACCTGCGCGCAGGAAAAGCTGCCGGCCAATCCGCTACGCTCTTACGCAATCGAGCCAGCCGAGATTTTTGATCCGCAGGTCCAGGCGGCACTGGCGATCCAGGAATTGCCGTCGCCGGAGGAGACCATCGGCGTCGCCTGGGACGAGGAGATCACCAGCGGCCAGCCACCAGGACTGTTGTCCGTGGATCCCATGGCGAGCGCGCCGCCAGGCCCAGCGCTAACGACCGTTCCGCCGGCTGCCATGCCGCGGATTGGATTCGGGCCGGTGCAGGGGGGACCGGGCATTGACGAGTGGCCCGCGATCGAGGAAGGGCCGCCGCCGGGCATGCACTATTCGCACGACGGTTTGGCGACGTGGCGTCGCTGGCAGCGGCCGTGGCTTTCGCACAGCGACCCGAACGATCCGCATCGGCACGTCGGCCTGGGACAGCCGCTGGAAGGGACGAGCTGGCGCAACCGGCCCTGGTTTGCCGGCGCGTTCTTCGGCGGAGCGTTCCACGGCGACCTGACGGGCAACGTGCGGCAGAACAACGGCTCGCTGATGGGGCTGCGACTGGGCTGGGATCTCGACCATTACTATGGCATCGAAGCGCGATACGCGTTTTCCAATCCGCAGATCATGGACGGAGCTGGCAATTCGCTGGGCGATTCGCACGACTACCTGATGGACGTGTCGGCGCTCTATTACCCGCTGGGGGACGCTCGCTGGCGGCCATACTTGGGCCTGGGCGTCGGCATGGCGACCTACCGCTTCCGCGACGAAAACGATGAGCGGATACACGACTCGGCCGTGAGCGTGCCGATCAGCGTCGGCATCAAGTACTTCTACTCGCCGCACTTCACGCTGCGGCTGGATGCGGTGGACAACATCACGTTCGGCTCGGACAACCTCGACGCGATGAACCATTTCTTTCTGCTGGGCAGCGTCGAGTATCGCTTCGGCGGCCGGCGGCCGAGCTACTTTCCGTGGCACGGCGGCACGGCTTGGTAATTCAGTAGGTCCCGCTTGCCGAGCGGGACCTGGGATCGGCGCATGGGGCCTCGCGAGGTACCGTACGGCAGAGAGGACCTACTTGAGCGGCCATTTCGCTTTCGGCTGCCTCTGGCTACGATGGAGCCATGAGCCGCAGTGCCCCCGCCATGTCTGTCGAATCCGCCCGCGAGGCGCTGCGCGCGGCCGGCCTGCGAAGCACCACGTCGCGCGTCGCCGTGCTGCAGCATTTGGCCACCGCCAGCAAGCCGCTCAGCCATGCCGACGTGGCCGACGTCCTGGTGCCGACGGGGTACGACAAGTCCACGCTCTACCGCTGCCTGGTGGAGTTGGCCGATGCGGGCCTCTTGTCGCGGCTCGATGCGGGCGATCATTCCTGGCGGTTCGAGCTCCGCCGCGGCGAGGAGCACGAAGGGGGCGAGCACCCGCACTTCGTCTGCACCGACTGCGGCAAAGTCTCGTGCCTGCCCGACGTGGAGGTGAAAATCACCTCCCCGCGGCAGTCCAAGGGGCCAAAACTGGGCGAGGTGTCGGAGATTTTCCTGAAGGGGAAGTGCCCGGAGTGTGCGGACTGATTACCGCCACCGCCTGGCCACTTCCCCCTTCATGAACGCCAGGGCGTCGCGGGAGAGCTGCTCCTCGCTCTCGAACATCTTTCGCCAGATCTTCGTCGCCGCCGCCAGCTCCGGCAGCGCCAGGCCGAACGCTTCCACCATCAACAGGTCGTCGTACCCGACCTTGTGCAGCGCGTCGAAGTTGTCGTTCCAGCGGACGAGCCCTTGGCCGGGAGTGCTGCGGTCGTTTTCCGAAATGTGGACGTGGCACAGCATGTCCACGCACGACTCCAGCGCCCCGAGGATGTTCTTCTCCTCGATGTTCGCATGGAACGTGTCGTACATCATGCGGCAATGGGGATGCTTGACCTCGCGGCAGAATTTGGCCGAGTCGGCATGCGTGGTGAGGAGGTACGTCTCGAAGCGGTTGAGCGCTTCGACGCCCAGCATCACGTTCACACTGCCGGCGTGCTCGGCCACCGCCCGCATGCTCTCGACCCCCCATTTCCACTCGTCGGCAGTCGGCCCTTTGCCGCTGAAAACGCCGAGGGCGGAGTGAAACGGCCCGACGAGCTTGGTGCAGCCGGCGGCGGCGCAACAATCGAGGGCCTTCTTCGTCCCGTCGATTCCCTTCTGGCGAATCGACTTATCCGGGCTGATCGGGTTGTCGTCCCCTGTGCGGACGGTGACGGCCGTCCGCGACAGGCCGATTTCGTCGAGCGTTCTTCCCCAGCGGGCGTAGTCCAGGCCCGTGTTGAAGATCGGGATTTCGACCGCGTCGTAGCCCAGGTTCTTGAGCATGTGCAGCACGGGAATCATCCCGTCGTGCATCTCGCCGGTCCACAAGAGCAGGTTCATGCCGTATTTCATGATGACTCCAATAAGTAGTAGGCACACTCCGTGTGCCGTCAAGTTTCCGTTGGACGTGTCAACAACTCGTGGCGCGCTTTGCGAACCTGACTCCGCATCTCGTCAAACAATGGGGTGATCTCCTCCGGCAATTGCGGCAGCCCCACCCGCCGCATGACCGCATTCAGGCGAGTCAGCAGTTTGCCATCGTCCAAGTAGTCGTACAAGAACCGTTCGGCCAGAAACTTTGGAAGCAGCACCGCCAGCCGGTCGGTCGTCTTCGTGGCAATGGCGTTGACGGCCGACTGCGTCGCCGCTGGATCGACGGCCGCCAGGGCCGCATAGTAGTCGTCCAGCCGCCGCGGATCTTCCTCGATGATTGCCGCATCGAGGAGCAGCTCCACCAGAATGTGCCCCAAAAACCACGGCCGGAGGCCTTCATCCCCCGGCAGCACGGCCGCAAGCTGCCGCGAGAACTCGGCATTCAGCCGCGTGAATGCCGGCGAGTCGTGAAACCAGGCGTCGTCCCGATGGTGCTGGACAATGCCGCGGGCGATGGCGGCTGTGGCCGGGTCCTCGTGCTCGACAAAGAGTGCCGCGGTCTTGGAGCGGACCTTCATCTTGCGGTCGATGACGTTGAGCCAATCAGGGACGGCCGTGCCGGCGAGGACATACGGCTCGTGAGCAAAGCGCCAGCCGTGGGCGAGGTAGTTCATTGAAAATGCGACTTGATATCGTCGTGAGAGCTTATCGCTCCCAGAACTTGACCGCGGTCACGTCGATCCGTCGATCTTGCTCTTCCACGATGAAGAGAATTGCCAGCGGTGGCAGCGCCAGATGGCGCTGTCGCCCAGGAAGTTGCTCGCCTACTTCGTCGCCGCACTTGGCAAGAGTTCGATCAATCTCATTGGCGGAATCGCTGATTTCCTGTCGCACCGCCGGATTGTCATTCCAGAGACTAGCCAGGACTGCCTGGGCGCTGTCGGTCCACGTGACCGTGAAGCGATGCATTGTCAGGGCCGCTCATGAGCACGTGCGTAGTCAAGGACCTCTTTTGTCGTGTGGCGGCGTGTCGTCGCCGCAGCCGCACGTTCCGCCTCAGCAATTTCCTCGGCCGTGAACGGGCACTTCTCAGGTATGACGATTCTTGTTTTCGGCGAAAGCAGTCCGGCGATGCTGCCGTCCGGGCGACAGACAGCTACCGGCTCACCTGAGTTAGCCAAAATGACCGCTTGTTCTGGAGTGAGGACGATGCGCGTCATAAAGACGTCTCCATAGCTGGTCTAATCATCCCAAAACTTGACCCAAATCACACGCACCAGCGAATCTGCAGGAAATACGCGATACAGCACCGTGAGCGGCGGCCGCGTGATCACTCGCGAGTTCTCGGATTGCGCTTTACCTGTGCCTTGCGGGTTTCGGGCCAGTGCCGACTCGATCAGTCTGCATGCTTCCGACAAATCCGAACGGATTGCCGGATTCTCATTCCACATCTTGGCCAGGCGCGCCTCGGCACCGCGGCTCCAGATGACGTGGTAGCGGCTCATCGGTTCTCGCCAGATTTCAGCCGATCAAGGACTTCCTTCGTTGTGAACCATTCCGTTTCCTGTTCCGCGGCCCGTTCCGCCGCCGCGACTTCTTCTGGGGTAAATACGCTTTCCTTGGGGGCCACCATTCGCATCGACAGCGACGCCCAACCGAGAATTTGCCCGTCCGGACCACATACACGGACATAACCGTCGGCAGAATCGACAATCGCTGCTTGTTCTGGCGTCAACACAATCTTACTCATCGCATTCCTCCCGAATTGCCTCCCATAGGTCCGCCGATTCCCAGCATCGACTATCCAATTATACCTTGCTGCCGCGTTTCATCCCACGTTCGTCCAGCTCCCGTTCTTGGCGCTGGCCAGCACCGCGTCGCAGACTTTTTGCGTCTCGAGCGCGTCGCGGAAAGTAGGGCCAACGGGCTGGCCCTTGGCGTACCCTTCCAGGAAGTCGGCCACCTGGTGGACGAAGCTATGCTCGTAGCCGATCGCCAGGCCGGGCACCCACCACTTGCCCATGTAGGGATGATCGCCGTCGGTGACGTGAATGCTGCTCCAGCCGCGCAAGGGGCCGTCGGTGCGATGGTCGAACCACTGAAGCCGATGCAGGTCGTGCAGGTCCCACTTGATCGACGCGTGTTCGCCGTTGATCTCGAACGTGTACAGCGCCTTGTGCCCGCGGGCGTACCGGGTCGATTCGAAGAGACCGAGCGAGCCGTTGCCGAAGCGGCACAAAAACGCACACGCGTCGTCAATGCCGACCTTCTCGACCTTGCCTGTCAGCGTGTGCTTCCGCTCCTTGATGAACGTCTCGGTCATCGCCGTGACGTTGGCAATGCCGCCGTTGAGCCAGAGGGCGGTGTCGATGCAGTGGGCCAGCAGGTCGCCGGTGACGCCGCTGCCGGCGGCCGCCACGTCCAGCCGCCAGAGGCCGGCCCCCCCCTGCGGCAGGTCGGCACTGATCGTCCAGTCCTGGAGGAAGTTGGCCCGGTAATGAAAAATCTTGCCGAGCTTGCCGCTGTCGATGAGCTGCTTGGCGAACGTCACCGCCGGGATGCGGCGGTAGTTGTACCAGACGATGTTTGGCACTTTCGCCTTCTCGACCGCCTGGCACATCTGTTCTCCTTCGGCCGTGTTCATCGCCAGCGGCTTTTCGCACAGGATCGCCTTCCCGGCCTGGGCCGCGGCAATCGCTATCTCCTTGTGCAGGTTGTTCGGCGTGCAGATATCGACCGCATCGATGTCCTTACGTTCGAGGAGCTTCCGCCAGTCGGTCTCGATCGACTCGTACCCCCACTGGTCGGCAAAGGCCTGGGCCTTCTCCTTGTCGCGGGCACACACGGCCTTGAGAACCGGCCGGTACTCCAGATCGAAGAAGTTCCAGACCTTGCGATACGCGTTGCTGTGCGCCCGGCCCATAAAGCCGTAGCCGATCATGCCGATGTTGAGGGGTTTTGCCATTTTTGAGGGTGTCCTTGATGGAGAATCGGTTGGTTTGTCTGAATGACCAATGACCAAGCCCCAATGACCAATGGGTCAGGACTTGCCGTCGTCGGTGTTTCGAAAGATGGCTGCGAATATCCGGTTGAATTCGTCGGCTTCCTTCCACAGAGATCGGGCTGGCTCGGCCTTTTCTGGCACGGCGGCTCCGTCATTGGTCATGGGTCATTCGCTTGCCCGGCGACTGATAAAGATGACCGCGGTAGCCGGCCAGTGCAAGGTAGCGGCCCAAGGTCTGTCATTGGTCATTGGTGCTTGGTCATTGGTCATTCTCTGTCGGTAGCCGGCCAGTTTCAGGCAGCCCCAAGGTTTGCCAGAACACGCTGGCGTTGCCTATTCGGGCACTGGTACAATTGCCGACCAAGGAGCCCGCCGATGTTCCGCATCCCGTTACGCGACCTGTTCTGGGCAACCCTCGTGGTGGCGCTGGGGCTGGGCTGGTGGGCCCACGTGCGGCAATTAAACCGCGAGCTGGCCAGCGTGCAAAGCGATTTGCTCTACCAGGCCGATTTCGTCGATCAGTTTGTCAGTTGCTTCAAGAACCTGGGCTGCGAGATTCCGCCGGAAAGCGATCCCCGGTGTGCCAACGGCGGTCCCTACACCCGCATCTTCTTTTCGGGCGCCATGACGAAGGCGACCGGCTGCGTCAGCTCCACCCTCTCCGGCCCCCGCAGCGAGCTCCAGCGCACCCTCGACGGCGAATATGGCGTCCGCTACCGCAACTCCCCCGCCGTCCAGGCGGCCCGATCGGCCAGAGGCGAGCCCGGGCCTGTGACCGGCCAGATTGGGCAGCCGTAGCTGCAACCCAAAGCGTCAGCGAGGGACAGGCCGTTTGCCTGCACCAACCCGAAGCGTAAGCGAGGCAGGCACCTCTAGGGCGTACTTTTTTCCGCTGACGCCACGCCGGCCGAAGCCCTTTGACCTTGAGCCGCACCGCCGAGCCACAATAGCTGCGCCGCGTCCTGGCAAGCCCGAGCTGCCCGGCAGTAATAGCGCGTTTGCGCTGCCAAAAACGGGCGACTTAGGGAGACAGCGGGCAGGCGGGCGGATATGTAAACTTATGTATACATTCGACTTCCGCTGTCGTCTCGGCCGCGCCTCGCCGCAAGTCCGATCCAGCCGTGCGGTCGATTATAGCGCGTTTGCGCTTCCCGCGCGGCTTTTGGATGACTGGAAGCCACAGGTAGTCTGTGATTAAGTGGACCCGCTCTTTGAAGTGCGTTTCGCACGGAATCTGCCAGCGCCCCAAATCGCTCCACCGATGATAGCAATTACGATACCGACGGGCACCATTACCATTGCGACGGCTAAGGGAAGGAAAAACCATAAAGGCGGCTCGCCGTACTGGGAACTGCCCACGCAGTAACCGAGACCAATCACGCCTGCGCCGGTGGCGACAAGAATCCCACCAACCCGAAACATCCTTGCGCCAAACATCCTTCCGAACGTGACCTTTCTCGGGAGAGTCGGCACCGGTTGGTCCGGCGCTTGGTAAGGGTTCGGCTCCATCCCGCCCATTCTACTGCACCTTCTCCAGCAATTCCGCCACGGTCCAGACATGATCGGCTAGGCCGCTGGCCATCGCCGGCGTCCGGGCTTGCTTCGTCGCTTTGGGATACCACATGGTTCCCGACGATGTACTCCTGCGGCCTCTGATCAACCGCCGCAAGGAATCTCGGAAACCGCGAAGCGGAAGGCGGTTCGGCAAAGCGGGGGAGGAAAAGGGGCGGAGAAAAAGGGGTCAGGCTTCATTATTCAGTCTTCCTAGGCCGCCCGCGCGGGCGCAGCGTGCTCTCCAGGCCGAGCGTGGCAATGGTTTTCTTCTGCCAAGGCTCACTGCCGTAGGGAACGCCGCGACGCGCCGTGGTCGTGGCATGTCGGCGAGTCTATCGCCAATCGTCTGCCTCGTCAACAATTAAGCCT
>DATKDU010000525.1:0-16736 GCA_035512595.1 Pirellulaceae bacterium
CTGGTCCGTTATGCCGGCAATGAGCAGAACCTCCGCAGCTACACCGACATCGATCTGCTGACCGCCACCAATGCGCCGGGGAGCGAAGTGTTTGGCGCCTATTCGCTGCAAGTGCTGGGAAGCGTCGATCTGAATCCGATCATCACGGCCGACACGCGGCTGGCCGACCTGCACGGCGGCGACGGCGTCACGCTCGGCAGAATCGAGATCTCCGACGGCGCCACCAGCAGCATCGTCGATCTGGCAGGTGCTGAAACGATCGGCGACGTGATCGACCTGATCGAAGCCAATCCGCCAGCCGGGCGGACGATCACCGCCACCTTGAGTGCGACCGGCCTCGACATCGCGATCGACCCTGTCCCCGGCACTGCGCTGACGATTCGCGAGGTCGGCGGCGGGCAGACGGCGGCCGATCTGGGAATCTTGGCGGAGACCTCGGCGGGGGACGGTCCGATCGTCGGCAGCGACCTCGACCCGCGTTTGACCCTCACGACCCCTCTGGCGAACATCACCGGCCTCACCGACTTGTCTGGACTGCAAATCCTCAACGCGGGCCAGACCCATACGATCGACCTCACGTCGGCAGTCACGATCGAGGACCTGCTGAACGCGATCAACGGCTCGGAGGCCCAGGCACTGGCGGAAATCAACGAGGCCGGCACGGGGCTCAACCTCCGCTCGCTGCTGGCGGGGACCGATTTCGCCGTCGGCGAAAACGGCGGGCTGACCGCCACGCAGCTTGGCCTGCGGTCACTAACGGAAGAGACGCTACTTGCTGACTTGAACTTCGGCGAGGGGGTCCGCGGCCACGACGGCGACGATTTCCTCATCCGCCGCTCGGATGGCTCGACGTTTGCAATTGACGTCGATGGAGCTGCTACGCTGGGCGACGTGATCGACCTGATCAACAACCACGCCGATAACCAGACGCCGGGGACCCAGATCACGGCTGGACTGGCGGCATTCGGCAATGGACTGGAGCTGGTGGAAGCCAACCCGGTCGTCGGCGGCTCGCTCCAGGTGGAAGAGATTTTTGGCTCGCACGCCGCCCGCGACCTGGGCCTGGTGCCACTCGGGGCGACCTCGCGGCTGTCCGATCCGCCGACGACGGTGGGAGCGAGCCAGGTGCTGACGGGCCGCGACGTCAATCCGCTGGAAGTCAGCGGCGTTTTCAACTCGCTGATTCGGCTGCACGAAGCGCTGCTGGCCAACAACCTGCCCGAGATCAACCGCGCCATTGGGCTCTTGGACCTCGACTATGAGCAGATCAACTTCGCCCGCGGCGAGGTCGGCTTTCGCGGCCAGGCGCTCGACGCCCTCGCGACTCGCCTCGCCGACGAAGAGGTGCAGCTCCAGAGCACCCTGTCAAAAGAGCTCGACACCGACATGGCCAAGGCGATCTCGGAACTGACAGCCCGCCAGGCCGCCCTGGAAGCGACGCTGCGGATGACCGCCAACTTGCATCAACTGACACTGTTCAGCTTCCTGTAGGGTTCAGGGTTCAGGGTTCAGGGTTCAGAGGTTACCCTGTCTCCTGTCTCCTGTCTCCTGAACCCTGAACCCTGAACCCTACGTTCGCCCCGCTAGCGAGCCTGCCGGATTTTCTGGTTATGCGGGTACGCCCCGGCCGATGAGAGAAAGGGGAGATTCGCTTCGCGGCGTGCCTCACGCCCTTCTTTCCGCGTGCTCGTGCAGGTCGGTCCATGCTGCTGGAAACTTCGCGCTTTGGCCCTGTCCAGATCGAGGTCGAGGACATCCTTCACTTTCCTCACGGCCTGATCGGCTTTGAAAAAGAGCAGCATTGGGTGCTGCTGGGGGACGCCGAAAACGACTCCCTCGGCTGGCTGCAGAGCCTGAAGGAGCCCGGCGTCGCCTTGCCGGTGATCAGCCCGCGGCGATTGGCGAGCGATTATCAGGTTCGCGTCGTCCGCAGCCAGATCGACCTCTTGAAGCTCGAACCTACCGATCAGGCGTTTGTGCTCAACGTCGTCAACCGGCGGGAAAACGAGTTCACGGTCAATCTTCAGGCCCCCGTGATTATCAACCTGGATCGCCGCCTGGGACGCCAGATGATGACCCTCGACGAGCAGCCGATCGCCCTGCCCATCGGCACGTGCCACGCTCCGGCACGCCAGGTGGCGTAGCCCTGACGCGTGCTACAAGCCGCGCGTTCCGCAAATCTATGCCGCTTGCGCAAGCAGGTGATTCTGGGCAAGTTATGCGTCGATAGCATTCTTGCGGAACAATGCTCCGAGTTCCGGGTGTCGGGTTTCGACATCCAGCTCGGAACCCGAAACTTTCCCGTGCGTCGCCGTCGGCCGCTGACGGAATCTTGACCGGAAGGAGCCTGCGATGCTGGTCCTGTCGCGACATCGAGACGAGAGCATCATGATCGGCGACGAGATCGTCGTGACGATTGTGGATATACGTGGGGACAAAGTGCGGCTGGGAATCCAGGCGCCGACCGACATCCCCGTTCACCGGCGGGAAGTCTTCGATGCCATCCAGCGGGAAAACCGCCGGGCCGCGGAGCTGACCCCCGACGACACGTGCAACCTCGACCCCAAGAAGCCTAACGGGGGGTGACAGTAGTTCGTGCCCGTCGGCAGTTGGCCGGAATCGCCGGTTGAGAAGTAAAACGCACTCCCAGCCGCGGCAGCGTGCCGATCCTGCGGGGAATAACGATCGGTGCTAGCAGCCGTCGGCAAAGTTCCCGGATGCGGAAAAATCGGGGGTAGGTTTGCCTCAAGCACCTATCCATCCTCGTCGATAGTCGTGAGGTATGAGAGTTGGGGTTGATGATCCAGGCTTCGGTCGTGCTGTTGCGCACGGATGTTTGGCGCGGCTCGCGGTCACCGGTTTCGGCGCTGCCGATGGCGCTCGATCCGGTGCGTGCGGCATCGGCGGGAATTTGCATTTTGAATTCAGCCAACTCCTTGCTGGAGCTGCCAGATGATTCTGGGGCAACCTCCAGCCGGGCGGTCGGGCGAAGGCAGAAGTCAAGAGACAGGAGCCAAGGTCAGCCGTTTTCCCCTGACCTCCGGCCTGACTCCCGACCCTGGCATGCGGCGCCCTGGCACAAGCATTCTTCAAAGGTGTAACTCATGAGCCGTATTAACACGAACGTCAGCTCCCTCATTGCCCAGAAGGTGCTCGGCCGCAACAACGCCAAGCTCCAGCTCGCGCTCGACCGCCTGAGCACGGGCCTGCGGATCAACTCCGGCAAGGACGACCCCGCCGGCTTGATCGCCAGCGAAAATCTCCGCCGCGACATCACCGCCGCCAACAAGGCGATCAGCAACACCGAGCGGGCCAACCAGCTCATCGCCACGGCCGACAGCGCCCTGGCCCAGATCAGCAACCTGCTCAACGACATCCGCGGCCTGGTGACCGAAGCCGCCAACAGCGGCGTCTTGAGCCCCGAACAAATTGCGGCCAATCAGCTCCAGGTTGACTCTTCGCTGGAAGCCATCGATCGCATCGCCACGGTGACGACCTTCCAGGGGCGGAAGCTGATCGACGGCAGCCTCGACTTCACCGTCAGCTACACGGCCGGTGCAGCGACCGTCGCCGACCTGCAGGTGCAGCAGGCCAACCTCGGCTCGACCGGATCGGTGGCCGTCACCGTCACGATTAGTGCTGCGGCGACGCAGGCCACGGCGACCCGCACGGTCACCGACCCCCTCACCGATGAACTGGTGTTCCGCGTCGGCGGCCTGAAGGGCTCGGAAGTCTTCGCCTTCAACGCCGGCGCTACCGGAGCTCAGATTGCCGACGCGATCAACCTGGTCTCCGACTCGACCGGCGTCGAAGCTACCTACGCTCTGGGTACTCTGACCCTCACTTCGGTCGAGTACGGCAGCGAGGCCTTCGTGGACGTGGAAGAGATCAACGATCCCAGCGCCTTGTTCCAAGGCTCCACGCGCGTCAACGGCACCGACATTGCCGCCACCGTCAACGGCTTCACCGCCGCCGGCGCCGGCAACACGCTGACGCTCAATACCTCGTCCCTCGACCTGACCATGACGGTCACCGACGGCTCCAGCACCACTGTGACGTTCGACATCACCGGCGGCGGCGCCGTCTTCCAGATCGGCCCCAATGTCGTCACCAACCAGCAGGTCCGCATCGGCATCCAGAGCGTCAACACCGGCAAGCTCGGCGGCAGCGAGGGCCGGATGTACGAGCTGAAGACCGGCTTCAGCAAGGACCTCGATTCCGACCCCACCGCGGGCGCGGCGATCGTGGACCAGGCGATTACCGTCGTGACCTCGCTCCGCGGCCGGTTCGGCGCGTTCCAGCGAACGACGCTGGAAACCAACATCGCCTCCCTCCAGGACACCGTCACCAACCTGGCCGAAGCCGAGAGCTCGATCCGCGATGCCGACTTTGCCCAGGAGACCGCCAACCTGACCAAGGCCCAGATCCTGGTGCAGTCCGGCACGGCCGTGCTCCAGATCGCCAATCAGAATCCGCAGAATGTGCTGGCCCTGCTCCAGCGGTAAGCGGATCGGCTTGAAACTCGGTGAGAGAGCACGCCGCCGACGCGCCACCCGGCCGTCGGCGGCGTTTTTGTTGTTGCGACGCGACGCAGGTGGTAACCCGAAGCGTCAGCGAGGGATCGGCATCCAAGGCTTCTCCCCTCGCTTACGCTTCACTCCCCTCGCTTATGCTTCACTCCCCTCGCTTACGCTTCACTCCCCTCGCTTACGCTTCGGGTTACTATTCCCCGCAAAGTTTACCTGAACCGCAAAGCCTGCCACTGCCGATGACAACGAAACGCCACGTAATGCGCCAAGCTCGTTCGAACCCTGAACCCTGAACCCTGAACCCTGAACCCTGAACCCTGAACCCTGACTCCTGACCATGGGACGGATCACCTCGGACATCGGACTGAACACCGGCATTCCGATTGCCGACACGGTTGAAAAGCTGATCGCCATTCAGGCGCGGCCCCGCGACCGGCTGGAGAATCAGCTCGCCACCATCAAGGCCCAGCAAACTGCCGTCGTCGAGCTGACGACGCTGGTGATCAGCCTCCAGCTCGCCATGCGCAAGCTGAAGGTCACCGACCCCTTCACCAAGAAGGCGGTCACCAGTTCGCACCCCGACCTGCTCACTGCCACCGCCAGCTCCACGGCAACGCCTGGCGTCTACCAGTTCGTGCCGGTGCGGATGGCGTCCAATCACCAGCTCCTCGCCAGCGGCGTGCCGGCCCGCGACCAGGCGCTCGGCGGCGGCACCCTCTCGTTCCGTTACGGCGGCTTCGTCAACGAAGGGGTCAGCCTGGCAGATCTCAACGGCGGCGCTGGGGTCAGCCGCGGGAAGATCCGCATTTTCGATCGCAGCGGCGCCAGCGCCGTGGTCGATCTGAGCTACGCCCAGAACGTCCGGGATGTAATCGACGCCATCAACTCGGCCGACGGCATTAGCGTCAAGGCGATTGCCGACGGCGACCATTTTCGACTCGTCGATAGCTCGGGAGGAACTGGGAACCTGCGCGTCGCCGAAGTCAACAGCGGCACTACGGCGGCCGACCTGGGGCTGGCGGGAATCAATGTCGCTGCCGACACGGCCGACGGCACTGACATCGTGCGGCTGTTTGCCGGCCTCGACCTCGATTCGCTCAACGACGGTGCGGGAGTGTCGATTCGCTCGGGCCTGCCCGATCTGGACATAACGCTGGCCGACGGCACGACGCTGCAAGTCGATTTCCGCAGCCTGACGGAGGGAGCGCGGCAGGAGCAAACACTCGGCGACCTGCTGACCACGCTCAACGAAGCCGATCCGGCGAAGTTGCGGGCCCAGATCAGTGCCGACGGTGACCGGATTGTTCTTACCGACCTGACCACAGGCGGCGGCTCGTTCTCTGTCGCCAGCACGGTCGGCGGCACGCTGGCGGAAGACCTTGGTCTCACCGGCGCCGCCAGCGGCGGCACGATCACCAGCACGCGCCTGCAAGGGGGCCTGTCAACGACGCTGCTCAGCTCGCTGGCCGGCGGCGATGGCCTGGGTACGCTCGGCTCGATTCAATTGACCGACCGCAGCGGCACATCGGCTTCCGTTGACCTATCGACGGCCGAGACCCTCGACGACGTGATCAGCGCCATCAATGCCGCCGCCGTCGGCATTGAGGCCCGCTACAACGGCTCTCGCAACGGCATCGAGCTGGTGGATACCACCGGCTCGACGGCCGGCAATCTGATCGTTGCCGACGGCGATGCGACGGGCACGGCAACGAAGCTCGGTCTGGTGGTGGATGCGGCCGTCAGCCGGGCCAATTCCGGCTCGCTGAATCGCCAGGTGGTCAGCGCCAGCACGCTGCTGTCCAGCTACAACGGCGGCAAAGGGGTCTCCAAGGGATCGTTCCTGATCACCGATTCCGCCGGCGTCACCGGCGCGGTCAACCTGACGGTCCTCGATCCGCAGACGATCGGCGACGTCATCGACGCCATCAACGGCCTGTCGATCGGCGTTGAGGCCCGGATCAACGACGCGGGCGACGGCATCGCCCTGATCGACACCGCCGGCGGCACTGGCACTCTTACCGTCGCCGACAACGGCACCAGCACCGCGGCCAAGGAGCTGCACATCGCCGGGACGGGCTCGGCCGCGGTGATCGACGGGCAAAACGTCCAGCTCCTCGACGGCTCGACGACTTACAAGATCACGCTCGCTGCCGACGATACGCTCGACGACCTGGTAGCCAAGATCAATGCGCTCGGTGCGGGAGTAAGCGGCGGCGTGCTCAGCGACGGCAGCGGCTCCTTGCCGCATCACCTGTCGCTTCTGTCGAGCATCGCCGGCAAGGCCGGGGAGCTGCTCGTGGACGGCAGCTCCCTGGGACTCGATTTCTCGGAGTTGTCGGCGGCCAACGACGCCCTGCTGCAAATCGGCGCCGGCAGCGGTGCGCGGCTGATCTCGTCCACTTCCAACGTCTTCAAGGACGTGGTCAGCGGGCTGGACGTAACGATTGCCGGCGAATCGAAGTCGCCGGTCGCGATTCACGTCAAATCGACCTCCGAGGACGTCTCCATCACCCTGGCGCTCTTTGTCGAGCAGTACAACAAGCTGCGGGAGAAGCTCGAGAGCCTGACCTTCTTTAGCGAGCAGGACGGGACGAAGGGGCTCCTCTTCGGCTCGGCGGAAACGCTGCGGATCGAGTCGGGGATCACCAATCTGATCACCGGGCGGGTGCTCGGCGCAGGGAAGATCCAGTCGCTCTCGGAGCTGGGCATCACGATCGACAAGGAAGGGACGCTGGCCTTCGACAAGACGAAGCTGGAGGCCCGCTTTGCAGCCGACCCCGAAGCAGTACAGGAGTTCTTCTCGAATGAAAACGCCGGGCTGGCCAACCGGATGGACAAGCTGATCGACTCGCTCGCGGGCATCGACGACTCGATGCTGGTGACCCGCAGCCAGGTCCTCCAGCGGCAGGCAGAGACCGTCGCAGCGCGGATCGACTTCCTCAACGAGCGGCTCGACCGCTCCCGCGAGCGGCTCCTCAAGCAGTTCTTCAACATGGAGCTGGTGGTCGGCCGCATCCGCAACAGCCTGACCGCCATCAACCAGATTCAGTACATCCCGCCGATATACCAGTCGCAGCAGAAGTAAACACTTTCTCCAGCGCTTGAACGATGGAATACCCAGGTCAACTACAAGCACGAAATCCGAAAGTCGAAACCCGAAACAAGTACGAATGGGCAAAATCCGAATGAGCCAAACTCTCTGGGTGCTGCGTTTTGAGAATTCGCATTTCCGCTTTTGAATTTGCTTCGAGTTTCGTACTTCGGATTTCGGATTTTCTGCCATGTCCCAGCCCAGCGACGCCTACCTCCAGACGCAGGTCCTCACCGCCTCCCCCCAGCGATTGCGGCTGATGCTCATTGAACGGGCTCTGCGGGAAATAGAGCTGACGGAACGACACTGGGACGAGCACCAGCCCGAGCAAGCCCTGGAATCGCTGATCCGCTGCCGCGATATCATCTCGGAGTTGATCGCCGGCATTCGCCAGGGGGAGTCGCCGCTGGCGCAGAAGGTCCTGGGTTTGTACCTCTTTCTATTCCAGGCTCTGACCGAGGCGCAGCTTTCGCGCGACCCATCGAAGCTGGCAATCGTCCGCCGCATCTTGACGTCCGAGCGGGACACCTGGCAGCAGGTGTGCCAGCAACTGGCCGAGGTGTCAACGGCTGTTGCCGCTGGAGGGGAGCTGACGCCAATCGCCCCTTTGGCGCTCGAGGCCTAGGCGGACCACATTGGCGCCGCCGACTTAACAAGGTTTGCAGGCGGCTCTCCCTCGGGCGACAATGCGCTTAGCCCCTCTTGGGATCAGGTGAATCGCCCCCGATAACGAGTCCGCTCTTATGCGCTGCCTATTGGCTGTCTGGTTGGGGTTGTTTGCGACTGTCGCCATTGCGGAGGAACAAGACCGCGAGGTGGCGCTCCCTTTTGTCACGCTGGTTCAACCCCCAGACGTACCGAAGCTGGAAAACAAGCCCCTTTCCGAAGAGCGCGTGGACGAAATCGAGGGGCTGATTTTCGAGCTGACCAAATGCGTCCGATCCGACCTGTCCTTGAATTCCTTTTACCTTAATTCCAAGTTCGTTCCGGTGGGAGAATTTGGGACGTTCGGCGATTGGACCGGCAAGCGCGTCGAAGCATCCGAGCCCGTACGCAAGCTGGTGGAAATCGGTCCGGACGCTCTGCCCTATCTCTTGAAAGCACTGGATGACGACACGCCAACAGACATCGTGATTCAAGCCGTCAAAACCGAGGGCGCGATTGCCGGTGGAATGGCGTTCGACGAAGCCATGTACGGCAATCCGGCCAATCCCACGGAGGCCTTTGTCCTCCGTTTAAACCGCTTTCCCTACTCAGCGTCGATCCGCCCTAAAGACGAGCGGTTTTCCGTAGCACCGGAAATGGAGTCGTATCGCATCAAGGTCGGGGACGTCTGCTTCATCGTCCTCGGCCAGATCGTGAGTCGCCAGTACGATTGCCTCGACAGCCCGCACGTCAAGTCCTCGGCAAAACTTGTCTGCAGCCCCGTTCATCGCAAGGCCCTCCGCAAACAGTTGGCGAGCATTTGGAAATCACAGCACCCGCGGCAGAAAGTGCTGGAATCGCTGATCGTGGACTTCTCGACCCGCGGCGTGCTCCAGATGAATTCCCTCGATTACTGGGACATTGGAAACGATTTTCAGATCGAAGCCACCAAACGGCTGCTTTACTACTACCCGGACGTTGCTGTTCCGCTCCTTGTGGATCGGATCAAGAACTTGCAAACATCTGATGACAACTTTGACGACTGCATCAAGAACGGTCTGCGGTCTGATAACTTCGTGGACGCCATCGCCTGGTCAAAGAACGGAGAGATCAAATCCGCCCTTGCAGACCTTGGGCGACGTGCCAAGGAAAACTATCTCATCGACGCATTGCAGCGCGCGGGCGTGATGGTTCCCAAAGGCAAGTGACGGCCAGGAAGCTACGCCGCCTTGCTCGCAGGCTGCTCGCTTATCTCCACCGGCGACTTGCTTGTGAACACGCGCCCCGTGTCCGCGGAAAACATTTTGCGGGCCACCGACCACCAGCCGGGTTGATCGAGCTCGCGGTACGGCGAATCGGCCGGTAGCTCGCGAACCAGGTACGCATGCGCCGCCGCCAGGTTGTGATACGGCAGCGTCGGAAACAGGTGGTGCAGCGCGTGGTAGCGGATCGCAAACGGGAAGAAGAGCCACGTCAGCGGATCGCGGCTGGTGTAGTTGCACGAATCGTGAATGTGATCGGACAGCTCCAGATTGCCGCCGTCCCCTTCGAAGTGATGATCGGCCAATTGCCGCATCTGGTTCATCAACAGCGCGGTAAAGCCCAAGGCATACAGCAGCGGCAGCCGCGTCCAGGGATTCAGTCCAATCAGCACCGCCAGGGGAATCATCGTCGCGCGGATCCAGCACAGCCATTCGACGGCAGTGATCGCCCAGCGGTCGCGGGGGGTGATCTTGCGCACGTACTGCCAATTGAGGGTCATCGAGGAGGCCCGCGTCAGGGTCCACTCGCGCAGCTTCGGGTGCAAATAGGTCAGCGGCACCAGCAAGAACCGCAAAAAGACCAGCAGCGGAAAGGTGGCGATAATGCCCAGATAGGCGATCATGCTCAGCCAACTGCCGCGGCGCCAGATGTTGACGACGTACTCCGGATCCTGCGGCGTGCCGTACATCCGCTGGGTGTGATGGTCGCGGTGATGCCGCGTGAAGAACGGGCTGGGCGAGAGAGTGATCACGCCGACGACCAGGTTCCAGGCCACCTTGAAGGGCTGCATCTCGCCGTGCGAGAGGTGCGCCACCTCGTGGATCAGGGACCCCGTGCGATAAAGCCAGAACACGGTCACGGGAAAGGCGACGAGTTGCGGCCACGAGAACAGCGGTGAGGCGAGGTAAATCGTGCCCGCCGTGTAGGCGATCGTGACGCTCAGCAAAAAGTCGATCCAGTAGCGAGCCGGACTGACCTTGAAGAAATTGACTTCCGACTTCTGGAGCGTGGATCGCGCCGTGCTGATCCACTGGTTGGACGCTGAACTCAATGAATCTTCCTTGCGGATTGCCGCGGCAGGCGAAAACCGAACTCGTTCCGTCGGCTCTGGGTCTGGCACGACACGCAAGATGCTCTGCCGGCTGAAAACTCACGCCCTCCCCAGCGGAGCCCACGTCCCCAGTGGCCCTTCATCTTACCTTTCGGCATTGGTCCGGATAGTCCAAGAGGGGAAAATCCGGCCACCGCGACAAAACGGGTTTTTCGCGGCATCCAGGGGAAAATCGTCTGGCGTTGGCGTCATAATGAGTGACTGCGGCAGAAACATAAGCCCGAAGCGCAAGCGAGGGAAACGGCGATTTGGCGAGTGGATGCCTGTCCCTCGCTGGCGCGTCGGGCTTGTGAATTCAGCGATGGTGCTGCCTTATCCGGACTATGGTAAACCCTGGCATGCCCGAACTGCTCGGCCGCCTGCTCGATGAGCATGGCGGTGCGCTGGTTTTGTATGCCTCGCAGTGGACCGAGACGCCGGATGATTGCGTGCAGGAAGCTCTGATCGAGCTGGTCAAGCAGCCGATCCTGCCGCACAGTCCGGTCGCCTGGCTGTTCCGCGTGGTTCGCAACCGGGCGATCAGCCAGGCCCGCGCTGCGGGACGAAGGAAGAAGCACGAGCGGCATGCGGCGGCCTTGCTTCCCGCCTGGTCGCAGCCGGCCGAAGAGCCTCCGTTCAGCGAGCAGGAGTTGGCAGCGGCGATCGACATGCTCCTGCCCGAACATCGCGAGGTCCTCGTGGCCCGCGTGTGGGGCGGGCTGGGGTTTGAAGAGATTGCCGAGCTGGTAGGCGCCGCCACGAGCAGCGCCCACCGGCGGTACGAAGCAGCTCTGGCCAACCTGCGGCAGGTGCTGAGAGCGTCGGTCCAGCGGCGGGCCGCAACCGGCCAACATTTTCCGAATGCTCGCAAGTGAAACGACTCTCAGGAGTTTTTCGATATGTCCAGTGAATTGCCTGCCGACGTGAATCCTTACCAGATCGAGCCGGAGCTCACGGCCTATGCTCCGCGTCCGCCGCGGATCGACCGCGACCGGCTGATGTTCGAGGCCGGCCGTGCCGCCGAAGTCAGCCACCCGGCGGCCAGCGCCGCCCTGTCACTCCGCCCCGGAGCGATTGCCTGGTTCCCGCCGGCACCGCAGTCTCCGCCTCCGATGAACTGGCTGTGGCCGGCCTCGACCATGGCGATGACCGTCGTGGCGGTGGGGCTGGGGCTGGCGCTGCTCGTGCGGCCTGTGCCGCTGGAGCGCGTGCAAGTGGTCGAGCGCGTCGTCCGCATTCCTTCGCATGCGCCGCAAGCCGTGCCGCAGCCGCTGGCGGTTTCGTCGGGGCACAGGGACCAGGCCAACCACGACTTTGCGGGCCCCGCGGCTGAGGATGAAGCTCCCGTTCTAACGCTGGAGTCGCTCCCCGAAAACCACGTGCTGCGCATCCGCCAGGTGGCATTGACGCAAGACATCGATGCGCTCGCGCCGCCGGTCAGCAGCGACACAGCTCGTCTGACGCCGCTGCCGACGCGCGGCTCGCTGATGCGCAAGCTGGCTGCTCCTCCCGCCGCCGCGGCAACAAAGTCCGCCCCCTTGTTTCGCTGGTCCGACTGGTTCAGCCAGCCGCAACAGCCGGCGATGTAAGGAACGTCCAATTCCCAAAATGAGTTCGCAAACCGCGTTTTGAACTTGAAGATCGAACGGAACCAACTTCCCCGTTTAGCAATCGAATGCGGCGCGAGGCCGATTCGCAATGGCAGTGTCGATCGCGATTTGCTCAAAGGCACAGAGGCGCGGAGGCACAGAGCAGCAGGGGCAATATCGTCTGCTTTGTGCCTTCGTGCCTCCGAGCCTCTGTGTCAAAAAACGAATGACGTCGCCCCAGGACAGCTTCTGGCATTAGCGCATTTGGTCCCTCGGCATTGGTTGGGGGCTTGGAAGTTTATTGGAATTACCATGAAAACTGTTTTCGCCTGCTTGTTTCTGCTGTGTCCTGTTGCCGCCTGGGCTCAAGTAGCGGTCATCGATCCCGCCACTCCTGAGCCGGCGGAGACTGGTCCGCGGATCGTGCGGCTGTCGCTCTCTCCGGCCGCGGAGCCGGCGCCGGCCCTCAAGTACGAGCTTCTTCCCCCCTCCTCGCAGCGGACGCCCGGAAATGCCGCCCCGTATTACTACCGTTCGATCCTGTGGCTGAGCGAGCACCAGAAGGATTTCGATAAGCAGTACATCGAGAATGAAAAGGCCTGGACCGAAGGGCCGCTCGACAAGCTCGACAAGGACCAGGTGCGGAAGTGGGTCGAGGCCCATCGCCTGCCGCTGGAAAATCTCAAGACGGCCGTCTACCGCGAGACGTGCGATTTCGACTGGCGCGTGCAGGACCTCCGCGGGCAGGAGACGATCGGCTTTCTGCTGGAGGAAGTGCAGCGGGCCCGCGGCCTGGCGCGAGTGCTGCGGGTGAAAGCGCGGCTGGAAATGGCCGAAGGAAAGCTCGACGAGGCGCTGGAAACGCTCCGCCACGGCTACCAGCTCGGCCGCGACGTGGCCCAGCCGCCGCTCTTGATCAACGCCCTCGTCGGCGTGGCGATTGGCCGCATGATGAACGAAACCGTGATCGAGCTGCTCGATCAGCCGGGTGCGCCCAACTTGT
This sequence comes from Pirellulaceae bacterium, assembly GCA_035512595.1. Lineage (GTDB taxonomy): Bacteria > Planctomycetota > Planctomycetia > Pirellulales > Pirellulaceae > DATKDU01. The sequence continues at coordinate 13,211 of DATKDU010000525.1, forward strand.
ACTGGGCCATCGCGGCACTGCCGCGGCCGTACATCGACTTCCGCCCGGCGATGCGGACAGAGCTCGAGATGCCCGAGAAGCTGTTCCCCTTCCTCAAGGACGCCGAGACCGCCGAGCGGACCCCCGAGGAGTGGCAGAAGCTGCTGATCGCCGCCTACAGCGACCTGCAATTGTTCGACTCCGGCGTCTCAAGCGGGAATCGTTGGCTCGATCAATTGAGCGCCGCCGCGATCCTTGCCCGCGGATACCCCGTCGCCAAGGCGGAGCTGATTGCCGCCGGCTACGACGCTGGCAAGCTGGAAAAGATGCCCGTCGCGCAGGTCGTCGCCATCCAAAGCGCCCGGGTGATGCGGCACGCGTACCACGAAATCTTCAAATGCACGCTGCTCGACTATCCCGACTCGGCGATCCGGCTGAAGGAAACCAATGACCGGCTGATTCGGGAGCGGTATCTAGGCCCAAGCCTTGCGCAGAAGGACCCGCTGATGCTGACGGGGCTCCTGCTGCCCGCAATCTCGAACGTCAACGTCGCCTCCATCCGGTCGGCTCGCGACCTGGCCGCACTGCAAACCATCGAGGCCATCCGCATGCACCTGGCGGCCAGCGGCAAGCTGCCCGCGTCGTTGGACGACGTCGCCATCGTGCCCGTGCCGAAGAATCCGGCGACCGGCAAGCCGTTCCCCTACGAGCTGAAGGAAGGGGTAGCGACGCTGGTTGTTCCCACCCTCCTGGCAACCGACGAGCGCGATGCGACCCACTACGTGATGACCGCGGACACTTCGAAATAGGCGATTCCCCGGAGAACACCGATGACCTTTTCTTTTCGCATCCTGCTGACGCTGGGCCTGGCGCTGTTGCCGCTGATCGGCTTGGCACAAGAGCGAAACGCCGCGCAGTCGAAGCTCGACGCCATCGCACCGTTTCTCGATGACCAGACGATTGCCGTCGGCCGGCTCGACCTGAAACAGGTCGATCTCCAAGCGGGAATCGACTTTTTCGCCAAGGACATTCCGGTCGATCTGTTTTCGCCGCAGCAGCGGAAGGAAGTGGTCGCCAAGCTCACGGATCTCAAGGACAAGCTGCTGGCCGCGGGGACGAGCGAAGTCTTCTTCATCTACAGTCTTCAGGATCTTCCGCACGATGAACCGCTGGTCGTCTTTCCTGTCGGCAAAGGTGGTGACCCCAAGCGCGTTCAAGAGGCCCTTGCCGGACTGACTCCCGACGCGGCGCCTGTCGGAGAGTCACTGCATGGTGCGATCGTACTCGCTCCGCGCGGGATCAAGACGGTCAAGGCCACTCTCCGCCCCGACCTGGCCAAGGCATTCGCCGCCGGCGGCAATGCGCCCGTGCAGGTGGTCCTCTCCGCTAGTGACGACACGCGCCGCGCCCTCCGCGAGTCCCTGCCGGCAATGCCGGCGGAGCTGGGGGGACTGAGCGGCGCGGAGCTGGTGGACAGCTTTGGATCGCTGACGCTGGCCGCCAACCCGCCTCCCCAGCCGTCGCTATCGGTGACGCTGAAGGCCAAGGATGCCCGCGCCGCTGCGCAGCTCGGCGTGCTGGCCAACAGTGCCCTCGATCTGCTGACCAAGAATGAACAGGCCCAGCGCGATCTGCCGGGGATCGAGCAGATCGTCTCCCTGCTCCAGCCGAAGGTTGAAGCGGATCGGTTGGTCCTGAAGCTCGACGAGGAGCAAGGGAACCTCACCAAGATCATCGACGAGCTGGTCAAGCCGGCGGTCGTCTCGGCGCGGGCCGCGGCCAATCGGGCGCAGAGCGGCAATAACCTCAAGCAGATGATGATCGGCTTGCACACCTACCACGATACGCACCGTTCGTTCCCGCCGCAGGCCAGCCGCAAGGACGACAAGAAACTCCTCTCCTGGCGCGTCCATTTGCTGCCGTACTTGGAGCAGAAGGAGCTCTACGACCAGTTCCATCTCGACGAGCCGTGGGACAGCGAACACAACAAGAAGCTGATCGAGAAAATGCCGCAGGTCTTCGCCGGCCAGGGATTGACCGAGGAGCAAGTGAAAAAAGGGATGACCAACTACCTCGTCCCAGTGGGGCCGAAGACCGTGTTCGAGGGGGCGGCGGCTACTCGCTTTGCCGACATCCGCGACGGCACCTCGAACACGATCGCCGTCGTGGAATCGTCCCCGGAGCACGCCGTCGTTTGGACTAGCCCTGAAGACTGGAGAGTTGATTTCAGCAAGCCATTTGTGGGGCTGCGCGAAAAGGCGACTGGATTCTTATGCGCCTTCTGCGACGGCAGCGTCCACTCCATTTCCGACGCCGTCGATTGGGAGACCGTCCGTCGCCTGCTCCAAAAAGACGACGGCGAACCGGTCGGGGAATTCTAATGTGGTCCACTCGCTCCGCGAGTGGCCAGACCGCTCACGGAGTGAGCGGGCCACACTACATCTCGGAAGCTGTCGATTGGAACACGGTGCGGCGGCTGCTGCAAAAAGACGACGGCGAACCGGTCGGGGAGTATTAGGGGGTGAGGGGTGACGTGTGAGGGGTGAAGGGTGAGTGGTGAGTGGTGAGTGGTGAGTGGTGAGTGGTGAGGGGTGAGTGCTCCCTCCATCTCTCCGTCCCCTTAAATCCGCAATCTGCAATCCGCAATCCGCAATCCCCTCACCCCCGCTGCTGCCGATTCAGCAAATAACCCAGCAAAGCCTTGTCAAACTGCATGCTCGTATCCAGCGGCACATAATCGACGCCGGTCTGGAAGCACTCCTTCTTGTAGAGCTCGCGGAAGCCTTCCAGCTCGCTCTTGTAATCGCGGCGGTAGCTCGACGCATCGACGGTGAGCTTCTCGCCGCTCTCCGGGTCCTCGAACTCGATCATCCCATCGTAAGGAAAATTGACCTCGGCCTCATCCAGCACGTGGAACAGGATCACGTCGTGCCCCCGATGCCGCAGGCGGCGGAGCGACTGGAAGACGGGCCCCGGCTCGGCGAGCAGATCCGAAAAAACCATCACCAGGCTGCGATGGCGGAACATCGACGCCACCTGCGTCAAACAGGCGGCAATCTCGGTCGGCCCGGTCGGCTTGAGGCTGGCCAGGTGCCCCAGGATGGTGCCGAGCTGCGTCCGCTTGCTCTTGGGCGGGATGACGTCGCGGATTTTCTCGTCGAAGGTGATCAGCCCGACCGGGTCCTGCTGGTGGATCATCAAGTAGGCCAGCGACGCCGCCAGGCAGATGGCGTAATCGAACTTGGTCAGCTCCTGCCGGTGCGTAAAACCCATCGACTGGCTGAGGTCCATCACCAGGTAGCCGGTGATGTTGGTCTCGGCCTCGAATTTTTTGACGTAGTACTTGTCGGTCTTGGCGTAGACCAGCCAGTCGATGTCGTGCGGATCGTCGCCCGGCGCATACCGCCGGTGCTCGGAGAACTCGACCGAGAACCCGTGAAACGGCGACGCATGGAGCCCCTGCAAAAACCCCTTGACCACGAACTGCGCGCGCAAATCGAGCCGCTTGATCTGGTTGATGACTTCGGGTTTGAGATATTTTTCGACG
>DATKDU010000526.1:0-7104 GCA_035512595.1 Pirellulaceae bacterium
CCTCCCTGGATTACCTCAGCCCTATCGCCTTTGAAGCCCACTTAACCCATTCCCGTTAGCCACTCGACTGTCCGAAAATTGCCAAGCAGCTCAGCTAGCCGCTGGTCGTTGAACAGCATCGCGATGTGCGACAAAGCGAGCAACTGGTATGCATTCCCTGCGGTGGCCTCGGAAACCTTGCCTCCCGCAATCTCCTCATGCAATAGTTCGTAAGCACCCAGCGTCTCCTGCAGCAGCGTGGTCACCTCAACCGATTGCAGATACGTCAATCCTGCCGACTCGTCAAACTCAACGACCGCGTGGCTCAAGTGCTCAAGCACTGCATCCGTAAGACCACTGGAGGCACGAATTGAGTCGCCTTTCTTCGTGGCCCGCCTTGCGTATTTGAGGCTGAGTTTCGCGAAGTCCGCCATCGATGGCTTCGCCGACGCGCGGCCGAGACCGAAGGTCGATGATAACCATTGCCAAATCATAGAGTCGAGAGGACCTTTACATCACTTGCTACTCATCCCCCGATTCCAGCACCGCCAGGAACGCCTTCTGCGGGATTTCGACCTGGCCGATGGCCTTCATCCGCTTCTTCCCTTCGCGCTGCTTGGCCCACAGCTTGCGCTTGCGGGTGATGTCGCCGCCGTAGCACTTGGCGGTGACGTTCTTCCGCATGGCGGGCTTGGTCTCACGGGCGATGATCCGGCTGCCGATCGCTGCCTGAATCGCCACCTCGAACATGTGCCGCTCGATCTCTTCCTTGAGCTTCTTGCAGACCGCCCGTCCGCGGCGATCGGCATCTTCGCGATGGCACACGACCGACAAGGCATCGACCCGATTGCCGTTGACCAGGATGTCCATCCGCACCAGGTCCGCCGTCTGGTAGCCGACCAGCTCGTAGTCCATCGTGCCGTAGCCGCGCGTGGCGCTTTTGAGTTTGTCGTGCAGGTCATAAATGACTTCCGCCAGCGGGACGTCGTACACGAGCATCGTGCGGGTCGGAGAGAGGTACTCCGTGCGGACGTGAGTGCCGCGGCGATCCTGGCAGAGTTGCATCACCGGACCGATATACTCGGTCGGCTGGATGAGGCTCACGCGGACGATCGGCTGCCGCCACTCCTCGATCGATCCCGCATCTGGCACATCCTGCGGCTTGTGGATCTGGATCACTTCCCCCGTGTCGCGCTTGACGATCTCGTACGTCACGTTCGGCGCGGTCTGCACCAGATCGACGTCCGACTCCCCTTCCAGCCGCTGCTGGACGATCTCCATGTGTAAGAGGCCCAAAAAGCCGCAGCGAAAGCCAAAGCCCAAGGCGTCGCTGGTCTCCGGCTCGAACTCGAAGCTGGGATCGTTGATGAGCAGCTTCTCGAGCGCCTCGCGCAGCTCGCTGAAGTCCTGGCCATCCGACGGATAGAGGCCGCAGTAAACCATCCGCTTGGGCTCTTTGTACCCCGGCAATTGCGGCGCGCACCCCTCACCGGGGATCGTGATCGTGTCGCCAATGTGGACCTGCGACAGCGACTTGATGTTGCAGACCAGATAACCAACTTGCCCGGCATTCAGCTCGCTGCACGGCGTTTGCTTGGGCGTGAACTGTCCCAGCTCAATCACCTCGTGAGTCGTCCCGGTGGCGATGAAGCGGACCTTGGTCCCTTTCGCAAAGCGGCCGTTCATCACGCGGACGTAGGTGACCGCGCCGCGATAGTCGTCGTAGTGGGAGTCGAAGACCATCGCCTGGAGCACCGCATCGGGATTCCCCTTCGGCGCGGGCAGGCGATCGATCAGGGCGTCCACCAGCTCCTGAATGCCCACGCCCGTCTTGGCGCTGACCATCAGCACTTCGTTGGCATCGATGGCCAGCGTGTGCTCGATTTCCATCAGCACCTCGTCAATGCGGGCGTTGGCCAGGTCGATCTTGTTGATCACCGGCACAATCGTCAGCCCGGCATTCATGGCGGCGAAGGCGTTGGCCAGGGTCTGCGCCTCCACCCCCTGGGCCGCATCGACCACGAGAATCGCCCCCTCGCAGCAGGCCAGCGACCGCGACACCTCGTAATGGAAATCGACGTGCCCCGGCGTATCGACCAGGTTGAACTCGAAATCCTCATTGCCGCGGCGATAGGGCATTTTCACCGCCCGCGCCTTGATCGTGATTCCCCGCTCGCGCTCCAGGTCCATGTCGTCCAGGAGCTGCTCCTTCATCTCCCGCTTGGTGACGGTGCCGGTAAACTCCAGCAGCCGGTCCGCGAGGGTGCTTTTGCCGTGGTCGATGTGGGCCACGATGCAGAAGTTGCGGATGTGGGCGACGTCGGGATGGATCTCGTTGTCAGGCACGGGTTTACGTTGAAGGCGGGTTCAGTCGGGACCTAAGTCCTTGGAGCCCAAGGGCTTAATGACCAATGACCAAACCCCAATGACCAATGGGGGAGCGGGACGGTTTCCATTCCAGTGTAGCAGACGGGTTTCGCGGCACACAGGACGACGTGTCGGCTTTCGCTCCGCAAAAGTACGTGCTTTCGCGGAGCGAAAGCCGACAATCGCTTAGGGCAACCGTTGCTCCCTTGCGGGCGGAGCGCTTCACCCGGATTGCCAAGCGACCTGGCTGTCGGGTGATAATAGTTAATACGCACTCGCGACAAGGGAACCTCGGCTGCGCGATAGCGCCGATGCACGGCGCAAACAGACCGACTTGCGCCGACCGCCGCACTTCCGGCCGAAGTGTAAGCACTTGTATACATTCGCTTTCCGGACTCCCACGCCCTCCGGCCGTCGCCGCAAGTCCGTTTCGGGCGCGATGTCGAATATAGCGCGTTTGCGCAGGCCACCGGGCGAAAACCTCGCTTCCAGCAATAAGGGCATATAATACCCCCAATGGGGGATGTCTGTTCACTGCCTCGCCCGCACCCGCCATTTTCCCAAGGGCAACCATCCGACCCTAGCGCATTTGCTGCCGAGTCGGTTTGCAAAACTCAACCAGATTGTCAGAGATCAACCAGCGCGCAGGAGCGCACTGCCAACCTGGCAGTTTGCCAGGTCAAAAGTGGATCGGCTGCAACTGATATGCCACACTTGTATAGTAGCGAGGATAACGAGCGGCGGGGCAAGCCATCGCTGCGGCTGGCGACCACAGGCGTCCGGCGCGATGGTAAAGTGAAGTGGTGGGCCGAACGCACCATCGGGCGTACCGCACGGCCGGTCCATTCACCAGGTAACAAGCGGGGGTGAGGGCGTGGGATTCTTTGAACGCATCCGAACGCTGTTCTGGCCGCATGGCTCCCGTCGCCGCTACCCTGGATACTGCTCGTTCTGCCGCAAGGGCTACAAAGAAGTTGGCCCGCTGGCGGAAGGCCCGGATGACGTTTTCATATGCGGGGCGTGCATCAAAGCGTGCGGGGAATTGATCGCAAACGCCACTGCCGAAAAAGGCAAACCTCCGGCGGAACAGTGCCCCAACGGCCGTTCAGGCAGAGACGACTGAGCCGCGCGATAAGGGGTTATAAGACCCTACCTGCGGCCCCTTTCCCGAGAGCCGCCCGCACGAAGATTCCCCAGCTTAGCGGAAGAATTGCCGCCGCTGCGAACACGCCACCAGATTGTCAAGGATCGCGCCGCGCCCGTGGACAGGTCGCCGATTGGAAGTATATGGGCATAGTATACTTTTGTCAACAATTCCGCCTGGGCGTGGGGCAGGTTTTCAACCTGCCCTTACCGGACCGACCGCGCGTGCTGCAATGCCTCCCGTTTCCTGCCGGCATTCCGTCCTGTCACAATACGGCTTGTGGTTCATTGGTCACCAATCGTCTGTATTCGCTTTCGACGGTCGCCACACACACTCCATCCCGCTAAATGGATACCTGCTCCCATGCGAACACACTTCGCGATCCTCGTCCTGCTTTTTCTAACTTCTGTCGGCTGTCAGCAGCCCGCCGGCGGCGGTGGAGTTGGTGATGCCGAGTTTTATGACGAGCAAGTCGAGACCTACCGTCGTCAATCCGAGGAAACGGAAAAGTTGATGGATGATCAGGAGGCCCAGACGATTCGGTACGAAAGGCTCCTCACGTCGATGGAGCGTAACGACGAAAGGAGCGAAAAACTCCTGTCCAAGTGGGAGGAACAGGCCCAGCGAAAGGACGCGATCCTGGCGGCAGAAGAAAAGAAGGCCGGCATCAAGCCGTGAGCGGAGAGAAATGATGCGTTTCACAATCCGCGACTTGCTGTGGCTGACCGTGATCGTGGCGATAGGCCTCGGCTGGTGGATCGATCGTTCGCGAAAACCGGAAGTCTATTATGTGCATCTCTTTGCCACGCATTATCACGTGGACATGGCGAAGCGGGACCCGATGCATCCCGAATATGGGGTGCCCGTGCCCCTGATGACGATTTCGATCCAATCAGCAGCGCCGTTTCATGTCGCTATTCCTCACGACTACAATCCCACGATCGAGATGGACGGCGTTCTGTCGATGAGCGGCAAGCGATGCGTAGGCGAACTCAAAGTATTCCTCACCGCCCCCGACCTGGCCATGCTCGACGAATCGATTACGCCGCTCTCGATCGATAAAGCCCACGCTTTGCAGGACCCGCGTTTTCACCTGGTCATCTCGCGGTCCGCCAATCCAAGTGACTGCAACATGTTTCCACCAGCTAAAGCTGGTGGCAGACAGGTGCCGGCTGAAGCCGGCAGAGGGCATTAGGCGATCAGCTCCTCCACCACCTCTCCCTTGGGCACGATCCGATGCGGCCGCTCAAGGGGGTCGTAGAGCATCCGGCGGTGGTCGATGCCGAGGAGGTGGTACATGGTGGCGGCGACGTCGCCGGGGCTCGTCGGCTTGTCGGCGGGGAAGGCGCCGATCTTGTCGCTGGCGCCGTAAACGTAGCCGGGGCGAATGCCGCCGCCGGCCAGCATCACCGTGTAGCAGTAGTTCCAGTGGTCCCGGCCGCCGTCGTTGGCGTTGATTTTGGGAGTGCGGCCAAAGTCGCCGGTGACGAAGACGAGCGTCCGTTCGAGCAGCCCCCGCTGGGCCAGGTCGGTGAGCAATGTGCCGCAGGCTGAATCAAACTGCGGCAAGAGCGTCCCCTTGAGCTTCTTGAAATTGCCGCCGTGCGTGTCCCAGGTGGCGTTGGCGTCGGGGGCCCAGCTAATGGTGACGACGCGCGTGCCGGCTTCGATCAGCCGCCGGGCCAGGAGCGTGCTCTGGCCGTAGATATTGCGTCCGTAAGCATCGCGGGTTTGATCGGTCTCCTGTTCGAGGCGAAAGGCGCCGCGGACCTTGTCGCCGGTGAGCACGTCCAGCGCCCGCTGCTGGTAGCGGGTCATCGTATCGAAGGCGGCCCGGTTCTCGTGGGGATCGAAGCCGCCGCTCAAGCTGGCCAAGAGTTCCCCGCGGCGCGCGACCCGGTCGATCGAGACGTCGGTTTGCAGCGTGAACTCCGGCACCGAGAAGTCGGCCGCACTCGGATCCTTCAGCACCCACAGCGGATCGAACGTCCGGCCGAGCCAGCCGCCGAAGAAGCCCGGCTGCGGCGGTCCGCCAGCCCCTTCCTTGGTCATGTACGGCAGACAGACGTGCGGCACTGCGTCGCTGGCCGGCGGGCGGACGCGGCTAAGTATGGCCCCCGGCGACGGGTGATCACTGGAACTGTTGCCAATGGCCCGATTGGCATCGCCGCGGTCATCCCCCGTCATGGCCGTGTAGACGGCCAGCGCGTGCGCGTTGTTGACGCTGTGGTGCATCGACCGCACCAGGCAACAGCGGTGCATTTGGGTCGCCAGCTTGGGGAGGTGCTCGCTCAGGGGCACACCGGGCAGGCTCGAGGCGATCGGCTTGAACTCGCCGCGAATATTGTCGGGCGCGTCGGGCTTCATGTCCCACATGTCGAGGTGGCTGGGTCCTCCGTTGAGCATCAGGATGATGCAGGCGTCCGCCTTGGCCGGCAGCGAGAATCCTTCCTCCGCGGCTTGAAGCAGCCGCGCTAGCGACAACGAGAGAAAACCGGTGCCGCCGATGCGAAGCAACTCGCGACGCGAAATTGGGGAATGGATCGGTGTCATCGCGGCTCTTCAAATTGCGTACGAACCATCAAACTCCGTTGATGATCAATGTACCTGCCCCAGGCGAGAGCCACAAGTTTGGCTTCACGAGACAGCGGCCGTGTGGGAGCAGTGGCAGGCACTGATCGTGAGTTCGAGATGGGGTGGAAAGTCGTGTGGGACTCCGAGCAGTCGGCCGTAGAAGTGCGTCGAGCAAAACCGAATTCAGGGCCGAGCAGTTATTACCGAACCACTGTCTCGCCGGCCCGCTTGCCTTGATCAGCGCCATGCTTCCCGCGGCGACTTTTCGGTTTGTCCGGTCGTTTGTTTTAGCGCAGAGGCGCGGAGGCGCGGAGACGCAGAGCAGCAAAAGATTTTTGTCTTCCTCTCTGCGCCTCTGCGCCTCCGCGCCTCTGCGCAAAAAAACGACGGGCGTTGAGATCGTCAGAATTTGGAACCCCGGTTCCCGCTTTCGATCCGGGACTCGCGGCGCGGTAGACTGGCCGCTTCACGATCCGCGACTTGCTCTGGCTGACGGTGGTGGTGGCGCTGGCGGTGGCGTGGTGGATCGACAGGAGCCGATTGGCCCAGAGAATTGAGGAATTGACTCCGAGTCTGGACCTGCAGTTCGATCCAGATTCATTCAAGTCCACTACGCCGTTCGTGCGTTAGCCAATCCCCAAACTGCCGCGAGTTGGCCCCGATCGGCCACTTGGCGCGGCCATCGGCAGAATAATGAGAGCAGAATCATGGGAGCAGAACCATCCTGATTTTGTCCGCCATGATTCTGCCCCTATTATTCTGCTGATCCGATCCGCGGGCTGCGTCGCTCGATCCGCCTAAGGACTCTCGCCATGTTCCGCTTCACGATCCGCGACTTGCTCTGGCTGACGGTGGTGGTGGCGATGGGGGTCGCGTGGTGGGTGGACAGGAGCGGGCTCACTAAGAGGCTATCCGAAAAGTTTGCAGAGGAAAAACGCAGCTAGCACGCTGCCCGGTAATGGAATGTGGGTAACGGTTCGGGAGGTGCTAGCCGTCGCAGCATCAAGCCGATCGCCGTGACACGAGTCATCGACTCGCTG
>DATKDU010000527.1:0-9033 GCA_035512595.1 Pirellulaceae bacterium
ACGAGCGGACTGAAGCTGACGATTCCCGAGGGGGGCTCCAAGGAGTTGAAGATCGAGGTCCCGTAATCGGGCCGCACAGGCGCGATTTTAGCGGCTATGGACCGCACCTTCTCCCGGCGGCGCGCATACCGCTGCCTCGATCGGCGAGGGATCATGGCCAGTCAAATCCTGCCCCAGGGTCTCCCTGGGGGCTGGCTCGGTGCGGCACGCCGTGCGGCCGGGTCGTACCGTCCGATTCACCTTTCCGGCGGCCGTGGCGCTGGTGTATCAGAACGACGATCAATCTGAGGCCCGTCTCCGGCAGAATGGGCTTCTTGGTCTTGCGGACACGCGACCCCCTTTCCTCACGCGCCTGACGCGGCTGTTGCTGACCCTCTAAACGCAGCCGCCGCTCTTTGGATCCCCCTCCTAGTGAGTCCTGCTTGAGGTGTGCCTCTCGCCAGCAATCGCCACCCACAGGTTGACACTAACCCTTTTGGGGGGGTAAGATGGATTGGAGGCGGACGGAGCGCGTTTCACCCCTAAAACGCAGTTTTTTTTGCGATTTCCAAGCGATTTTTGTGGACCTCACGCCGGCGAAATACTGGAAAAATGGCCAAGAAACACGTGGCCGGAAGCCGATTTTTTGCTTGCTGGTCATTATTTTTTATTTCTTTTCCAAGCGGAAAGTGCTTGCATTCATGATTCAAGTCGTTTACATTGACCAAAGTTTGGGTGGATTCTGACTCATATTCCTTATTCCAATCTTAGGGAGGTCCCATGATTCGATCGAATCGAGGCCGACAGGGCTTCACCCTGATCGAGCTGCTCGTGGTCATCGCCATCATCGGCGTGCTGGTAGCGCTCTTGCTGCCGGCAGTCCAACAGGCGCGTGAAGCGGGCCGCCGCATGCAGTGCGGCAACAATTTGAAGCAGTTTGGCGTCGCGATCCACACGTATCACGACACCTGGAAGGTGATCCCGCCTGGGGGCTATAAGTCGCTGGACATTCGCAATCCGGCCAACGTCGATCAAATGCACCCGGTGATCAACTGGTGGAATCAGGCCTGGCACGGCTCGACGATTGGCTGGATGGTGAAGGTGCTGCCGCAGATGGAGCAGAACCAGCTCTACGACAAGATCAACATCGTGGACATGATTCCCGGTTCTCCCAACCGGGCCAACTCAGGCCGGCTCACACCGATTCAGACCCCGGGCGGCGTGCGGCGGCTGTATCATATTCCCCTCCCCTACAACCGCTGCCCCTCCGACCAGTACGCGGACGATTTCAACCGCCCCTGGTGCAACTACTCGGGGTCGAACGGTGCGACGCGACACATTTCCCATCCCATTGGTGGGGGGGCGCCGGGTCCCTGCAATCCGTACATCATACCAAACGTGAATTACGATTCGATCGGCGTTGCCGACCACGGCAACAACTGGCTCATGGACGAGTGGAATGGCACGGGGATCTCCGGCTGCTTTGGCCGGATCGCCGTCACGCCCATCAACTTTGCCGGCATCCGGGACGGCCTGTCGCAGGTGATCATGATCGGCGAGATCCTCCCCGAGTGCCATGACCATCGCGACAGTTGGTCCGGCTTCAACGGCATGAACAACGCCCATGCCGGCATGCACGTTCCCATCAATGTCATGACCACCTGCGCCATCAGCGTAGAGGACGCTCAGAAGCGCGGGTATCCCCACTTGGCCTGCGTCAGCGCCTTTCAAGGCAACTCGAACGGCTGGGGGGTTCGCCACGCTTGGAACTTGTCGTGGGGATTCCGCTCGAAACATCCCCAGGGTTGCCAATTCGTGTTCGGGGACGGCAGCGTCCACTTCATCAACCAGAACGTGAACTATCAAACGTATCAGCGTCTGGGTGGTCGGAGGGACGGCTTGCCAATCAATACCGATTACTAAGCCAATCGGTGGAAAATCGAATTTGGACGCGAGCCGCCGGCCTGCCGGCGGCTCGCTCCTTTCCTCCTGAGCGGAAGCCCCTTTTTTCCTGCCGCCTTCCGCCTGGGACGTGGGTGAGACCGGGGCAAACCTGTTGCAAGATTCAAACTGTTCCGTCAAGGTGCAACTGTGAAAAGAATCATCGTTCCGTTGCTTTTGTCCTCTTGCCTGTGGATTGCTGGCTGCGATTCCGGCCCGAAATTGGTGCCGGCCGATGGAGTTCTGACGCTCGGGGGAGCCCCGTTGGCCGAAGCCGGCATCCTCGTCATGTATCCGGACGGAAACTCCGCCACCGGCAGCAGTGACAAGGATGGGAAGTTTACGCTGACTTATCTGGGGCGCACCGGGGCGGTCCCTGGGGCGGACCTCAAAGTTGCCGTCAGCAAGCAAGAGAACCCCTATTCCCCCTTGTCTTCGGACATGCCCACCACGACGGGATCGGGCCCGCCAAGCCTGGAGGAGCAAGATAAGATGATGGAGCAAGCGAAGGAGATATTTGCAAAGCAAATGAAAGCTGACGAGGAGAAACGGAAAAAGGGCCAACCTGTTGCCAAGGACCTGATTGACGCCAAATTTCGCAACCCGGATACGAGCGGACTGAAGCTGACGATTCCCGAGGGGGGCTCCAAGGAGTTGAAGATCGAGGTCCCGTAATCGGGCCGCACAGGCGCGATTTTAGCGGCTATGGACCGCACCTTCTCTCGGCGGCGTGCGTAAGGCCAGTATTGGCGCGCACACCGCTGCCTCGATCGGCGAGGGAAAAGATGGCCATAGTCAATTTGTCTCCAACCACCGGCCCAGCGCGCAGGTGGTTAATCTGCGCGGGGCTGGTGCTGCTGGTGGTGCTCGGCTGGCTGGCCGCAGTGCGCTGGAGCAAATGGGGTTATGAGGCCAAGGGGCTCAGTCTCCTGGCCGCAGGTGATTTCCCCCGTGCGGCGGAGGAGCTTTCCGCTGCAGCCAAGTCCTATCCCGAGGACTGCCGGCTCGCCTTTCTGGCCGCCGTGGCCTTTCGTCGCGCGGGTGACGCCGATGAGTTTGAGTTTCATCTCCGCCGCGCCCAGCGGCTTGGTCTGGAGGACAGCGAGGTCCGCTTGCAGCGGCTGCTGTCCCGCACGCAACACGGGCTGGGCGATGCAGCCAGCGAGGCGGCGCTCAACGAGATCTGCCTGCAAGGGACCGTTGACGACTTCACCGCCGAGCAGATCTACGAAGCGCGGGCCAAGGGATACATCAGCATCTATCAAATCGGCGCCGCGCAGGCCGCTTTGGGATACTGGATTGAATGGAAGCCGGATGCGCCGGGGCCGCGATTCCTGCGGGCGGATATCGCCGAACAACAGGATGACATGGCCAGGGCCGAGAAGGATTACCGGGCCATCCTGGCCGCCCATCCCGACAATTTCGAAGCGCTCGTTCGCCTGGCGCGATTGTTGGCCTCGCGGCATCGGCAGGATGAGGCGCTAACTCTGCTCCATCGATGTGCCGAGCTGCGTCCGGGCGCTCCGCGCGTGACCGTGGCGGTGGCTGAGATTGAATATGCCCTGGGGAAGGATGCGGACAAGGTGGAACAGAGATTGCACGAAGCCCTGGCCGCCGATCTCGATGTGGAGTTGCGGTCGCGCGCCTGGCGGGTGCTGTCGGACGTTTACCTCGACCGCAAGGAGCACCAAAAGGTCATCGCAATGTTGGAAGAAGCCGCGGAGCGAAGGGAAGTGGACGCTCCTTGCTTTCAGGCGCTGGTCCGCGCTTACTTTGCCCTCGGTAACAAGGAGCGGGCAGAGTATTTCGTGAAGGTGCAACAGCAGCAGCTTCGCCTGCTGAACGAAGCGCAGGCAACGGACCGGCTGATCTGTACCCAGCCGGACAATCCAGATCCGCGGTTCCGTCGCGGTCAAATCAGCCTGGAAGCGGGCCGCGAACAGGACGCCATGACCTGGTGGTACACCGCCCTGTTGGCCGACCCGCTGCACCAGCCGTCTCATGAAGCCCTGGCGAAGCTGCTCCTGGCGCGGGGAGATGCCGCCAAGGCCGCCCAGCATCAGGTCAGCGCGGAGCAGTCGGTGCAGCGGACCTTTGAACGAGCCTGGACGGAATACACGCGCGAAAACCTGGACGCTGTCCGCAACGCCATTGGGGCCATCGGGAAGTATCCCGATTTTCGGCCCCATGCCGATCTGCTCCGCATCGCGGTCGAAATCCACGAGCGGCAGCGACAGCTCGATCCAGCCAGTCTGAAAACGCTGGAGTCGCTGCTGGACTACCCCAGGCTCAAGAAGTACGCCCTGGTGGTTTTCGGATCAGCGCTTTTCCAAGTTGGCCAGTTTGGCGCGGCACAGGAGGCCCTGGTGGAGGCTCTCCGGCTCGATCCGAATTCGATCCAGGCGCATCGCTGGCTGGCCGCCATGTATAAGGATACCCGCGCGCTCGACTTGCTGTACGTGCATTGTCAGGAATGGGCGCGCCTCGATCCCCTGGATTATCGTCCCCATCGCCTGGCCGGTCTGGAAACCAAGTCGCGGGCGGGCTTCGGTAATGCCATCATCGCCTATCAGCAAGCGCTGCTGCGTGATCCGCCTCCCGCGATTCGGCAGCAAGTGCTCATCGAGATGGCCGAGTGCCAGTTTGAAAGCTCGCAAGTGGAGGAGGCCATCAAGACCCTGGAGCCGGTGGCCAGCACCGTGGCCCGCGACATCCTGCTGGCCCGCTGCTATTGGGCCGTGCATCGCGACCCGGAAGCCAAACAACTGGTTATCGATGCGCTGAAACACGACCCTGAGCACCGCTTCGGCAATTTGCTGAGGGTCGATATTGCCGTCAAGGAGGGGGAGTTGGACGTTGCCGTGGAGCATTTGGAGCAATTCACCAAGGTGTATCCTGCTGATCACACGGGGTGGTTCAAGCTGTCCCAGGTCTACTCGCAGCTCAAGCAGCGCGAGAAGGCGCGCGAGTGCAGCGTCAAGGCCGACAAACTGCG
This sequence comes from Pirellulaceae bacterium, assembly GCA_035512595.1. Taxonomy (GTDB): domain Bacteria; phylum Planctomycetota; class Planctomycetia; order Pirellulales; family Pirellulaceae; genus DATKDU01. The sequence goes on from DATKDU010000527.1 coordinate 4,916, forward strand.
GGTAGCCGAAGCCGCCTATTACGATACGATGGAGAAGGCTTTTCATTTGCCCGAGGATGAATTCATCCGCCGCAAGCTGGCGGCCCTCGCCAGGCAAATCGGCCGGCCCGATCTGGCCGAAGAGTGGGAACGAGCCGCCAATCTGCTCCAGACGCTGAATGCCGGCGATGCCGCCGCGCCAGCCGCCGCCGGGACGAAGTCCGCGCCGGCCAATGCGATTCCTCTGATCGAGCCGAAGTCGGGACCGCCGATTGCCCCTGATTCCTTGAAGCGTTAAAGTCGGCAGGGTAAGGGGCGCACTTTTCTGTCGTGCAATTGCTGGAGTCCGTCATGCCTCGCCTGCTCCCTTTGGTCGTGGCCGCCGGTTGGCTGGCTGCCTGTTCGTTGTCTGGCGGTCATCAGGCGACCGAGGTCTTCTCAGGTCCGCAACAGGGGGAGCCTCTGGCAAAATTCACGGTGGCCGGCGCACTGGGACCCCAGGAGGGGAAGGATTTTGATCCTGTCGCCAGTGCCGGGGACAAGCCCTTGCTGCTGATCTTCGTCCACGAGGTCAATCGGCCTAGCGTCGGCATGGCACGGCTGCTGGGAGAGTATGCCGCCAAGCGCAGCAGCGATGGCCTGCATTGCGCCGTTGTATTCCTGACCGACGATCCGGCGGAAACGGAGGCCTGGATCAAACGGGCGTCGGGCGCGCTGCCGAAAGAGGTTCCCCTCGGGATCTTCCGGGACGGAGTTGAAGGTCCGGGAGAGTACGGACTCAACCGCAAGGTAACCATGACCATCCTTGTGGCCAACAAGGGGAAGGTGACGGCGAATTTTGCCTTGGTGCAGCCCAGCATTCAGGCCGATGCGCCCAAGGTGCTGAAGGCCATCGTGGACGTCGTCGGCGGCAAGGTTCCTACGCTGGAGGAACTGGGCGCTCCCGGCACCCGCCAACGTCCCACTCGGGAGCGCCCGAAGACCAAAACGGAAGACGGGAAGTAAATGCCCCTGATTCACATCCCGCCCCAGATGCGCGACCTGACCGGCGGGACGACCCAAGTCGCGGTCGAAGCCGCCACGCTGCGGCAGGCGATTGAAGCCCTGGAAGTCAGATTCCCTGGCATTGGGGCGCGGCTCTGCAAGGACGACGAGCTGGCACCGGGGCTGCAAATCTCCATCGATCAGTCGATGGCCACGCGGTCGCTGCGGACGGCACTCAAGGCCAACAGCGAGCTGCACATCCTGCCGGCATTTGGCGGAGGGTAAGGCGGCCACTCCGCTGGCACGTCTTCGGCCTTTTGACTAGTCGCGGCAGCGATTCGATCGCACCAGACTCCAGTCCACTTCCACGCCCAGTCCGGGGCGGCTCGTAATCGTGGTCATGGGGCCTTGGATCGCCAGGGGCTCTTTCAGGATGCGGAATTCGTAATATGCCGGCCCGTAGATGTCGCCTGGGTACTGCTCCACCTGGAGATTCGGCGTGGCGACGATCAGGTGTCCCATCGCGGCCGTGGCTATGTCGAACTCCAGATTCGAGCCGATCGACGTCGCCACGCCGTGACTTTCGCAGAAGCGGGCGATCTGGCGGGATTTGCGAATGCCGCCGTTCTTGCCGGGGTAGACGCTAATGACGTCGCAGGCCTGATTGCGGACGAGCTCCTGGGCGTGAACCAGGTTGAAGCACATGTCGTCGGCCATCACGCGGGCCCCCGTCTCGCGGCGGACGCGGGCAATGGCCGCATAATCGCCGTCCGGCGTCGGCTGCTCGACGAGGAGCAGGTCGCAGTCCCTAAGCTGCTTCACGCAGTGGATCGCGGTCGTCACATCCCACCCGCAGTTGGCGTCGATGACGAGCTTGCGGTCGGGGCCGATGGCCGTACGCACGGCCCGCACACGCGCGATGTCCTCCTCGGCACTGCCGCCGACTTTCACCTTGAGGGTGTCGAAACCGAGCGCCGCCAGCTCCGCGGCCCGGGCCGCCGCGCGGGACGGCTCGTAGGCGCCGATCGAAAATCGTCCCGGAATTGCCAAGGGCCTGCAAGCGCCGCCAAGCAAATCGTAAACCGGCTTGCCCGCCGCTTTGCCCAGGGCGTCCCAGCACGCCATCTCGATTGCCGACTTGGCGAACCAGTTGTGAATCGCGAGCTGGTCCATCCGGGCATCGATGGCCGCAATGCATTCTTCGGCGCACTGCGAATCGAGCTCCATGCCGAGGATTGCCGGCGTGAACACGCGGTCGATGAGAGCCTGCACGCCCCAAACGGTCTCACCGCTCCAGCGGACGGTCGCGGTCGCTTCGCCGGCTCCTTCAATGCCGTTATCGGATAACAAACGGACCACAACGAACTGCGATTCGTCGTGCCGGCCGAGGGCGGAAACCATGCGGCATTCGGGCTTGAGGGGAATTCGGACCGGGTACGTTTCGAGCGTCTGAATCTTCATAGCTGGCACTCGGAACGGAATGAATTCCGTTCTACGACGAAAATCGCCGCAGGACATTGGCGGTGATTTGTGAGACGGCTTCATCAATGAGGATCGACGCCGGCCAGGTGATCGATCCGGCGGCAAACACCGCTCCGCCGCTGGCCGTTTCGTGGATGGTCATGTCAGCGCCGCCGTCGTCCGGATTCATTCCCTTAGCCAGACGATGCGTGTTCGGCGGCGAGCTTATCGACATCTTATCGGTCTCATGGCCCGACGCGCCCCCCGGAATCCGCTCGTGAAGGGACTCGCGGCCGAAGATGTCCCCTTCCGCCAGGCCGGTGCCGGAAAAAACCCAGTGCGAGCCGTCCACGACGCGGTAAGGAGCGGCCGTCATGATCGCCCGGTCGTCATACCGCACCCCCAAGAGGGCCGCCTCCGATTCGTGCCGCAGGTGGAACCGCGTCTCGAAGTGCGTTCCCGGCTCGCGCAGCCGCCGCTCGTCGTCATTGCGGTAAATGCACGTCTGCTCGTTCACGAATTCGACGTCGCAATTGAGTCCATTGCCGCCCAGATAAACGAGCCGTCCGCCCCGCTCGAAGGCCCACCGCTTGACCTTGTCGTACATCTGACGCGACCAGTATTCGGGGTGCGTGCTGATGACGAGCGTACGGTAGGCGTCGAGATCGAGCTGGCCGAAATGGAGCTGCGTCTCAGACCAGTAATCGTAGGCAAATCCTTCTCGCTCCATCCACGCCAAGAGCCGCCACTCGGCCGGTGCGATGTGGCAGGCGGCCCGCCCTTCGATCGGGTCGGTCGCCTGGACGTGCTCGGGCACATGACAGATCGGCTCCGGGCGGTCGAACGACAGCGGCTGGTAGTCGGTCGTGTCGTAGTTGACGTAATTCGGATCGGTGTACCGCTTCAATTCCAGCCGCGCGTTGCAGGTCGGAGTATCCGGCAGCTTGTCGGGATGGATGTAGTTGCTGCGGCCGCCGAAGTTGTTGTACGCGTTCCAGGTGATGTTGGAGGCGAGCACGGCGATTTTTGCCTGCGCCGACTTCGGAGCGACGATCCAGGGAAACGAAAAAAACTTGCCCGATTCGGTCTTGGCGTGGAAATAATAGAGTCCGCTGCGATCCGGAGCGGCCAGCGACTGCTTGTGGTGCGGGTTGACGTAGCCGAATTTGTTCCACATCACGCCGGTCTGCGTGTAGTCCCCGTCGGGGGTGATTTGCACGGTGGCCCGCGGGCCGTGTTCGTCAAACCAGCCGATCTTGCGCACCAGTTCCTTCTTCCAGCCGTACCGCCACAACGACAGTTTGTAGGCTTCGTTCGAATGGACGCGGAACTCCGATCTTTGGCCGCTATGCACCCACTTGGGCCAGGCATATCCCAGCAGGCAGTCGGTCAGCAGGCGAAATTGATGGGGTTGGCCCTGGCCAACTGGCACCGACAGCTTTTTGGAGCCGTAGCCGTCCTTGGCGATCGTCACCTGATACGAGCCGGGGGGCACGTCGGCATGGATGGCGCCAGACGCTGTTGAGCGAGCGACGACCGCGACTCCGGCACCAAGCAGTTCGACATCGACGCCGGTGAGCGCGATGTAGCGCTCGTCACTGACATAGCCGATGAGCATGAAAATGGAATCCGCTCGTATTGCGAGGCGGATGAGTTGGGCAAGTTGCTACTTCACGAGTGCTTCCACGGCTGCC
>DATKDU010000528.1:0-4860 GCA_035512595.1 Pirellulaceae bacterium
ATCGAGCCGCCAGACTCGCGCCACCTGCAAGCTGGCATTGGAAACGCCGAACGATTTCACGCCGGCCACGCTGTGCCAGCTCGAAATCGACTTCACCGTCTTTTCCTGGGCGGCCAGCTCGGCTTGCGTTGGCCCGGCCGAACTCGGTGCCGCATCGTCATCGGCACTCGTCGCCGCTGTTTTGACGAGCGCCAGCGAGTCCCCGCCGCCCACATTGGCCTCAGGCGCGGGAGTTTTGGCAACCTGGTCGATGGCCGTCGGCCGCGGGCGATACCAAACGGCCCACGCGCCAATTCCACCCGCCACGAGGACGACGGCAGCGACGCTCGCCAGGATTCCGACGATGACCAGCGGACTCCTCTTGCGCGGCTGCTCGTCTTCCCCTTCTTGTTTGGATGACTTCGTCGCCGCTAGTTTGGTCTTGGGCACATCGCTGACGATCACCGGCCACGGCGAATTGCTGGCAGTTTGCACCGCCGCTCGCGGCGGAGGGGGAGGAGAGGGGGGAGGCGCTGGCGGAATGGGGACTGCATCCGCTGCCGCGGACGGAGCAAGGGGTTTGGCCCGCCTGAGCTGCGAGTCATCCTTGGCGGGCCGCGAAGGCGTCGGGACCGCGGCTTTCGCTGCGGTGGGAGTTGGCGTCACCAGCCCCGGCACTTGCCGGGCGGTGAACCATTTCTTGTCGCTCGTGCGCTTGACTGGCAGATCGGCAGGGACTCGTCCCTCCGCCGCCATTTGCAGCATCTGCTGCCAGGTGTACGGCCCGTACTCCTGGTCATTGACCTTGGCGAACCATTCCGCTTTCACGCCCAACCTCGACGAATGGCGTTCCCTCGGCACTTCCCCCACTGACTCGCTCGCCAGTCTAACCGAGCCAACCGGCCCGCGCCAAATTTTTTCGTAGGACAGGTTTTCAACCTGTCCTCGTAACGGGACAGGTTGAAAACCTGTCCTACGGCGTAAAGATCGGCAAGTAATTATTCGGCATTTGCAGGATGATCGCGGCCATCGCGGTGCCGAACTCGGGACAAACCTCGCTATCGGACCAGCTTCCGTCGCCGCTTTGCCGCTTGAGCAGAGTTTCCCGAATGGCCGGATACCATTTCTTCCAGTAGTCGCCGCCGGCGTGCCACATCGCCTGGACCGCGTAGTAGTGGCCGTAGAAGAAGTGGCCGTGGTAGCTGGCCACGCCCGTGCCGGGAATTTGCCGCATCAGCCAAGTCAGCCCCTTCTCGACCTCGGGCGAATCGTAAATGCCGGCACTGTACAGGGCGACCACGCCGGCTGCGGTCAGCGGGAACGTGCCGCTGCCGCCGCTGGAAATCTGGTAGCGGAAGCTGCCGTCGGCATTCTGGCTTTTCTTGACGTACTCGATGCACTTGTCGCGGACGGTATCGGGAACATTCAGCCCCGCGTCGCGCGCCGCCCGCAGTCCCATGATCTGGCAGATGGTGATCGATAGGTCGGCGTCGCTCTTGACCGGCTGGTAGCGCCAGCCGCCGGCATCGTTCTGGGCGCTGCACGTCAGCTTGACCGCCGAGCGGAGCTTGTCGCCAACGACCGAGTCGGCATCCTCCTGGTCCATCATGCCGTACGCCTCGGAGAGAAAGAGCATGCCGAAGCCGTGGCCGTACATGTTGTCCTGGCCGAAGCCGGGGGCGGAGATGTAGCCGCTCTCCTGGACGCAGTTGGTGATGTACTTCACCGCCCGCTCGATGTTCTTGCCGAACGGCCCTTGGCCCGGCGAACTGCCGCTGCACATGAATGCCAGTCCCGACAAGCTTCCCACCGCCACGCCGCCGGGATATCCGCCGGTGCCAAAGGCCCCTTCAAAGCGCCCCGACATCACCTGCCGCTTGCCGAGCCAGGTCAGCCCGCGATCGACGGCCTTTTGCGTTTCCGGCGTGAGGGCTTCGGTGGCGCGATTGGCCTGGTCCTGGGAATTTGCTTGAGCCGGCATCAGCGCCAGTGATGCCGCGGCCGAGCAGCCGGCGAGAAAGCGGCGACGGGAGGCGATGTTCATGGAATGACCCTCAGGACCAGCGGCGCCAGTGCAACGACCAACATCATTATTATGCGCCACTGCCGGGCAGGAACGCCACAAGCATCGGGCCATTCAATTGTTTGAGCACCGCCATCCATAAACGATCTACAATGGCCAATGTCGCTTCCGGCATTCAGGCGGCTTCCAGCACTCCCCGCAATCAGCGATGAATGGCGAATTGAAACCAGAAAAGGCGAAGTCGTCCCGGCCCGCTTGGCAGATCGTCATCGCCGCGCTGGTCTTTGTGTTGCTGCTGCCACCGGCAGTCATCGGCGTTCTCACGTACCAGGCTGCGGCGCAGCGAGCGACGATCGAGAGAATCAAGAATCTGGGAGTCTACATCGATGTTGAGGCCGCCGAGCCCCCAGATGATGCCTCGATGGGGGGAAACTTGCTGGCACTGTGCCACATTGACCAGGTGAACTATGTCGCAGTCGCCGCACCCTACGATGGCGACTTGGATCAACTGGTGGGAGCGATTGCCGACCTGCGCAGCGCTGGCGCGATTCACTTTGAGGGGCTTGACGTAACCGATGGTCATCTCCAGCAACTCAGTCGCCACCGCTCGGTGACCAGTCTCGATCTTCAAGGTACGGACGTCACCGATGCGGGCCTTGCGCATCTGGACCGATTCAACGATCTAAGGCGGCTGGACTTGCAATGCACGGCAATCTCCGATGCGGCGATCGATGCCATCGGGCGGGCCAAGACTCTCGAGACCGTCATCTTGCGCAACTCCCGAGTCACCCAAGCCGGCGCCCAGCGATTGCGGCAGCTCCTGCCTGAGGCCGACATTTATGCCAGTCCAGCGCCGAGCGACAGCCACTGGCGCGTCATGCGAGAGCTGATGAAACGGGGCGTCCACGTTGACGTCCGCGGGACCTATCTACGCGACGACGACGGAATTCGCGTGCATTCAAACCACGGCCACCCTTGGGCGGGATTCGATTGGAACAATCTCGTCGAGATTGATGGACTCAAAGAGGCCTCGCTCGCGGAGATCGACGCGAATGCAGCGATGGCCGCACTGGAGCGCTGTCCCGAGCTACAGCACTTGTCGCTCGCAAAACTGAAGCTTGATCGGGCAACGCTGGGCCGGATCGCCGCCTGCCACTCGCTGCGAGTTCTCAATCTTGATGACTGCCAGATCGCTGCCAGTGAACTTTCCCAGGTATCAAAAATCGAGAATCTGGAACGGTTGCGGGTAACACGGGCGACGATCGACGGCGACTCCCTCCGCAGCATCCTTTCCCTGGCCAACCTGCGCTATCTCCACCTGTGGGGCTGCGAAATCGACAACGCGGCACTGGCCCAAGTCGCGCCGCCTCATTCGCTTGAAAGTCTTTGCCTGTGGGAATCGAATTTCAGTGACGAAGGGCTGCTGGGGGTGATGCGGTGGCCGAGCCTGACGAGTCTTGATGCGGGTTGGACCAAGGTCACTGGCACGACGCTGGATCAAGTCGAAAACCCCTCCCCCAATTTGGTCTCGATCGAGCTTGTCGAGACGGAATGGACCGATGAAGGGATGCAACACTTGTCGCGCTGGAAAAATCTGCAGGAGCTCCGCATGGCCGGGACGAAGGTTACGGAAGCCAGCGTCGATGCGATCTTATCCCTTCCTCATCTGAAGAAGGGGGCTTTGCCTGATTCAGTGATTTCGGCCGCAGGGCTGCAACACGCACCTGGCGGCGAATTCCAACGCGAAAATGGTCGCTGACTCGACGCGGTAATCTGCGTCAAATGGCCCGGCGAAAAAAGTCGCAGATTTTCGTAACATCTGTTCACGTTACGACTTGCGCCGGCGAATTCCTGCGATAGGGACACGTTCAGTGACCAAAGGTGTCACTACCCCTGCGTCTAATACTTTGGGGGCAGGTTGTAACCTTGCGCTCACATGCGAAAGCGGAGAATTGCCATGACTGCCACGAACGCCACGATTCAGCCGGATTTGAATGCCGGCGTGCTTCCCCAGCCCCGCAAACGCCGCATCCCCAGCGAGCGAAACCGCCGCGTTTATGTCGAAGTGGTGCTCGCCGAGCGGCCCCAGCCCGAGGTCGCCAAGGAGTTCGGCGTCACCCAGCAGCGGGTCAGCCAGATCATCGAGCAGTTTCAGGCGTGGCTGGCCGAGAATCTGCCGCAGGGGGCGGAAGCCATGTCCGCCGAGGAGCAATTGCGGCTGGCGGCCAATACGGCCTACCTGCGGCAGGAGCATCTCCTTGCAAGCGCCATGCGGAAGTTCGACCAGTCGTGCGAAGACAAGCATTCGCTGCGGATCCGCTATTCGGCCAAGGGAGACGAATTGTGGCGGGAAAAGCTGCGGGAGAACCAGACGGGGAAGTCAGGATATTTGGGGGTCGCCCTCAATGCCACGGTGCGCAAGTGGAAGCTGGTTCAGATGGCGGCTGGGCTCTTGGGGCCGGCGATGGAGGTCTTTTGGGACCACGGGGAGTCGGTCGCGCGGCAGCCCGACCGGTTTCGCTGCGAACGCAGCGAGCGGATCGTGAGCCCCGCGGCCAGCGCGGGTCAAGCTGCCGCCGCAGACCCGCCACCTCCCACACCCTCTGGCGGCTCGAGGCAACCCTTGTGCAATTCGGGCTCGCCGGAGGCTGACCAAACGCCGGTTGCGCCTCCAGCAGGCGACGCAACTTCTGTTGCTGCGTCACCTTGCACCGATGGCGACGATCGCAAGTCGCCGCCACAAGACACGGAAAACTTCCTGCAAAAGTCTTGTGCCGCATCGCTTGAGGAGCAGGTCGTGCTCCCGCTAAGCCGGCAACGCAGTGAGCGGGTCGCTCTTCCGGCCGAGGACCGGCGAG
>DATKDU010000529.1:0-10236 GCA_035512595.1 Pirellulaceae bacterium
TAGTTCTCGGCGATGCATGAATACTGCATCCAGAAGGACCAGCCAATGAGCAACAAGCCGAGCATGGCGGCAATGTAGTGCGGCTGCACGAAGGAAATGGAGTACGTGCTCGCGTTGGCATTCGCGCTGGGATCGGCGGCAGCACCAAGTCCTGCCATCACAATGACGATCAACATGCTGGCAACTGCCCACGGAAACGCGCTCCGTTTCAACCGCTGACTCCGTTCAATGAGTTCGGACGACAGGCGATACGTTTCACAAACCTCCCGGCACCAACGGCTGGTACCGATGAAGTAGGTGACTGTCACGCTGCTGGCGAGTAAGGTAACCAACCCTCCCAACAAACCCAACCACATATGAAGGTGTTTGCGGGAATAGGGTCCGGCAAGCTCCGCCGTGGCGGCGGCGTACTTCGCTTCGGCCTGGTCTTTTGCCGCTAAATCAACATCCTTTTGCTTGCGGAGGCGCGAGACTTCGTCGAGTGCCGCGAGCGCCTCGCGATACGACCGATTGAACTCGCCGATGGCCAGCCCTACGACGAAATTGGCGGCCAACAGCCCGATCGCTAGGGCAGCAAGGCCAGAGAAGATGCGTACCACGGTAGGAAGCGGCAGTGGGAGGACGGGGAGGACAACGCGCCGCTTTTTGATTTTAGATGTCGCCCCGAGAGGTGCCCAGGGGATGATATGCCGCACTAGAATGGCAACATGCCTCTGCCGCTCGTTGCCATCACGATGGGAGACCCCGCCGGCGTCGGTCCGGAGACAATTGCCGGCGCGTGGCGCTCCCCTGCCCTGCTGTCGTCATGCCGGCCCGTGGTCGTCGGCCACCCGGAGGTGATGGCACTGGCCGCGGCGCTGCTCGGGGATCTGCGGCTGGAAGTGGTCGAGGTTGGCTCGGTGGACGAAGTGCCGGCGTCGGCCGACGTCATGCCCTGCTTGAAGGCGACTGCCGATGACGTCCTGGCGATGCCGCCCGCGAAAGTCGATCCCCGCGGCGGGCAGGCGGCATTTGCCGCATTGAAAGTTGCGGCGGACCTCGCGCTGCCGGGCAAGGTAGGTGCGATCGTCACCGCGCCGCTTCACAAGGCGGCGCTCCACGCCGCCGGGCATCATTATCCGGGGCATACCGAGATGCTGGCCGACTTCTGCGGCATTCCGGCCAGCGAGGTCGCGATGATGCTCTATCTGGCGCCGGGCGGGATGATCAAAGGGCCGGCCGGGCTTGGCGTTGCGCATGTGACGCTGCACATGGCGCTACGGGACGTATTTGCGAATCTGACGCAGGAGCGGATCTTGGCAAGCGCTCGATTGGCGGACGCGGTGATGACGGTCTTTGTCGAGCAAGCCTACTACCAGCCTCACGACGAAACCCAGGTGCTCTTTCGAAAGTCACGCATTGGCGTCGCCGCCCTCAATCCTCATGCAGGCGAACAGGGTCTCTTCGGCGACGAGGAATCGCGAATCATTGCGCCGGCGGTCGAGGCGGGGCGCTCTGAGGGGCTCGACCTCACCGGCCCGGTTCCTTGCGACACGCTGATGGTCCGCGCCGCCGCGGGCGAATTCGATGCCGTCGTCGCCATGTATCACGACCAAGGGCACATCGCGCTGAAGCTATTGGGAATGCACCGCGCGGTCAACATTACGCTAGGGCTGCCGATCATCCGCACCAGCGTCGCCCACGGCACGGCATTCGATCTCGCCTGGCAAGGCAAAGCCGACTCGTCCAGCATGGTCGAAGCGGTCCGCGTCGCGGCCCAACTCGTGGCCGTTCGCGAGCGGCTGGTGTGGAAGCCCGGAGGTAAGTTTGCCTCCGGCTAGGGCAGGTTTTGTTGCTACGGCTTGGCCGGCATGATCCCCAGCTTCCTGAGGTACGACAGCGTCACGTCGTCGAAATCGCGCTCCTCCGAATCGAATTCGAACTCTCCCCGATCGACGTTTCTCGCCTGGCTCACTTCGAAGAACTCAATCAGCGCCAGCGAACGGCCGCGGGCTCCCCCCCTCCCCTCCCCTTCTGCACCGCGGCGCACGTACTCGATGCGATACGGAAACAGCGGATAAGACTGGTCCGGCGCCCCTAACGTCAACTCCACCTCATGCGGCAATTGCGCGGGCAACTCGGCCAGCGAAGCGCTGGTGAGCCGCTTGAGTGCCGCCGGCTTCCACCTGCCGCGGACGATCAGAACGTGTACGTCCCCCAGCGTTGCCGGCCGCGGCGAGCCGAACTCGAAATTCGCGTCCAGGCTGGAAAGGAGCCGCGACAGGCCGCCGAGCAGAATCCACCCTTCCAGCGCCGGCAGCCTTCCCGCTTGCTCCGCCTTCACGATTTCCAGGCGGGCCGTTCGCAAAATGACCCGTTCCAGCTTCGGAGGTTCCGGCGGCAGATCGCGGATGATCCACAGATAATGCTGCCCGCGAATCTGCTGCACCGAGCCGAACTTGCTGCCGATCGGCATTTTCAAGTTCAGCTTCAGCAGCTTCTCTTCGCCACTGCCGAATTGCAGGTAGTCGCCGGAGGCCACGATCTGCCGTCCTTGCGAAGCAAGCTTCATCCGCAACTGGGCGTGCAAGCTCGGGAGCGAAAACACCTGCCGCGCCGCTGCCGTCACGAGCTCCTGCCCGTTGCTAGCATCCAGATGCTCGACTGCCGCTGGTGGAGTTGGCCGCGTCGCCAATTGATCGGGCAGGCCATCGATGCGGCTGCTATCGGACTGCGCAATTCGCTGGCGATACGTCTGTCCCCGCGCGGAGAGCGGAACCAGGACCGTGCCGGCGAGTGCCAGCATGGCCGCAATCCAACCGAATTCCTTCGCTCGTTGACTCACCCGGAATCCCCCGCCGACGTTCGCATTGCCTGCGTAAGCTTTAGTCCCTGCTCCGGTCGTGCCGAATTTGCCAAAGAATCCCAAGAGGGCAGACCGAACATATCCCACAGGGACCCATGCAAGGAGCGCTTGGCGCGCAGTGTATTGACCGCGCGACATCATACGGCCTTGCCTGCAAGAGCGTCCACGCCAGAACGCGACCCACAGACCAGCCGCAACTGACCCGATGCGGTCCTAACTGCCATCGGCGGGCAAGTCAGCCGCGACTGAGTCTTTCGAGCTAGCACCAACCAACTTGCAAGGAAGCACGCCTTTGTGCTGACGGGCATTCGCCCGGCCGGCAAGGCCCGTGTCAGGGGGGACCACATGAAACTCCGCTTGTCGCTTTGGATCGTCTCGATGGCGGCGATCTCCGCCACACTGGGCTGCGCCGCCGCGCCTTATGCGCACAACCTGCCGCCGGCCCAGCAACTGCTGGAGCCAGGGCCAGGCGTGGGCGGTCCCGGGCCGGGGGTGCTCGCCCCGATGCTCCCGCCGCAAATGATTCCGATCTCCATGCCGACGGTGCAGGTCCTGTTCGCCAAGCCGGACGCGATGCAGGTCCGCTGGGACGTTGGCGGCGTGGGGATGTTTGATTCGACCCCGCTGGTCGTTCCCGCGCGGCAGAACTTCCCGCAGAACGGCATTTACCGGCTGAAGATCACCGAGATCGCCGGACGCGCCGGCGTCGAGCTTTATCCGACGCTCGAAATCGGACCGACCACCCCGCGGAGCGAAGCCTTCCTGGCTCACAACGCGATTCCAGTGCAGTTCACCGAAGAGGACTTCGACCAGGTTCTCGTCGGCAATTTTGTGACAAAAGTCATCTACCTGCCTGATCCCGAGTTCCAGGACCTGGCCCTGGCCGGCGTCGATACGCTCGTCAGCACGCGGCTCGATCCTGGGGTCGATCCGATCGTCGAAGCCGACCGCCGCGGCGCCATCCTGGCCGTGATCCGGCTGGGCAACAAAGACATCGAGCTGGCCGGTGCCGAAGGCGGATTCCCGGGCGGCGTCGCTGCCGATGCGGCTGCTTACATGGGGATGCCCTACGGAGCGGGCGGTTACTGCGGTCCCAGCCTGCCGCCGAACTACGTTGCCGGCGTCACCGCTCCGCTGTACGGAATGCCGATCACCGGCACTCCGATCGGTCTGCCTGGCCCGCCGCACATTCCGCTGGGTGTACCCGCGGGACTGCAGCGGCACACGATCAAGAACCACACGCACATGCACATTCCGGAGCCGGTGGATCACTTCCGGGTTCACGTCCGCCAGCAGCCCGGCATGAGCTATCCCAAGCCGGTTCACAAGGTCCACATCCGCGAGCAAAGCATCCACCCGAGCCTGCCGTTTGACCAGCCGCACTCGAACATGCACCAGCGGGTCGGCACGTCGCCCTACGGCGCAGCGGGGGCTGGTTTCGACCCCGCCTACTGCCCGCCCGGGATGGAAGGTCATTTTGGCGCCCCGGTCGAAGGGGGAGTGATCGAAGGTGGAGTGGAATCGGCGCCGGGTGCGTACTAGGACGCCATTGGACCAGTGCGAACGATCCCGCGGGGCAAGCCGATGACGCTTGCCCCGCAGTCGTAGGACAGGTTTCCAACCTGTCCAAAGAGACGCGAACAAGACAGGTTGAACCTGACCACGCCGCAATGCCTAAACTCGCTTCATTGACCGCGCTGCTGACGAACCTGGCGCTGGCCGCAACACTCACGGCCCAGCCGCCGCCGGTGCACTACCAGCACCGGGCCGATCATCCGCCGGGCTTCGTCGGCGGGCAGCAGCTTCTCCGCGGCGGTCCCCGCGAAGGGTATTTTCAGCCGGTGCAGATCATCGTTCCGGAAGGGACTCTGGTGGCGGCACCGACGGCCGGCAGCTTCGGCCAGTCGCAGAAAGATTCGCTCCTCTTGGGGATGCAAATCGGCCACGTCTATCGGCTGAAGGTCGGCAACATCGCGTTTCGCGAAGGGGAGGAAGTTTACCCGACGATCGAACTGGTCGATCGCCTTTATCCGCCGCCGGGACAAGCGACCCGTTTTCCAATTCCGATCGAGCTGACGGCGGAAGAACTGGCGCTGGCTCTCGACGGCCACTACGTCACGCGCGTGATCTACGTGGAAGATCCCAAGACGGCAGTCCCCGTGACGGAAATTCCCCGCAAGCAGCGGTACTTCGAAGTCGGGCAGACGGACGACCCACTGCAAATCGCCGACCAGCTTGGCCGGCCGGTCGCCATCCTGCGGATGGGGTCGCGAATTCCGGATGCCCTCGGCAGCGAAGCGCCCTTTTTGTACAACTCGCCACCCGTCCTCCAGTTCGACGCGCCCGCCCCGGCGGTCGATCGCCAGGACGGTCTGGAGCCGCGTCTGGAAGCGCCCCCCGAATTGGGACGCAAGAATTATTTGTTTCGGCGGACGCGGTAGGGCCAGGAGTCAGGGGCCAGGAGTCAGGGGCCAGAAGTCAGGAGTCAGGAGATGCGGATGAGCAGAACCGGCAGCTACGTCAGACTTTCTCTGCTCGCTGCGCTCTCGCTCTGCCTCTGTTCGTGCCGGGGAATTCCTGGCGTCGTGCCGCTGAGCAAGAATCGCCCCGCAGCAACCAAGGAAGCATTGGAACAAGCCGCTTCGGCGGAAGCACCCGTCGTTTCCGCCAGGCACCAATCGCGGCCGCAATCCGGCACGCGTCGCTTGCCGGTCAGTGCGGCGATTTCCGATCAGGCAGCGGCAGCCACTCCCGCGACGATCCAGCAAGTCGCCTGGCAAGAGCCCCCTGCCCTGCCGCCGGGTGCCTATACCGGCCAGCCGATTCCGTACATTGCCGCTCCGCCGCCGGCCTGGTCGCACGCCGCCGGTCATCATGGCGGCGGCTGCCCCTGCTGTTCGCCGCGGGAGAGAGGACCGTTTCAGTTCGGTGGCTATGCCGATGGGTCGATGGGTCCAAACATGAACTGCGCCCCCGACGGCCTGGCCTGTCCCTGGCCGGCCGATGAATATATCTGCGACGGCGGAGACCACAATCTCGACGCCAACGTCCGCAAGGACTGGACCGTGGTCGGCCTCGACCAGGAGGACACGGTCGCCCACTACGACACGCTCGACGGGCGGACCGAGATCACCGAGAGCAACAAAGTCTGCATCTACGCCCCGCGATTTGCTGCCGTGCGGAAGGTCGTCAGCCCGATTTTGCACGAAGGGCACGAGCGGATGATGGACATCGCCAAGGCCGACAAGCTCAACCTGCACCGGGAAAAATCTGGGGCGACGACTGCCGTGCAGCCCGAGCAGATTCGCGCCGACATCGCCATCGACCAGGCCCAGGCCTTTCGCGAGCGAAACCGGCTGATCGGGCTGGATGCGACCGATCAGCTCTACCTGGCAAGACACGGCTTTTTGCCATTTGAAGATTTGCAGGCCATTCAGCGCGGCGTGTTTGAAGCCGGCGAGAAGGCGCGGCTGGCCGAACGGATCCAGGCGGCACTCGTCTGGGAAGAAAAACAGGCGGTGCAGGTGATCATCGACGGCAAGATGGCCGCCGAAGGCCGCGGCACCAATGCGGCCGAGGAAACGGTCGTCTACGAGCTCGACGGCAAGCCGCGGCTGCGAATCGTCAAGATTGCAGACAAAAGCGATGCGCTGCCCGGCGAGGTCGTCAACTTTACCCTCCGCTTCGACAACCTGGGCGATCAACCGGTCGGCAACGTGACGATCATCGACAATCTGACCACGCGGCTGGAGTACGTCGAAGGGAGCCAGTCGTGCTCGCTGGCGGCCGACTTCGCCACCGAAGAAAACGAAGGGGAGTCGCTCGTCCTCAGGTGGGCGGTGATTGACCCCCTCAAGGTCAACGAGGGGGGGATCATCCGGTTCCAGTGCCGGGTGAGGTGAGCAATTGCGGATTGCGGATTGCAGATTGCGGATTGGCGGCAGCATATAATTGC
Organism: Pirellulaceae bacterium; assembly: GCA_035512595.1. Classification (GTDB taxonomy): domain Bacteria; phylum Planctomycetota; class Planctomycetia; order Pirellulales; family Pirellulaceae; genus DATKDU01. The sequence continues at coordinate 6,801 of DATKDU010000529.1, forward strand.
GGCGTGAGTCATACCATTCGACTGCGCGGCCCGTGGGAATTCGCGATTGCCGGCACTCAGATTGCCGGGCGAATCGAGCTCCCCTGTGACTGGTCCGATCTTCTGTCCGCCGTGACTTCCCCCGGCAAGCCGTCGTTTTTCCTGGGGGCGAAGGCGGCAATCACACTACGTCGTCATTTTCATCTGCCGACGGGGCTGGAGCCAGGCGATCGCGTGCTGATCGTGCTGCGGTGGCAATCGCCGCATGCGACCGCCCAGCTCAATGGGACGGCACTGGAACTGGCGGAAGAGGCGGATGGCTCGCATCAAGCGGATGTGACCGGCGCGCTTTCGGCCCGCAACGAGCTGGCCATCGATCTGGAGCCCCTCTGCCCTGCCCCATTCCACTCCCGCGATCCAATCCTCGAAGCGGCTCTGCAAATCCATCCAGCCTGACTACCACTCACCACTCACAGCGACCTGATACCCAGCAACGCATACAGCCGCGCGTCCAACAGTGAGTCGGCAACGAGTGCCGCGCCGGTGAAGTCGTGGCTGCGGCTATGGTCCCCCGGCACGGCGACGGCAATCGCGCCGGCGGCTACCGCAGCCCGCAGGCCGTTTTGGCTGTCTTCCAGGACGAGCATCTGCTGCGGTGCGACGCCATGCTGGGCCGCCGCCTTGAGATAAATCTCCGGATGCGGCTTGCCGTGGACGATGTCTTCCGACGTGAGAATGAACGCAAATCGCGAGTGGAATCCAAACGGCGTCAATACGCGGTCCACGAACAGCCGCCGGCTGCTAGTGGCGATCGCTTTGGAAATGTTGTGCCGCTCCAGCGCATCGAGCAGTTCCAACAGCCCCGGCATGGGCATTAGCCGCGTCCGCAAAATATCCGGAAAGATCTCGTCGGTCTCGGCCAGGAGCTCTTTGACCGTCGCCGTCAGCGCGTGCTCGTCGATCATGAACTGTAGCGCGATGGCACTCGGCCGCCCCATCATCTTATCGAGCAGCTCCTTGCCGAACGTCTTTCCGCGGCGGCGCAAGAGCTCCGTCCCGACGTCGATGTACAACTCCTCGGTGTTGAACATCAGGCCGTCGAGGTCGAAGACAACGGCCTTGAGCGATTGCGGATTGCGGATTGAGGATTGCGGATTCAATGCAGGAGCGCAAAGTGAGGAAAGGACGCCAGCACTCGATCATAGGCGCCGCCGGGGGTGAGACAAATGGGCCTTGACAGTCCCCACTTTCCGCTTGGACGCCTTGGAGACCTGCCCTACGATAGGGCCATGGACAACCTCGACCATGAAATCCAGGCGGCGGTTGCGTCGGCGGCGGAAGAACTGTCCCCCGACGAGGCGGCCCGCCGCGGCGAGCACTTTATCCCCCTCCGCAAGGCCGACCTGGTTGAGATGCTCTCCCAGCGGCATTTTCTCTCCAAGGAAAACGAAGAGCAGTTTCGCCGCCTCTGCCGATTGATCGAAGCGGTCCTGCACGGCACGTTTCACGAGCGGCTGGCGCAGCTCAAGGAAGCCTACGCTTCGTTTGATCCCGATGCCGACGCAGCGCCGCGAACCCCGCTCTCAGACTCGGAGCTCGACGCGCGTGCAAAGGCCGTGTTTTTGCAATTCGTGTCGCTGCTGGAGCGGGCCAACTTCCGCCGCTTGCCGCAGGAGGAGATCGAGGCGGCCATGCAATCGGCCAGCCAGTGGGGCTTCAAGCTGAGCATCGACTTCTCGATCTTCGAGAAGCTGGAGGTGTTTGCCCGCGGAGACGTGATCGGCAAACAAAAGTTCCGGCCGTGGCTGAAGCCGTGGCGGACTGTGGAGATCGAAGTTCCGACGTACCAGCGTTTGGCGGTCATCTTCCGCTTGCACCCCGGCGCGCGGCTCGACGAAAGCGATGCGCCCGTCCGTCCGATCTTGCTGAAGCTGTTCAAGAACATTCCCAAGGCCGATGTGGAGATCCTGCTCCCCGGGTCGCGGGTAAAAATGTCCCTCTGGGATCAGGGGCGAATCTGGCTGCCGACGGTTTCCGGCGTCGGCCTGGCCGCGTACAAGCTGGTCGCCGGAGGGGCGGCGATGTTGACCTTCGCCAGCCTGTGGTCGATGGCGGCGATGTACAGCGTGGCGGTGGCCGCAGTCGGTTACGGCGCCAAGACCTTTTTCTCGTACAACACGACCAAGGACAGGCATCAGCTCAGGCTGACGCAGAACCTATATTTCCAGAACCTCGACAATAACGCGGGCGTGCTCTTTCGATTGCTCGATGAAGCCGAGGAACAGGAATTCCGCGAGACGATCCTCGCCTGGTGGGTCCTGTGGCGACATGGAAAGGGGGGCTGGACGCCGCGGCAAATCGACCGGGCGGTCGAACGGTTCCTGCGGCGGGCGCTCGACCTGGCGGTCGATTTCGAAATCAACGACGCGCTCGACAAGCTCCGCCGGCTGCGTATGGTCGAGCCCACCGGCGGCGGCAAGTGGCAGGCCGTCGATCTCGATGCGGCAGTCGCAGAATTGGAGCGACATGGCGGCAGGCTGCCCAATCCGCCGCACACCAAAATGGACGCCCTTCGGCGGCTCAGGGCCGTGTAGGGACCGATCGAGAAATGACTTCCCAGCTTTAAATCCGAAGTACGAATCTCGAAATCCGAAACAAACACGAATGAAAGAACGTCAAATGTTCGAAACGACGGGACGTCTCCGTTTCGAGCATTCGATCTTTGTGTTTTGAATTTGTTTCGTATTTCGAGCTTCGGATTTCGGATTTTTCAAGCACATCGAACCTGTTGGCCTTCGTCTAACGACTACTGGATACTCACCAGCGGCGGCTCGACAAAATCATTCGCCAGCCGCTGGACTTCCTCCTCCGTCATCTCCCCTTCCTGAAGCCAGATGCGGTAATTGAGGTCGAGCGGCTTGTCCTGGTCGAGGTCGTACTCGAAGTACGATCCAAATCGGCCGTAGTCGCGCTCGCTAAAGCGGGCTTCCTTGGGATTCTGCGGCCGATCGAGATAGCAGCAGGTATAACGCTGCTCACCGACCACGAACGACAGGGCGTGCCACGGCAAGTTGACATGGCTTTTGTCTTGCGGCCAGTTACGGAATTTTCCCGGCTCTCCCTTGCCGTCCGGCCGCAGATAGTACGTTTGCTTCGCCGTCTTGTCGGGAACTTCCTGGGTCGCGCGGAATTGAAAGCCGGCGTGCTGCGGATCGCCGTCGAGCCTGACCGGGCCAACGGTGCTCTCCAGGTGCGACGAAAATTCGATCAGCGTCCCGCCACTGGCGGCATAGACGGTCATTTCCCGCTGCTCCTTGGCGAAGACATCTTTTTGCTTGCCGTGCCAGTCGATGGCCACGATATGCCGGCCGAAGACCGGGCCGGTGTCGCTGGTCAGGAACCTTTCATGCGACTGGAAGGCACCGTTGGTGCAGTGCCACGTGTCGGCCGTCTTGCC
>DATKDU010000530.1:0-17361 GCA_035512595.1 Pirellulaceae bacterium
TGCCGCCGATCCCAGCGCGAATGCCAACGCGAGCACGTACTCCATTTCCTTCGTGCAGCCGCACTACATTGCCGCCATGCTCGGCTTGTTGCTCATTGGCTGGTCCTTCTGGATGCAGTATTCATGCATCGCCGAGAACTATCTGGTGATTGGCGAGATCCTGGCGGAAGTGCAGCGCGTTCGACAGGAGCGCGGACTGACAGCCGAGGAGCCTGCCAGCGCATGAAAGCAGTCCTGCAGCGCGTCAAACGAGCCAGCGTTACCGTTGACGGTCAGATTGTCGGCCAGGTCGGCCAGGGAATTCTGGTGCTGCTCGGCGTCGAGCAAGGCGACAGCGAGACGGATGCCCGGCAACTTGCCGACAAGTCGGTCGATCTGCGGATTTTTGACGACGCGCAAGGGAAGATGAACCTGTCGCTTGCCGACGTCCACGGTGCGCTGCTCGTCGTCAGCCAGTTCACGCTGCTGGGAGATTGCCGCAAGGGGCGCCGGCCGAGCTTCATGGCGGCCGCGCCGCCGGAGCTGGCGGAAAAGCTGTACGAGACGTTCATCGCCGCCGCCGGCATCCGCGGCATACCCATCGCCACGGGCAGATTTCGGGCGATGATGGACGTGGAACTTGTGAACGACGGACCGGTGACGCTAATTCTGGATAGCCGCTCGTAGGACAGGTTTCCAACCTGTCCAAATCAGCGATAGGACAGGTTGAAAACCTGTCCTACGTCAGCGATTGACCGTTTCCTTGCTCTCCAGCCCGGCCATTCGCAGCGCCTTGTGGATCACTTCCCGAGCCGATTCCTGGCCGAAGCGGTTTTCGTAGCCATACTGCTCCATCAGCATCGGGTCGCCGACCGCGAGAAAGCCGACGACGGCCAGCTTGACGTAGACCGAGAAATTGGCCCAGCGGTCGCGTCCCCAGAACTTGATCGCCGTCCCGAAGGAGCGTTTGATGTTCAGCCGGCCGGTGCGGAGGCTGAAGCTCCACAACTCGTCGAGCACGAGGTGCGACATGAAACCGGCCATCACGGCCCCCGATTTAAACAGGCGAATGCCCAGGTCCTGGCCGGCGACGATCAAGAATGTGAGCAGACCGCAGACCAGGCAGGCGGGGATGCTGTGCCACATGCCGCGGTGGACCGTGTAGCGTTTGAAAAGTTCGGCCACGCCGAAACGCACGACCACGTAGATGACCACCGCCGCCAGGGTCATCATCTCCCGCGACCAGCCGAATTCCTGGAACCGTTCGAGCATCAGCATGGGAATCACGGCCGCCGCAAAGCCGGTCATTTCCTGGACCGGGCGCCCGGAGTCGCTGTCGAGATCGGGAAGCATCCCCGAGACGCTGCACAGACCCCCGGCGAGGATGCAGGTCTCCACCGGAAAGTGCCAGTAGAAATAACCGGCAGTACCGTAACCGACGCCGAGGACCGTGCTGGTCGTAATGTGGGTCTTGTAGTCAGCCATGACTCGCGATGTCCTTAGACGGAGGTCAACGACCTCCGGGATGCGGCGTCTATTCCGGAGGACATTGTCCTCCGGCTAAAAGCAAGTTTTGGGAACTCTATCGATGCCCTGCACTGCTACCAAGGCCAAACCGGCTGATCTTCGCCGGATCGCGGTCAGCAGCTATACTTCGCGCCGTGGTCAATCGAAAGTGCTAGCGACGAAGGTGCAAGGATGCTTCAGGGATACGACCTGTTGATGCTGATCGTGCTGGGGGCTGCCATCGCCTGGGGGGCCTGGAAAGGCTTCGCCTGGCAGATTGCATCGCTGGCCTCGGTGGTGCTGAGCTATTGCGTCGCCCTCAACTTCCGCCAGCCGGTGGCGGCCATCGTTTCGCGATCCGTCGAGGTCAAGCCGCCGCTGGACGTCTTCATCGCGATGCTGATCTTGTTTCTAGGAACGTCCCTGGTGGTCTGGGTGGTCTTCAACCTGGTCTCCGAGGTGATCGACAAGTTCAAGCTCAAGGAGTTCGATCACCAGGTCGGAGCGATCTTCGGCATGGCCAAGGGGGTGCTGCTGTGCGTGATCATCACTCTGTTTGTCGTCACGCTGGCGAGCGAGACGCAGCGGCAGTCAGTCTTCCAGTCCCGCTCCGGCTATTACATCGCACGGCTGCTCGACAAGGCCAACGCCGTGATGCCGGGCGAGCTGCACCAGGTGATCGATCCGTTCGTGAAGAAGCTGGAAGAAGGGGTGGTCGAGCCGCCGCGCGGCGAGTGGTCGCAGCGTCCGGCCGGGGACTCCCCCGGATGGAGTTTCTCGGGGAATGAGCCGGCCGGTTCCGATGATAGCGATCGTGCTTTCGAGCGCTCGCTGATCGATCCGCCAGCGGGGGAGCCCCAGCCGCTAGCGCCGCTGCGCCGGCTGCCGAGCGATTCGTGGCGGCGGTGAGTTTTTCTTGTGAGTCTCTCGCTTCTAGCCGGCGGTTGACAGCCACCGGAATCGTTGACGGCGGTTGGGGTGAATCCATGCGATTGCGGAGCACTTATCAGGCGGCGAGTTGACTTGCGGAAACGCAGCGAGTTGCGGAATTGGATGCCGTATTCCGGGAGGCTGTTAGCCTCCGGCTAGGAATTGCCGGGGTTTGCGAATCGGCGATTTTCCCGGCAAAAATTGACCCTCCAACCGAACATAAGAAACATTATCAGACGTTGGGGAGCCCCGGTTCGACGGCACTTGGCTAGCCTTCAGACGGCCAGACTGTACGATATCAAATGCCTGGAGAAGCCCGATGACCGCTGATGAACTGGTTGAGCTGCTCGAAGAGCGTCCGTTCACGCCGCTGCGCCTGCACCTCGCGGACGGCCGTGTGCGCGAAATTCGGCATCCGGAGATGGCGATTGTCGCAGAGAACTCTATCGCCATTGGAATTCCTCGCGAAGACAAGCCCAACATCGCCATCAAGATCACGCACTACTCGCTGCCCAACGTCGTCGAGGTAGAGCCGTTTGAGATCGAGCAGAGGCCGGGTGGCAACGGCGCAGCCGGCTGAGGCGTCACCATTGGCATCTTGGTCAAGTTGCGGCTGCCGGCCTGGAGAAGCTGCCCAATGACCGCTGACGAACTGAGGCCTAAGCAGGGGCGCGACCGTTGGCTTTGGCCAAGGCGGCCGGGTCGTCGAGAAAGACCCCCATCCGCCGAAACTTTTCGTACCGCCGCTGGACCAGCTCGACCGCCGGCAGCGCTACCAGCTCGCGGAGCGTTCGCAGCAAATATTGTTTCACGCGGAATGCCGTCTGATGGTGGTCGCGGTGAGCGCCGCCCAGCGGCTCCTCGATGACCTGATCGACGACGCCCAGCCGGAGCAGATCGCTCGACGTGAACTTGAGCGCCTTGGCGGCCCGCTCGGCATACTGGTGACTCTTCCAGAGGATGCCGGCGCACCCTTCGGGGCTGATCACCGAGTAGTACGAGTATTGAAGGATCGCCACCCGGTCGCCGACGCCGATTCCCAGCGCGCCGCCGCTCCCTCCTTCGCCGATCACGATGCAGATCACGGGCGTTTTGAGCCGGCTCATCTCGTACATGTTCTCGGCAATCGCCTGCGACTGCCCCCGCTCCTCAGCCCCGATACCCGGATAGGCCCCCGGCGTATCGATCAGGCAGACGACCGGCAGGCCATATTTCTCCGCCAGCTTCATCTTCAAGATCGCCTTGCGGTAACCCTCGGGATGGGCACAGCCGAAGTAGCACGACTGCCGCTCCTTGAGGGTCCGTCCCTTCTGATGCCCCACGACGAGCAGCTTGTGCTGCTCGAGGCGGGCAAAGCCGGTGAGAATTGCTCGGTCGTCGCCGAACCGCCGGTCGCCGTGCAGTTCGGTGAAGTCCTCAAAGATGAGCGACAGGTAATCGGAGGTGTAAGGCCGGTCCTTGTGGCGGGCCACCTGCACGATCTGCCAGGGAGACAGGCCGGCATAGACCTTTTTTGTCACCTCGGCCAATTCGCGCTTAAGCTGGCGCAGCTCTTCCTCTTGGGCCTCCGAACGCTGGGAAATCTGCTCCAGCGCCCGGCGGCGCGATTCCAGGTCCAGAATCGGCTGCTCGAAGTCGAGGCCAGGAGTGGCGGTGGAAGTGGACATGCGGAGGGTCAGGGGTCAGGAGTCAGGATTTCTTGCCCGACGGGTTCTTGAACAGGTCATCGACGCTGGCTTTGACCTCCCCTGAGTGGATGATCTTTTCCGCCGGCGGCTTGGGATTGATCTTGAAGACCCGCAGCCCGCGGAGCTCCATCAGGAAGTCGTACATCGATCGGTGGCGGTCCTCGCGGCGCTTGGCCATCGCGCGGCGGACCAGGTTGGCCACTTCCGGCGTGACGTTCTCATTGGCCGCGACCAGCGAAGGTATGGCGGCGGTCAAGTGGCGATTGAGCAAATCGTCGGCGGTGGTGCCTGTATAGGGGGGCTTGCCCGTGAGCAGCTCGAAGACGACGCAGCCATAGCTGTAGAGGTCGGCCCGCTCGTCCAGGTTTTTGCCGCGAATCTGCTCGGGGGACATGTAGCTGCGCGTCCCTTGCACTGCGCCGCGGAAGCTGAACAGGGCGGAGATTCCTTTCCTGATGCGCTGGGAAATGGCGAAGTCGATCAGCTTGACGTGCCCCTCCTCGTTGACCAGGAAGTTGTCGGGCTTCACGTCGCGGTGCACCCAGCCTTTACCATGCAGGTAAAAAAGCGCCTCGGCCCCTTGTTCGATGATTTTGGGGACGAGATAGGCCAGCGTTTGATGTCCCTGTCGGAGCAGCAATTTCAAGTTGGGGTACTCGAACAGCTCCAGCACCACGTACGGCGTGACCCCTTCGCGGTTGTACTCGTAGATTTTGATGATGTTGGCGTGCTTCAGCTTCCCGCCGACGTCGAATTCGTTCTTCAGTGCCGCCAATTCCCCTCGGTCTTTGCGCAGGTCTTCCCGCAACACCTTGAGTGCATAGCGCGTCGTCTCGTCCGATTTGACCGCTTCCCACACCTGGCAGGTGTTGCCGACGCGAATCAGCCGCACCAGGCGGTAAGGTCCCAAGAAGTCGCGGGCTCTCGTCACAGGTCGGTCGGCTCGCTGGAAAGGTGGAATCAATCGGCAAATGCCGGACTGACCCTAGTCTAAACCAGGCCGCCGGCAGGAAACAGACCAACGCAGCGGCTTAGGGGCGGTTCAGAAGCCGTCCATAGAGCTCCCGGATGCGGCGAGTCATCGTTTCGTGGCGAAATTGGTCGGTAAAACGCCGCCGGCCTTCGGCACCGAGTCGCTGGCGGAGGGCCGCGTCCTGGCTCAGATCCTCGAGGGGCTCCCACAGTCCGTCAAAGTAACACGAGCGAACGAGAAACCCTGTCTCGTTGTCGATGCAGACTTCGCGGGCCCCGTCCACGTCGTAACTGACCACTGGCTTGCCGGCGATCAGCGCCTGCGGAAGCGCTCGCGATAGGCCCTCGCGCCTGCTTGTATGGACCAGGATATCCATCGCGCCGATCAAGGCCGGAATCCTCGCCGGCGGCACCAGCCCCGTGAAGCGAAACAGGTCGTGCATGCCGGCGCGGTCGATCCGCTTCTGGAGTTGCTCGCGAAGGATGCCGTCGCCGACGAACAGGTAACGGAGGTTGGGATGGTTTTTGCGAAGGAATCCTGCGGCGGCAATCACGTCCTCGTGCCCTTTGAGATGGAACAGCCGCGCGATCTTGCCGACAACGACGTGCTGCGGCTCGAAACCCAGTTCACGCCGCACTTGCTCGCGTGTCTCGTCAGCATGCAAGAACGGCTCGACGTCCATGCCGCTGTAGATCGTCGTGAACTTGTTTCGCGGGGCAATGGCCGCGGCCACCATCAGGTCGGTCATCGCGTCAGCTACGCTGATCAAGTGATGGCAGCGGGCGGCGGCATAACGCTCGCACGCCTGATAGAAGGTTCGTTTCGGCCACGGTTCGTAGGCACCGAACGGTGCGCCGTGAATCGTATGTACGATTGCGGGCACCTGGAGCGACCAAGCCGCCAGCCGGCCGAGAATGCCGGCCTTGGCGCTGTGCGTGTGAACGACGTCCGGTTTGAATTCCCGCAGGACCCGCTTGATCTCACGGTAAGCTTTCCAGTCTCGTGCGGGGCTGATCGCTCGCCGCAGCGAATCGACCATGGCCAAGGGGACCTCCCCTCCCCTGCCCTGCTGGAGCAAGTCCCCTTCCGGGCCGAGTGCCGGGCCGGTGATCAAGAGCACCTCATCGCCGTAGTCGCGGATCAAGTCCTGGCAATTGAGGAGCGTATTCTCCTGCGCGCCGCCAACGATCATGCGGGTGATGACGTGGGCGATGCGCATTTTTCGATTGCGGATTTCAGATTGCGGATTGCGGATTGAGAACGACGCCAACTCAGCCACGTCAACACTTCAAATAATTAGTCTACTCAACCCCGGAATCGTCGTCGTCAATCCGCAATCCGCAATCTGCAATCCGCAATTCTTCCGTCCCATACTCCACTCCCACCAAAAACAGCCCCTGGGCCGGGGCGGTCATGCCGGCGGCCCGGCGATCCTTTTTGGCCAGCGCGTCGGCGGGAAAGCTGACCGGCTCTTGCCCTTTGCCCACGGCCACAAGCGTGCCGGCGATGTTGCGGACCATGTTATAGAGAAATCCGTCGGCCTCGACCTCGATCACGACCCGGTCGGTCAATTCCGCCTGCCGCCGCTCGATGAGCAAGTCGTGGACGGTCCGCTCGGTCGAAAGCCGCCGCGAACCGCTCGACTCGTAGCTGGCAAAGTCATGCGTCCCAACCAGTGATCGCGCGGCTTCCCGCATGGCATCGACATCCAGCCGCCGATAGACGTGCCAGACGTACTTGCGATTGAACAGATCCGGCAGCCGCCCGTCCTGAATGACGTACCGATACCGCTTGCGGATGGCATGTTCGCGGGCGTGAAACCCCAGCGGCGCCTGGACAACCTCGAAGACCAGCATGTCCTCCGGCAGCTCGGCATTGAGCGCCTTGGCGAGTGCGGCCGGCGACAGATAGGTTTCCGAATCAAAACTCACCACTTGCCCCAGTGCATGGACCCCCGCATCGGTCCGGCCGCTGGACGTACAATGAATTTTTTCCTGCGTGATCCCCTGCAGCGCTTTCTGAAGCTCCCCCTGCACCGTCCGCTGCCTGGGCTGCCATTGCCAGCCGGCAAAGTCGGTGCCGTCGTAGGCCAGGATGAGTTTGAAGGTGCGCATGGCCAAACAACCGGTGCATTTACTCGGGCATGACGAATTGTTGTACCTGTGACTTGGCAATGACGAATAGAATCCGGTAGCGCCGCCCAGCGCGGGTCTTGAAGAGGCACTCCCGAATTGCCTCGGGAAAGAATTGCCGCTCCGGAGCGAAGCTGAATCGCTCCGCCTCATGTTCCAGGCGGTCCAGGGCCATTTCGTATGCCTCGTACCATCTTCGAGCGCCTGGGGGTGAACGCTTGGCAAGCCAGTCGAAGATCGTTTGAACGTCTTCCTCCGCCTGGCGTAGTACAATGACCTGATATTTCATGACCTATGCCAGGTCGTTGCGCTTGCGAAAGGCCTTGTCGAACGCCTTTCGAGAACGCACTCGCCCCGCCTTCATGTCGGCCAGTCCGCGGCGAATTCCTTCGACTGCTTCCCTGCGATCGATTAGTGCCTTCATCCCTTCCCGCACGACGTCGTCTTCGTTTTGGTAATTTCCCCGCGCCAGCTCGTCCGCGATCAATTTGATTGTTTCTGCCGATAACTTGCGTGTTGACACCTGGCACCTCACTTTCCTGTGTCTTGCTTATCGTACCTGGAGCGCGTGCGTCCATAAACGGGTTGATTACTGCCGCGGCAGCAAGATCTTCATCGGAATCGATACAACGCCCCTGTCGTCCTGAAAATCCGCCTGCCGCACGAATCCCAGCTTCTCGTAGAATCCCACGGCATAGCGCGAGGAATTGACCGTGAACTCGCAACAATCGTGTGCCGCCAGGCAGGCGTCACGGGCAATATGCCAAAGCCGAGTCGCCAATCCTCGCCCCTGATATTTTTCCGCCACGAACAAATGGTATAGATGAGATTCGTCCCGCGTGGCCACGACGCCCGCCAGCGATCCTTCCGCCTCGGCGACGTGGTAGCGGTAGCCGTGCTGGAAATAGCTTTCGACGGCACGCTCGTTCATGGCGGAAAGCAACTGCTCGGCCCCTTGGGCAGTGAATTCGTGGGCGATATACCGAGCCGCCAAATCGCTGATCAGCCGGCTGATCTCCGGAATGTCGCCCGGCCTGGCTTCACGGATGGCAATCGTTTCCAGCATCATTCGACGATGCTCCGGACCGTCTCATCACCGACGATGCAGGCGTACATAAACTGATCGACAACCTGCCCGTCCTTGATCGCACTCTTCTGCAATCTCCCCTCGCATACGTAGCCCGCCTTTTCCAGCACGCGGCAGGACGCGGCATTCGTGGCAAACGGCAGGGCGTAGATTCGCGTGAGCTGGAAGTCCTTCAAGGCCCACACGGTAACGGCCTGGAGCGCTTCGGTCATAATGCCGCGCCCCCAGAACGGCTCGCCCAGCCAGTAGCCGATCTCGGCACTGACTCGCTCGATGTCGCTGCGGGGCAACAGGCCGATGGAGCCGACGGCCTGGCCGGCCACGTCGATGGCCCACACAGTCGGTGGGCTCTGCTGTTGCACGTGCTCGATGAAAGAAGCTGCGTCGCGAAGCGTGTACGGGTGCGGAAAGCGGTCGCGCATGTAGCGCGAGATTTTGCGGTTGTTGGCATAGCGGACCAGTGCGGCCGCATCGCCGGCCGTGAAGTCGCGGACGCAGCAGCTAGAAAGGTCCAGTTTCACGCTTGCTCCAGCAGAATCCTCAGCATCCGTCGCAGTGGCTCGGCGGCGCCCCATAGAAGCTGATCGCCGACGGTGAAAGCGGCCAGGTATTGGCCCTTGGCCGATTTGTCGAGGTCGAGCTTGCGGAGCCGGCCGATGGGAACGCTCAGCGTTCCGGTGACGGCGGCCGGCGTCAGATCGCGGATGCTCCGCTCGCGCTCGTTGGGAACGACCTTCACCCAGTCGTTGGCGCTGGCGAGCAATCCTTCGATCTCCGCCAGCGGCACATCTTTCTTCAGCTTGATGGTCAGACCCTGGCTGTGGCAGCGCATGGCGCCGATGCGGACGCAGACGCCGTCCACGGGGATCGTGCTGTCGCTGGAAAGGCCAAGGATCTTATTCGATTCGGCCTGCCCCTTCCACTCTTCCTTGCTTTGGCCGTTGCCCAGGTCCTTGTCGATCCAGGGAATCAGGCTGCCGGCGAGCGGCACGCCGAAATTCTTCGTCGGATAGGCATCGCCGCGGAGTGTGTCGGCGACGCGGCGGTCGATTTCCAGAATGGCTGATGCCGGATCGGAAAGAAGTTCCTTCACCGAGCCGTAAGCCACTCCCATCTGTGCCACCAGCTCGCGCATGTTTTGGGCTCCTGCCCCGCTGGCCGCCTGGTAGGTCATGCTGGTGATCCACTCGACGAGCCCCGCCTTGAACAGGCCGTCCATCGCCATCAGCATCAGGCTGACCGTGCAATTGCCGCCGATGTAGTTCTGGATGCCGCGGCTCAGTGCGTCCTTGATCACCGGCAGATTGACCGGATCGAGGACGATCACCGCGTCGTCCTTCATCCGCAGGGCCGAGGCGGCATCGATCCAGTATCCCTTCCAGCCGGCCGCGCGGAGCTGCGGAAAGACATCGTTCGTGTAATCGCCCCCCTGGCAGGTGACGATGATCTCCATCCTTTTCAGCGCCTCAACGCTCTTGGCGTCGAGCAGCTTGCCCGTTTCCTTGCCGCCGATCTTCGGCCCAGGCCCGCCGACGCTGGACGTCGAGAAGAATACGGGCTCAATGCGCGCAAAGTCATTTTCCGCAGCCATGCGCTGCATGAGGACGCTGCCGACCATTCCCCGCCAACCGACCAAACCAACGCGTTTCACGACTGTGCCTTCCAATCAGTGGGTAGTTCCATTGTCTGTTTTGTTCACACCCGCGTCCTGAACGCCCAGCGGCGGCGCGAACTTCACGTTCTCGTAGACGAGCGCCAGCGGAATGCGGCACTTGAGCGACTCGATTTCAAGCGTGTCCTCCAAGCCGGTGAACGGCCTCAGCCGCCAGTCGCCGTCGGGCTGGCGCACGAACCGGTCCACGTGAGCTCGATCCTGCGAGACCAGAATGTATTCCTGCAGCGATGCCAGATGCTGATAGAACTCGAACTCCTCGCCGCGGTCGTAGGCCTCGGTGGAGGGGGAAAGGATTTCGAAGATAACCCGCGGATTGGTGACGGACATGGGGTCGTCGGCCGCAAGTTCGAACTCGCCGCAAATCACGACGACGTCACTGTATGTGAACAAGTTGACCGCTTCGATGCGAATCCGTTGGTCGCTGCCAAACGGGTCGCAAGGCGAGCCCTCCAGCGCTTGCCTGAGTCGATAATAGAGGTTGCCCTGGATTTTGTTGTGTTGCGGCGTATTTCCCGCCATGGCGAAGATTTCGCCGCCGTAGTATTCGTGACGCACGATGGAGACGGCTTCGCGCGACAGATACTCGGCGACGGAGTATTTCCGGATGGCGACGGTGGACATGGCAAGAACCTCAGCAGGCATAGGAGGTGGCGTCTCTCCTATTCTAGCCCCTTTTCAATCAATTCCAGGCAGATCCGCCTTACGTCGTTGGGGTTAGCGTTGGGATTCTTTTTCTTCGCCTGGCCGATCAGCGAGCCGACCGCCTGCTGTTTGCCCCCTTTGACATCGGCGACCACCTTTGGGTTCGCCAACAGCACCTCGCGGCAGATGGCGACCAGGGCCGATTCATCGACCTTTTCGATGCCGAGGGATTTCATGGAGTCGCTGGCGCTGCGGCGGGTGGCGACCATGTCATTGAAGACCTCTTTGGCCCGCGTCACTTCCAGCTCGCCGGCCACGACGACCTTCACCAGCTCCGCCAGCGTCCCGGGCGCCAGCGGGAATTTTTCCAGCGGGATCGACTGCTCGTTGAGGACGCGGAGGACCTCCTGCGTGACCCAGTTGGCGGCCTTCTTGCCGTCGCCGGCCGCCCGAGCCACCTGCTCGTAGTAATCGACCAGCCCCCTCCCCTGCCCTACCAGCACATCGCTGTCGTACGTTGTGACTCCGTAGCTCAATTCGAGTCGATGACGAATGGCTGCCGGCAGCTCGCACAATTCGCCGCGGACTTTTTCGACCTCAGCCCGCGGCGTGATCACCGGCACCAGGTCCGGATCGGGGAAATAGCGATAGTCGCTCGACTCTTCCTTCTCGCGCTGGGCAAATGTCATTCCCTTGGCGTCGTCCCAGCCGCGGGTCTGCTTGGGGGCGTCCTTGATCGTCTTGCCCGTTTCCTGCCAGGCGGCATATTGCCGCTGGGCTTCGTACGCCAGCGCCCGCTCGAGGAACCGAAAACTGTTGAGGTTTTTGATCTCGACGATCGGCGTGGCGACTTTTCCTTGCGGCGCGTGGATATGGAGGTTGACGTTGGCGTCGATCCGTAGCGAGCCCTCCTGCATGTTGCAGTCGGAGACGCCGAGGTACAGGAGCAAGAGCCGCAGCTCGGTGACGTACGCCCGGGCTTCTTTGGTGCTCCGCATGTCGGGCTCGGAGACGATTTCCAGGAGTGCCGTCCCGGTGCGGTTGAGATCGATCCGCGTGTCGGACTTGCCGGCCGCTTCGTCGTGCAGGCTCTTGCCGGCGTCTTCCTCCAGATGGGCCCGGATGATGCCGACCCGCTTGGGCTCAAACTCACCTTTGGGATCGTGAATCTCCAGCCACCCGCGCTGGCTCATCGGCAGGTCGTACTGGCTGATCTGATAACCCTTGGGCAGGTCGGGATAGTAGTAGTTCTTGCGGTCCCACTTGGTGAACTCTGGAATCTCGCAGTTCAGCGCAATGGCCGTCTTCAGCCCCAGCGCAAACGCCTGCCGGTTCATCACCGGCAAGCTCCCCGGCATTCCCGTGCAAACGGGGCAGGTCTGCGTGTTCGGCGCCGCGCCGAACTTCGTGCTGCACCCGCAAAACAGCTTTGACTTGGTCAAAAGCTGAACGTGGGTTTCCAGGCCGATGATGAGGTCGTACTTGAAGTCGCTCATGACAGGGCCGGCCTCCTCGTATGCCAATCCGTCTGGCGCTGGAACATGGCCGCCGCCTGCAAGAGCCGCTCTTCGTCAAATGGCCGGCATTGCAGTTGCAGACCGATGGGGAGGCCGCTTTGGGTCATTCCGCAGGGAATACTGATGCCGCCGATGCCGGCGAGGTTCGTGGTGACCGTGTACAGGTCTTCCAGGTACATCGACAGCGGATCGTCGGTCTTCTCGCCGATCTTGAAGGCCGGCGACGGCGTCGTCGGGCCGATAATGAAATCGACCTGCCCAAATGCAGCGTCGTAGTCGCCGCGGATCAGCCGCCGCACCTTGAGGGCCTTGAGGTAATAGGCGTCGTAGTAGCCGGCACTGAGCGTGTAGGTGCCGAGCATGATCCGCCGCTTGACCTCGGGGCCGAAACCCTCGGCCCGGGTCTGGCGGTACATGCGGATCAGCGGCGTATCGAGATCGGCCAGTTTTTTCTTGTTTCCCGCCGCCTGGAGCCGCTGCTCTTCTGCCGCCAAGTCCGCGAGCATCTGCTTCTCATCGCAGCGGTAGCCGTAATGGGCCCCATCGTAGCGGGCTAGGTTACTCGACGCCTCGCTGGGGGCGATGATGTAATAGACCGCAATGCCATATTTGCTGTGCGGCATCGACAGCTCATGGACCGTCGCGCCGAGCTTTTCGTAAACCTTCACGGCCTCGCGGACCGCCGCTTCGATCTCGCCGTCGAGTCCAGAAACGAAGAATTCTTTAACAATTCCTAATTTCAGCCCCTTCAGCGGCTGGTTGACCGTCGCGGAGTAGCTTGGCACCGGCACATCGGCCGACGTCGAATCGCGCGAATCGTGGCCGGCGAGGACTTCCAGAACCAGCGCACAATCCTCTGCCGTCGCGCCCAGCGGACCGATCTGGTCGAGGGAGCTGGCAAACGCGACGAGGCCGTAGCGGCTGACGCGGCCGTAGGTCGGCTTCAGTCCAGTGACGCCGCAGAATGCGGCCGGCTGGCGGATCGAGCCGCCGGTGTCGGTGCCGATCGATAGCGGCGCCATCGACGCAGCCACGCAAGCCGCCGCGCCGCCGCTGGAGCCGCCGGGAACTCGTTCGGTATCCCACGGATTGCGCGTCTTGAAATACGCGCTGTTCTCCGTCGAGCCTCCCATCGCGAACTCGTCCATGTTCGTCTTGCCGATCAGGACGGCATCGGCCGCCTTCAGCTTCTCGACGACGGTGGCATCATACGGCGGGACAAAATTCTCGAGCATCTTGCTGCCGCAGGTCGTCCGCTGCCCTTTGGTGCAGATCACATCCTTGATCGCCACCGGCAGTCCGCCGAGCTTGCCGACCGCCTCCCCCCTGCCCCGCCGCTCGTCGATCGCTTTTGCCTGAGCCAACGCCCGGTCGGGATCGACGTGCAGAAACGCTTTGATCTGGCCGTCGCGGGCCGCAATCTGGTCGAGATAGGCTCGCGTCAGCTCGACGGAAGATATTTTGCGGGCGGACAGGTCGCGGAGAAGCTCGGTGGTAGAGGTCTGAATCAAGGACATAAGCGAGTGCCGAGTGCTGTGTTCACGCATTGTCGTCGAGTGTCAGCTGAGCTCTTTCGAAAAGCGCTCGATCGACCAAGGACCACTGCGATCCAATGACAATAGAACCGATTTGCGTACCGCCTTCGTAAACAACGATTTGAATGCGCCAACAGTCATATTTGCCGATCAGAAGGGCATGGAGGCTGCGGATTAGTCGCACGTCAAATGCGGACACACTGCACTCAACATAACGAGTGTGATTTGGCCACCAGTCCTCAATGTGATGGACCACCTCCTCATTGTCGGTTACCAGCTCTTGGCACGTGTTCTTGATCGCCTCAATCAACGCCGAATCGACATCCATATACTTCTTTTCTTGCTCCTCGTTGGCGAACTCTGCGATCACTCCAGTATCGTGAAAAATCCGGTCAAACTGGTCGTCGGTTTCCGCAATGACGTACCGCATTGGATACTGGCTCGGCTTACTCCCCTAGGACCGCCGGCACTCGATAGCACTCCTCATCGCGCTTCGGCGCGTTGGCCAGCGCTTCGCTCCGCGGCAGGCTGGCTTTCATCGCATCGTCGCGGAAGACGTTGTGCATCTCCATCGCGTGGGCCATCGGCTGCACGTCGTCGGTCTGGAGCTCGCCAAGCTGCTCGACATAACCCAGCACGCGGCCGAGTTGGCTGGTCATCGAAGTAATCTCCTCCTCGGTCAGCAACAGCCGGCCAAGCAGGGCCACCTTTTCGACATCGGCGCGGGTCAGAGTCATGGCTCCCTCGTAGGACAGGTTTGCAACCTGTCCAGTTCGCCAAGGACAGGTTTAAAACCTGTCCTACGACAGCAGGAAGCCTGCCCTACTTCCCCGCCTTCGCCGGCGTCTTCTTCGCTGCCGGCGCACCCTTGCCCGCCGGTGCCTTCGCCTGATGTCCCACCGGCAGCTTGAACGGGGCCGCTTTCACCGCCTTGCGAACGATCCCCTTCTTGAGGCACCGCGTGCAAATGACGACGGTCTTGTTGGTGCCGTTGGGAGTGGTCACCTTCACGCGCTGCAAATTCGGCCGGAACACGCGTTTGGTGATGCCGGTGACCTTGGTGCCGACGCCGCCGAGGTACTTGGCCTTGCCGCGGGTTTCGATCTGGTTGCCGACGCTCTTTTTTTTGTCGCAAAACTCGCACTGGGCCATGGCGGCATCCTGTCTGCTGGAGGGAAACGTCCCATTTTACCGGCCATAGGCTGCCCCGCAACGCCATGTGGGGCAGGCGTCCCGCCCGCCCCATTTCTTACGGCGGATCGTTACCACCCTGGCAGTACGGATTGCAGCGGCAAATCCGCCAGATTCCCTTCAGCGACCCGCGAATTGCCCCGTACTTCTCCACGGCACCGATGAAATAGTTGCTGCAGGTCGGCTGGAAGCGGCATTGGCGGCCAATCAGCGGGCTCAGCGTCCACTGATAAACTCGTACGAGGGCAATCAGGATTTGCCCAGGCAATCGCACCAAGAATCGAAGGAGCGTCATGTCCGCGGCTCTTTTTCCACGCCCCGTGGACCGGCGGCCAATTTTCGGGCGATGCGGCTGGCCAAAGCCGGCAACGACCGCGAAATGGCCTCAAAGTTACACGCGGCTCCCTTTTGGGGGCGGACGACCAAATCGACCCCCACCGGAAGTGTGGTTCGGGCAAGTCGAAACGCTTCGCGAATTCGCCTTTTCCAGGCATTGCGCTCCACCGCGCTGCCAACTTTCCTCGAAACACTCAATCCGAGCCGTGGAACATCCAGTCCGTTGGCGCACCCATTCACCACGAGCACGTCGTCGGCCGCATAAGCCCGCGCCTTATAGACCCGATCGAAGTCCGCCTGGCGGCGGATGCGAAGCTCCTTGGGAAATCGCTGGTCGCTCATCGCTACGACCCGCCTTCGTCGTCCGGTTCTTCGGCCAGTTGGTCCCCCGGCATCAGCGGCTGGGGAGACCAATCGCTCTTCTCGGGACGAGACGTTGGTCGCAGGTACGACGATCCCTTCATATATCGTCGCGCGACGCGGGCGCCGAGCCACGTCAGAGCGACCATGGCGAAGCCGAGAATCACCAGCGCTGCCAATGTTGCCAGAACCTTGGCCCGCGTCGGACCGTCGAGCCGCCGGATCAGCGGCAGTTTTTGCTCAGCCCAAGCGGACGACTGAAACACGATCATCCACGCCAGAATTGCCGCCATGGCAGTGCGAACTCTCCACTCGCGGAGCGAGCGGACAGCTTTGGTCGAGCTCACCACGACAGTTCCTCACGCGGATTCTGCTTGAGCCGTGCTTCCAGCTTGCGGATCAAGTCGGCACTCGTTTCGTCAACCTGTTTGGGCGCGGCAATCTGGATTTCGGCATAGAGGTCTCCCCGTTCTCCATCCTTCGTGCGAATGCCGTAGCCTTTGGCGCGGATCTTCTTCCCGCTCGAAGTTCCCGCGGGAACGGTCATGGTGATCGTGCCGTGCGGCGTGGGGACATCGACCTTGGCGCCGAGCGCCGCTTCCGCCAGCGTGACCGGCACCTCCACGGTCAGGTCGAGGCCGTCGCGGCGAAAATGCGGATGCTGAGCCACGTGGATCGTGACGAGCAAGTCGCCAGCCGGGCCAGCGTTGGGTGACGGCTCCCCCTGCCCTCGCAGGCGGATCGACTTGCCGTCTTCAATGCCGGCGGGGATCTTGACGGTGATGGTTTCGACCTCGCCGTGTGGCCGCCGGATACGGATCGTCGCTTCGCCTCCCGACACGGCGGTGGGAAACGGCACTTCCAGGTCGTGCTGCAAGTCGGCGCCGGGAGTCGGCCCGCGGCGCGAGCGGCGGCGCGGCTGGGGTCCTCCTTCGAACCCGCCGCCAAAGCCGCCTCCGCCCGTGAATTGCTTGAGCAGTTCTTCCAGATCGGGGGGCAACGGGCCGGCACTGCCCCCCCCTCTGCGGCCGCCGCCGAACATTTGCGAAAAATCGACCCCTTCAAAACCGGGCGGCACTTGCCCCGACCACCCCCCCTGCCCCGCCTGCTCGAAGGCCGGGCCAAACTGGTCGTACATCTGCCGCTTTTTGTCGTCGCTGAGGACGTCGTAGGCTTGCTGGACCTCCTTGAAGTTCTTCTGGGCGGCCTTGTCGTCAGGGTTCAAGTCGGGGTGATATTTTTTCGCCAGCTTGCGGTACGCCTTCTGGATCTCGTCCGCGGAGGCGCTGCGGCTGATGCCGAGGATGTCGTAGTAGTCTTGGGCCATGGTGTTGGTAGGACAGGTTTTCAACCTGTCCAAGGTTCGCTTTGACAGGTTGAAAACCTGTCCTACGTTGTGATTCTACGAACGCGGCGGCGCTTGGTCGATGCTAGACTCAAGGAAGGAATAATGCTCGTTTTTTTCGCGGAATACCCCCATGAGAGTCCAATGGACCATTGCTGCCGCGGTTCTCCTGCTCGGGCCGCTCACGGGCATTTCAGCCGCCCAAGGCAAAGGGGAACTGGAAATCCGCGTCATCGACAAAGAGACGAAGGAGCCGCTGGCCGTCCGCATGCACCTCAAAGACGAGCGCGGCCGGCCGGTCAAGGCGCCGAATGTTCCCAACTGGCACGACCACTTCACGTTTGACGGCAAGATCATCCTCGAGCTTTCGCCCGGGCTGTACGAGTTCGAGATCGAGCACGGGCCGGAATATCGGCAGATGTTCGGCCGCTTCGAGATCAAGCGCGGCGATGCCGATAGCAAGGA
>DATKDU010000531.1:0-5266 GCA_035512595.1 Pirellulaceae bacterium
CGCGTTCCCCAAGCGAGCGCGCTGCCGGACCGGCTCGGCGGAGCGTATCCCTCTTCCAGCGGTAGAGCACGTTGGGTCCTGCCAGCCCCAACCGCTCCGCCACGGAGGCAGCGGAATGCCCATCCAGGAGCATCTGCACGGCCTCCTGCTTGAACTCCTCGGAGAAGAATCGACGCTGTCGGGTCTTGGCCTTTCCCTTCGGATGGGGCATTGGACGTCCTTTCCTTTTCCTTGGAGAATAAGGAGTTGGACTGTCCACAAAAAGGCAAGCACCTCAAGCAACCCGATTCTGCGAGCTTGCCGAACATGACAGCGTCAGAAACCTCTCATCGCCGTTTTGGGATGAGTACACGTGCGCGATCCGGCACTTCTTGAGGAACCGACCCTACCGCCTTAACTACAACCGCAAACTGAAAGACCTCGAACGCTACTGGATTTTTTATCCCAAATTGGTCGAAGCCATGACCAATCGACGCGACATTAGTCCCTTAATTGTCGAAGCAGAATCACTGTTCAAGGAGCGCAACCAGGACAAGCGAATCCATGACGACGGCTTTGAAATCGATGGATCCGGGTGGAAGCCGGTAAAGTGGGACTTTCGGCTGGCAAGTTTGCTGCGTGTTCACTCCGCCCGTGCTTGACGGCTGGCCGGCTTCAGCCCGCCTTTGTTGGCCACCAGCTTTGGCTGCTGGAAAAATGGTTGCTATACTTCGATTAGAGCCTTTAGCGGAGATTCCTGATGGAGGTTCGCTACTACATCGACCCCGAGTCAGGCGAACCTCACATTTACGAACACGGCGTCACTGAGGATGAAGTGGAGTTTGTCCTACGTCATGCCGGCGAGGACGTTCCAGGACGCGAGGATTCAAGGCAAGCACTGGGGCAAACGGCATCCGGAAGATACTTGAGGGTGATCTATGTTCCCGATCCGGAACCCGGAAGCGTGTTCGTGGTGACGGCATTCGACCTTCGCGGCAAACCGCTGCAAGCGTATCGGCGCCGCAGGCGCCGGAGGAAAAGACGATGAGCCAATCAAAGTTTCCCCCTGGCTGGGACGAACAGCGAGTCCAACGACTGCTTGCTCATTACGAGGGGCTGAGCGAAGACGAACAGGTGGCCGAGGATGAGGCCGCTGCGAGCGAGCAGGCGGGGCAAGCCGTAGTGACAGTACCCG
Organism: Pirellulaceae bacterium; assembly: GCA_035512595.1. Taxonomy (GTDB): domain Bacteria; phylum Planctomycetota; class Planctomycetia; order Pirellulales; family Pirellulaceae; genus DATKDU01. The sequence goes on from DATKDU010000531.1 coordinate 1,175, forward strand.
AGGATCTGCTCCCAGCCATTCGCCAACTGCTGGCGACCCACAAGACCGCTTAGCGAACTAGCGATTGTCGTCGCCTTTTGAGTCTCGACGGCACACAGGACCTGATGCCGACATATCTTGAAGAGCTGACCCTCCGCCTGGCCACCGGCATCGCGCAATTGCCGGAGGAATTTCGCCGGCGGCAGTCGCGGTACCTGCTCTCCGCGCAGCGCGAAGACGGCGGCTTTGCCGGCCGCGAAGGAGGGAGCGACCTGTACTACACCGGCTTTGCTTTGCGTTCGCTGGCAATCCTGGGGGATCTGTACGGCGAGCCAGCGGAAATGGCAGCGAAGTTCCTCCAGTCGCGGATGAAGGGGCAGGAGTCGATCGTCGATTTTCTGTCGCTGATCTACGGCGGGATGCTGATTCAGTCAGCCGCCGGCATCGACATCTTTGCCAGTGCCGACGCGAACTGGCGCGATGCGGTGGCCGCGTCGATGGAATCGCTGCGGCGAGCCGACGGCGGCTACGCCAAGGGGCCGGAAGGAAACGCCAGCAGCACGTACCACACGTTTCTGGTGCTGCTGTGCCTTCAGCTCATCGGCCGCGACCCGCGCGACCCGGCGGCGATCGTCAAGTTCTTGCAATCGCAACAGGCTGACGAAGGAGGCTTTCGCGAAATCCGGGCCAGCAAGCGGGCCGGGACGAATCCGACGGCGGCCGCCATCGGAGCGCTGCGCATTCTGAACCAACTCGATGAGAACACGCGTCTGGACACGATCGATTTCCTCGCCGACATGCAAACCGACGAAGGGGGCCTGCGAGCCAACACGCGGATTCCGATCGCGGACCTATTGAGCACCTTCACGGGCCTCTTGACGCTTCAGGATCTCGGCGGCGCCAGCGATATCGACACGGCCGCCGTCGAACGGTTCGCTCGCTCCTTGGCCCGCGAGGAAGGGGGCTTTCACGGCGCGGCATGGGACCCAGCCCACGACGTGGAGTATTCGTTTTACGGGCTGGGATGTCTCGGATTGCTGGCAACGTGAACGCGGATTACTTCCGCGCCCGCGTCATCAGCGACACGAGCACCAGCACGGCAAACGACAGAGGCAGCGTCACCAGTGCCGGCTGCGAGAAGGGGACGAGCGCTGCCTCGGGCTTTAGTCCGTAAACGTTCATGTAAGCCTCTCCGCTGGCCAGAATCCAGGCCAGCGAGCCGAACAGGCCCACGACGATCGAGGCCGTGATCCCCTGCTTGGTCGTTCCTTTCCAGAACAAGAGCATGACGAGTGCCGGCAGGTTGGCGCTGGCCGCGATGTTGAACGCCCAGCCGACGAGATAGTTGACGTTGAACTTCTCGAAAACGATCCCCAGGGCAATGGCGATGACTCCGACCACGACTGCCGCCAGCTTGCCGGCGCGGACTTTCTCGTAGTCGGTCATTTCCCACTTGAGAAACGTGGTCAACAGATCGTGGGCGACGGCGCCGCTGGCTGCCAGGATCAATCCACTGACGGTTCCCAGCACCGTGGTGAATGCGATCGCACTGATCACGGCGAAGGGGAGCTCGCCAAACGTGCGGGCCAGCAGCGGCGCCGACATGTTGCTGTTGGTTGGATCGAGCGCCCCGCTGGTCATCGCGCCCAGGCCGAGGAACAGCGTCAGCACGTAGAAAAAGCCGATGCTGGCGATGCCCACCATCGTGCTCTTGCGGGCCGAGGCCTGGTCCTTGACGGTGTAATAGCGGATCAGAATGTGCGGCAGCGACGCCGTGCCGGCAAACAGGGCCAGCATCAGCGAGATGAAGTCGAGCTTTTTCATCACCTCCCCCTGCCGCAGCCCGGCGAAGGTGGGGCTGCCGCCCGGCAGCAAGACGTCGCGTCCTTTGGTGAGGCGCGGCTGATAGACGGTCGTCTTCGAGCCGTCGGCGTCTTCGATCTCCGGGTCTTTTTCCCACAGGACCAGCGTGCTGTTTTGGATCGTTGCCAGATACGAGAGCGGATCGAGCGGACCGGTGTCTTTCACTTTGGTGGCCCCGCCCGGGCCGGCCATGTTCAGTTGGTAGACCTGGCCGACCGTGTGAAAGTCTCCTCCCTTAGATCCCTTCTCCAGGCCGTTGATGACGATCGTTTTGCCGTCCGCCGCGACCATGACGTACTGCGCCCTGTCGATGAGAGCCGCCTTGTGTACCTTGTTTTCGAACGGGCTGAACATGTAATTGTCCCGCTTGCACCAGATGCTCAGCTCCCCCGTTTGGGTGTTGCGCAGCCGCACGTACGGCGTGTCCTGCCAGGGACCGGTTTCCGGCAGCACTTCCAGCTCCGGATGAGCGTCGTAGTAAGCTTGTGCCAGTTCGCGGTGAAAGGGACGGAAACGGGAGCTTTCGTGCTGCTGATGCGGGGGCGCCGTCGAAAGTCCGCGGACGAGGATCATCCCCGTCAATACCGTGCAAAACACCACCAGCAGCGCCCCCTTGAGGAACTGCACCCACGTCGTGCTGACCATCCCGGCGGTCACGACGATCACAATCACCACGACGCCCACCAGCACGACTCCCACCGGCGACTCGTAGTCAGGATTCAATCCAAAAAGCGACGACAGTCCTAGCAGCGGCTTGATCAAGGCTCCTGCCCCGACCATCTGCGGGATGAGATAAAAAATGCTCACGACCAGCGTGCTGATTGCCGCCGTGACGCGAATCCCCTTGCTCTGGAAACGGGAGTCGAGCGCGTCGGCGAACGTATATTTTCCCAAGCGCTTCAGCGGTTCGGCGATGACGAGCAACGCGACGACCCAGCCGGCCAGATATCCGATGGAGTACAGAAACCCATCGTAACCGTAGAAGGCGATCATCCCGCAGATGCCGAGGAACGATGCGGCCGACAGGTAATCGCCGGCAAAGGCGACCCCGTTGACCAGCCACGGAATCTCGCCGTGGGCGGCGTAATAACCTTTGGCCGATTTCGCCTTGGAGCCCAGATAGAAGCTGATGCCCAGGACGATGGCGACAAAGAAAGCAAAGACGCCCATCGCCAGCGCGGACGGTTCATAGATCATGGCGAGCCTCCCCCGCGAACCGATCCGCGTTCCGCTTACACATCCACATGTAGACCAATGCCAACACGATGGCGCCTACGATCAGACCCAGGCCGTACACGATCGCCAGGTTGACTCCCAGCGGCGTCACCCAGCCCATCGTTTCGGGCGATGCCGCCACCAGGCGGATGAATAGGGCGTACGCCGCCAGATAGACGGCAAAGAGCCAGAGTCCCGAGCGGGCATTGCGGGCCGAAAGCTCCGGATGCTCTTCGTCGTGATGCTGGGCCGGATCGGGCGGTGGCGCGGCGGCTTGATTCATGGGGCACAAGATAGCAAGCCAGTCCGCCGCTTGCCACTGGATTCTCTCCTGCCCGACAAACGCGTGGTGAGCATGGCGGAATTCCTGACAAAATGTATCCTGGACGAAATGTGCGGTGAACCTTCGGTTGCCCTGAAATCTCCCTTGGAATTGGAGCATCCATGACCCCCCTTGTGCACCGTGCCGTTTCGTTTGCCGCCCGCGCCCACCGCCAGCAGTTCCGCAAAGACGGCGCAACTCCGTACATCGCTCATCCCGTCCGCGTCGCGCTGACGCTGCTGACCGCCTTCGACATTGACGACGAGCAGACGCTCGCCGCCGCCGTGCTGCACGACACGATCGAGGACACGACGACCGATTTCGACGACCTGGCGGCGGAGTTCAGCCCGGAAGTGGCCCGCTACGTGGCGGCACTGACCAAAGACTCCCGCCTGCCGGAGGAAGAGCGAGAGCGAACGTTCTTCGAGGTGCTCGACCGTTCGCCGTGGCAGGTGCGGGGGATCAAGATGGCGGACGCCTACGACAACCTGCTCGACGGGGGCAAGATTCCGCCCACAAAGACACTTGAGAAGGCGAAGAAGGCGCTCCTCCTTGGAAAGGGGCGCGAGGCCCAGCTCAGCCAAGGAGTGGAAGCACTCGCCCGGCTGATTGAAGCAGTGGAATCAAAGCGATGAGGACTCGCGGAATGTTTTTGTTTCGTCCCGTTGGGCTGCGCGAGCTCGAATTGATCGCGGCAACTGGCTGGCGCTCCT
>DATKDU010000532.1:0-23337 GCA_035512595.1 Pirellulaceae bacterium
GGCCCACAGGAGGTCAGTCTCCTGGACGGTCAAGTCTCGCAGCGAAGCGCCAACTTCGCTGCGAGGCGTCTTTGATGACACCGTCTTCAGACTACTCACCCCGCCATCTCTCTGCCTCTCTTCAGAGCCACTAGCCGCCAGCAGCAGCAGTTCGCGAATCGAAAACCGGAACATGGGCGGGCTCCTCTTGCGGCCAGTGTACGGCGCCTCGCCTGAGCGACAGACGCCATTTTGGTGCGCCAGCGGGTAGAATCTGGGGCATGTTCGGCATCCCTCCAAGCTACGTCGCGCTGCTACTGCCGTTGGCAGTGCTGGTCGTCTGGTATCGCGCCTTTGCTCGCGGCCAAAGATTCTCACTGTCCGCTCTGCTTATCTTGCGGCAACCATTCTGCAATTGCTGTGCAGGCGTCTCGGTGCTGCTCGCGTTCGTGTTGAGCTTGTCGTTTGTTTCCGACCGGCGAGCCGTCGGCCAAGGCCGTGTGGGACAATGTGCGAGCGGTCGATGTGCTCCAGTCGCTGGCCGAGGTCGATCCGGAGCGGATCGGCGTCATCGGCCATTCGCTAGGCGGGCACAATGCGTTGTTCACTGCCGCCGTCGAGCCGCGGCTGAAGGTGATCGTGTCGAGCTGCGGCTTTTCAACGTTCGTCAAGGATGACGTGCCGAGTTGGACAGGCCCCCGCTATATGCCGCGGATCGCCAGCGAGTTTGGTAGCGACGCCAGGCAAGTGCCGTTTGATTTCCCCGAGATTCTGGCCGTCCTGGCGCCCCGTCCCGTCCTGGCCAGTGCTTGCAGCCGGGACGATGACTTCGACGTTGGCGGCGTCCGTGACGCGATTTCGGCCGCCAGACCGATTTATCGATTGCTGGGGAAACAAGACCACCTGGCAGCCATCTATCCCGACGCGCCGCACGACTTTCCCGATGAGGCCCGGCGTCAAGCGTACGAATTCCTCGACAGGCATTTGAATCGCCGTGTGCCAGAGTGAGCCGTTCCCATCGGCCGGCCGACGGCAATCGTGAGTGTAACGGCGAGCGCCCGCGGCGATGAGGGTTGGAAACTTCGAGGGGGAGGCTTGCGATCTGTCCATTCGTGCCAAATGATAAGCCGAGCAGACGGACAAGGTGTTCGCCCTCGGTGACAGCCGGAAGGGATCCCTCAATGATGTTTCCACGTCGCAGTTGTCGGCCCAGCGTACCCGTGGGTCTGATTGTTCTCTTCACTCTGAGACTTTCGCTGGCGACTGGCCCTGTTTCCGCCCAAACGGTCGAGCCGACGTCGGTGCGCAAGCTCTTCTCGGACGGTAAGCACAATGCTTTCACGGCTCTGATCCGCTTCCAGCAGTTCTATTACCTCGCCTTCCGCAGTGCACCATCTCATGGCTATGGCGAAGCGGACATCGTGCTGCTCCGCTCAAAGGATACCGAGAAATGGACAGAGGTACGGCGGTTCAACATCCTGCCCGATGATCGCGACCCCCAGTTTCTCGTCGTCGGCGACCGGTTGATGATGTACGTGAACTCGCTGCAGGGAGCGGACCTCACTGCGTACGTCACGTTTACCTCCGATGGCGAGCGCTGGAGCAAGCCGCAGGCTGTGTACCAGCCGCGGTTCATCCTGTGGAAACCGCTGAAATTCGGCGACAAGTATCTCGCGACGAGCCACAAAAAGGCGGAAGGCAACGAGGGGGGCAAGGGACGCGAGGTCCATCTCATCGAGTCACCGGACGGCATTGACTGGAAGAAAATCTCCACGATCCGCGCCGGCAACTGGGAGAGCGAGACCACGCTCGTCGCCGGTCCCGGCGAAACGCTGACCGGGTTTCTCCGCACGAAGTACAGCGCTGCGGGGCACATCGTCGAGTCCTTACCTCCCTACCAGGCATGGAAACAGCGGCCGGCCGGGATTCATCTTTCGGGACACTGCGTTCACACGTTCCGCGGCGTGACCTATCTGTTCTCGCGGACCATGGATGACAGCGCCAGGCAGACGGGCACGGCAATCTACACCTATGCCGACGGCAAACCGACGCTCTACTGTACGCTCCCCTCCGGCGGCGATTGTTCTTACCCGGAAGTGGTACTCGTCGGCGACGAAATGGTCATCAGCTATTACTCGTCGCACGAGGGGGCCGCCAACATTTATCTGGCTCGCGTTCCGCTGAAACGTTAAGGGCCCAGCACGATGAACCCACCACCGATCCCTGGCGCGAAGCCGGCTAGGCCCGCCAAGATCCTCAAAGACAAGCTCATCCACGGCCATACCGTCTTTGGCACGCTGATTCAACATGCCGTGGTGCCGGCGATCGTGGACTTCATTCCCGACAATTCGATCGATTTCGTGATCGTCACCGCCGAGCACAACGCGCTTGACATCGCGGACTTCCTGCCGCTGCGGTACGCCCTGGCCGCGAAAGGCATCGCCTGTCTCGCCCGGACGCACAGCCGCGATGCGGATGACGTAGCCAAGGTGTGCGACGCGTTTGACGGTGTCGTGGTTCCGTACGCCGAAGACGTCGAACAACTCAAGCGACTGGCAGCGGCCGCGGTCTACCGGCCGCTCAAAGGCGAGGCGCTCCAGCGCGTGATCAGCGAAGGCCGCTGGCCCAGCGACAAGACGCGGCGTTATGTGACCGAAGAGAAATGCGCCGATACGATGTTCGTGCCGATGATCGAATCGGTGCGCGCGGTCGAGAACCTGGATGCCATTTGCGCGATCCCCGGCGTCAGTGCGTTGTTCATCGGTCCCAACGACTTGACGACCAACATGGGGATCCCCAACGAGTACGACCACCCCGACTTCATCGCGCTGGTCCAGAAAGTCATCGACGCCGGGGAAAAACGCCACATTCCCGCCGGCTCGTGGTTCGGCAAGGTCGAGCAGCAACTTCGCACGATCAAGCAGGGCTCGCGGTTCGTGGTCCATTCCAACGACAGCAGCTTGCTCAAGGACGTCTTGACCACCACCTTCGGCACTTTGCGGAAGGGATAAAGAATGTGCTGCCGGGCGAATCGTTGCAGTTCGAGGGTTCGTGAGACAACAGGCGTGTGAATTGATAACGAGCACTTTGCGGGCTTCTCATCCTTTTCATCGATGTGATCCTTCGACAACCGTGTCCCCATGAAGATCGCCCTCACCGGAGCCACCGGCTTCATCGGCCGCTACATCCTTCGCCGCCTCTCAGCGGCCGGGCACTCGCTGCGCTCCTGGTACCGGCCGTCCAGCGATCGGTCCGGCCTGGACGACGTCGCTTCAGCCGTCGAGTGGCTCCAGGGCGATCTCAACGACGAGCGGGCGTCCCCGTCGCTTGTCGCCGGCTGTGATGCGGTGGTGCACGCCGCGCTGTGGCGCCCGGGAACGGGCTTCCGCGGTGCCGAAGGGGACCTCATCGAATTTGTCGAGCGAAATGTCATTGGTTCACTGCGGTTGATCGAAGCAGCTCGGAAAGCTGGCGTTGGCAAGTTCATCTTCATTTCAACGTGTGCCGTCCACGAGAAGATCCTCGAAGATCATCCGCTCGACGAAACGCATCCGACTTGGGCAACGAGCCACTACGGAGCCCATAAGGCGGCCATCGAGCAGTTCGTCTACAGCTTTGGACTCGGCGACGGCTATCCGATCTGCGCGCTGCGGCCCAGCGGCGTGTACGGCGTGGCTCATCCGCCGCAAGACAGCAAATGGTTCGACCTGGTTAAGGCAGTGGCCAGCGGCAAGAGCGTGGCATGCCAACGGGGCGGCAAGGAGGTGCATGCGGCCGACGTGGCGAAAGCCGCGGAGGTGCTGCTCAATGCTCAGGCGGAGGCAATCGCCGGCCAGGCGTTCAACTGCTGCGACCGATACGTATCGGAATGGGAAGTTGCCCATCTGGCCAGGCAGTTTTCCGGCAGCAGCGCCGAAATCCTCGGCAGTCAAACCGCGCCAAAGAACCAGATCGTCACGGAGAAACTTCGTTCGCTCGGCATGGAGTTCGGCGGCCAGCCGCTTCTGGAGCGAACGGTTGCGGAACTTGTCTCGACGTAAGGCTGAAGCAGGTCGATTAAGGGTGGGCAGCGGCGACGAATATTGGCTGCTACAGTGGGCCAGTCGATCCGCTGCCGCCGCAACTACTGGCCAATCCCTGCACCTTTGAGGAAACCTGCTGTGAACGCTCCTATGTTATCGAACCGACGTGCGTTTTTCTTGGCAGCGGCGATTGCGTCCGCCTTGCTTCTGCCGCGGCGATGTGCGGCGGAAGAGGCGTTCGAGATCGTGCTTCAAGGTGGCCGCATCGTCGATGGCAGCGGCGCCCCCTGGTATCGCGGGGACCTGGGAATTCGCGACGGCAAGATTGCGAAAATCGGCCACATCGATGCCGCCGATGGCAAAGAGGTGATCGATGCCAGCGGACTCGTTGTCGCACCGGGGTTCATCGACATGATGGGGCAAACGGCAACGCCCATGCTCGGCGATCCGGCAACTGCCATCAACCTGCTAACGCAAGGCATCACGACGATCAATGCCGGCGAGGGCATTTCTGCCGCTCCTCTAAGCGAGGAAGAAGGCCGCCAGCGCGGCTGGCGGACGATGGCGGAGTATTTTCAAGTCGTCGAGGTGAAAGGATTGCCGATCAACTTCGCGCAGACCGTGGGGCATACGCAGGTCCGCCGCATCGTGCTTGGCGACGCCGATCGGCGTCCCAGCGAAGAAGAGATGCAGCGGATGAAGGAATTGGTGCGCGAAGCGATGGAGGCCGGCGCAGTCGGAGTCTCGACGGCACTCATTTATCCCCCAGCGGTCTATGCGTCCACCGAGGAAATCGCCGCGCTGGCGGAAGTCGCCGGCCAGTACGGCGGCCGGTATTACACCCACATGCGCAACGAAGGGGATCGCTTGGAGGAGGCGATCGATGAAGCGCTCGAGATTGGCCGCCGCGGTAAGACGCCGGTCCACATCTTCCATTTGAAGACCGCCGGTCGGCGGAACTGGGGAAAAATGCCCCTGGCGATCGCCAAGATCCTCGCGGCCCGGGCTGCCGGGCACGAGGTGACGGCCGACATTTATCCTTATGTCCACAATGGGCTGGGAATAGCGGCATTCATCCACCCGCGGCACTTTGCGGATGGCGAGGGGCGTTTCCAGGAGCGACTGAAGGACGCAGCGGTGCGCGCGGAGATTCGCAAAGAGATGGAAACGACGGGCGGCTGGGAAAACTGGTATCGGCACGTCGGCCAGGACTGGAGCAAAGTTGTGATCGGTCAGGCGCAGGATCCGCGCTATGAGAAGCTCGCCGGGCAGAGCGTCGCGGAAATCGCCCAAGCCTGCGGCGAAGACCCGTGGGAAACATTTTTTACTCTCGTTCGCAGCGGCGCCTTTGCGCTACCGGAAAGCATGACTGACGCCAACAAGATTCTCGCCATGCAGCAGCCGTTCGTTTCATTTTGCACCGACGTGGGCCCGGCTGGCGGGTCGCGGATCGCTTCCCACCCGCGCGCCTTTGGCTCGTTTCCGCGCCTCCTGTCGCATTACGTGCGCGATCTGGGCGCCTTGACGCTGGAACGTGCCGTCGCCCAGGCCAGTGCCGCCGCGGCCAACGACATTCTGGCCCGCGATCGCGGCCGGATTTCCGAGGGGCTGGCGGCCGATGTCATCGCCTTCGATTACGAGCAATTGAGCGAACGGGCGAGCTTTGCCAGCCCGCACGAGTTGTCGGTGGGGATGAAGTATGTCATCGTCAATGGCACGCTGGTGCTGAAGGGGGGCAAGTTCACCGGCCAGCGGCCGGGGCGAGCGCTCCGCGGCCCCGGATTTCGCGCTGCAAGCGAGTAATCAATCCACCTTGCGGCGGAATCTCAACTGGAAGTGAGAATCAGGTAATTGCCGTGTTAGATCGACGGTGCTATCCGCGGGCGGCCTTGTGCAAACCGGATGACGAATCGCCAGCGTGAGCCCGCCGTGAAGATCGGTGTTGTCGGCCTAGGCCGATTTGGCCGGCTGCATGCGCTGACACTGGCCTGTCTGCCGGAGGCCGAACTGGTGGGACTCGTCTCGAGACGGCAGGCCAGTCTGGATGCTCTCGCGAAAGAGATTCCGGGAATCCCCGGCTGGACCAACTTGGATCAAGCAATCGAGGAGTCACAGGCCGAGGCATGGGTCGTGGCCTGCACGACGGCGGCTCACGTTCCGGTTGCCAGGGCAATCTTGGAAGCAGGAAAGGTCGTGCTGCTGGAAAAGCCGGTGGCCGACAATCTCGAAGAGGCCAGGAGCCTGGCACCACTTGTCCGGCCGGACTCCAGCAACCTGATGCTGGGACATATCGTCCTGTTCAACGAGGTCGATCTGGCACTCGCACAGCTCCAGTGGGCCCACGGTCCCGTGGCGTCCTTTGCCGCTTCGTATCTGACCCCCGTGGGAATGCCGCCGCGAGGTTTCGATCGGATGGAAGTCTTTGGCGAAGGCTGGTCGGCGCGAATTGCTCCTAACCCCCGGCCCATTGAAGTGTGGGACACCCAGGCTTCCTGGCCCCTGCCTCTGGAGATCCGCGCGGGGAACGGAATCGCAACCGGCATGATGGCCGAGGAACTGCGCTACTTCTGCCGCGTGGTCCGCGGCGAGCAAGCCGTGCCGGACGGGGCGACGTATGCCGACGCGCTTCAGGTTCAGGAGTGGATGGACAAGCTCGCGGCTTGTGTTTAGTTGCACTCGCCCGGCCAGCCGCGTAAACTGGCTTCCGTAGTCGCGGTACTGCCCCATCGCGCCTACATCCGCCCGACCGATACCTGCCCCATCGGCCGGGCTTTTTTGTGCGCCCTCCCACTTTGCTTATTTGGAGCGCAGCATCGGATCTTTGAGCAGATCAAGGTTCGTGCTCTACCGACGGTTTCCGTTTCGTGCCGCCGCTCGGGCGGGCCAATTGCGCCACATTAGCGTCCACCAATAGGCTGGATGCGTGCCTCCGCAACTGTGACGAATGTCTTTGCGTTCGAACTGCCGGGGAGCTATCATACCGCCAGTTCGGGTAGTTTCGTGTAACCGAATCCGCTGGCCGGGGCAGGTTCTTTCGGCAACGCCGACCATCAAGCTTGGCAGCAGGCACACCTGCATGGAGCCGATTGATTCGCGCTTCGGTTTCGTTCGATAACGGAACCGCGTAACCAATTCGATCGAAAGCCACTCATGCTGGCCGAGGTTACAGACAGTCGAAACCCGCACGTAGGCATGCTCGCCATCGTCCGCAAGCGTCGCGCCGTGATTAGCGAAGTCAAGCCGTTCAGCGGCGATCGCGGCATCCTCCATCTTGTTCGCCTGGACTACAAGGACGAACACCGACCGGAATCGGAGGAAGTCCTTTGGGAACTAGAGCCTGCCAGGCGGCTCATGGAACCGAATGCACTTCCCAGTTCGGCTGATTCGCCGATGCCGGTCGAGGATTTTGACGCACTTTTGCGTGCGGCTCGCTGGGGCGCCATCCTCCCGTACCTGGACCCGGATTCCGCCGGTCCTCTCCATCGGATGCCAGTTTCAGCGCCGTTTCACGGAGCGGTCCAAGTCGAAGACTATCAGATGGTGCCGCTGCTCAAGGCGCTCGCGATGCCGCGAATTAACCTGCTGATCGCGGACGACGTCGGTGTAGGCAAGACCATTGAGGCCGGGCTGATCCTCAGCGAGCTTCTGATCCGGCGGCGCATCCAGCGCGTCTTGATCCTGACGCCTGCGTCGTTGCGGCTGCAGTGGCAACGTGACGAACTGTGGGACAAGTTCTCTCTGGCATTCGACGTAATCGACCGTGACTCGACGCTGAAGCTCAAACGCTCCCTCGGAATCGACGCTAACCCCTGGCGGTCCTGCTCGCGGGTCATTTCCTCCTACTACTATCTCCGCCAGCATGACGTCCTGGAGCAGTTTCGCAGCGCCTGTCGGACGCCTGAAGGGTCACCGCACCTGCCATGGGACCTGCTGATTGTCGATGAAGTCCACAATTTGATGCCGTCGCCGTTCGGCGAAGACAGCGAACTCTGCAACCTCCCACGTCCATTCTCCCCATCGTCTGCTCCGTCGGAACCTTGAGTTGCCAGGCGGAATTACGATCTCGGCCGAGAACCACCGGGGCCGGATCGTCGTGCGCATTGAATCGCCTCAGGTAGAGCGATAGTCTGCTGGTCGGCGGGCCTCCTCTGCGGCTAGGCGCGCTTGACTGGCTCCCTGCTCGCCCCCCACGCTATCGCCGAGTGGCACGGTCATCAGGGGTGGCGGTTGGGGCAAACCATGGCTTGCCCAGTGTCGTCTTAGCCTATGGTTTGCGCAGGGAGGGCTCTGTGTCCCGCTGCGACCCTGAAAACCACGGGCCTGAGAACCACGACAAGAAAGGCCGTACAAGATGAAAACGATCGTCAGCATCGTAGTCTTCGCTGTTCTGTTCGGAGTGGACCGAGCAATGCACCCGCTAAGGTTCGCGGTCAAGCGTGAGGCGTCCAACGGTTGAAATCAGACATAGTGTCTGTATGATGCGACGAACGGAGGACTTGCCATGTTCGCAAGCGCACACAGCACCCCCTTCTGGCTGGTCTGCCTTCTGCCAGTTGGAGCGTTGGCGTGCGACATCTGCACCAAAGCGGCGTCCCAAGAGGACACGTCCTCTGGTAAGGCGGATTCCAGGGGGGCGAGTATCGTGCAGATGAAGCGTATGCAGAAGAGAGCGGCTTCGCTCAAAGTCTGGACAGGAGGGGGCGAAATGAAAGAAGTCGAACTCATCGGATCGGCGCTGCTGCGATACAGTAATCCAGGTGGTGAGATGGAGACGACCGACGGCTCGGTCTGGGCCTGGGGCAAGAAAGGTCGCCCCGTTGCGTTGGCGGCGATTTTTTTCCAACGGCTGCCCAAGGGAGAGGAGAAATGGAGTTGCGAGCTATTGTCGTTGTCGAACGAGCCGGTGGGCGTACAGGCCAAGCCCAGCTGGAAGTGGGCTCCTCCACGCTCCGACATCCAGTTCCTGCCGGTCCCCAATGCCCCCGAAGTTGCAGATAACGAGGCGGGGCGCAATCGGGAGATGAAAGAGTTGGCACGTCGCTTCCACGTTTCCGAGACGTTTGACGAAGGGAAAACCGACCATTTGCGACTCATGATACGGGCCTTGCATCGCTATGCCGATCCGGAAAAGGGACTGATCAACGGCGCGATTTATGCCTTCGCCGCAGGCACCAATCCCGAAGCCCTCCTGTTGCTCGAAGCCCGCGCCGATGACAGAGGTCGCGGCAAGTGGTCTTTCGGCCTCGCGCGCATGGGCGCGGCATCATGCCAGGCAAAGCTCGACGACAAAGTGGTTTGGGAGTGTACACCGATTGATGTGTGGGACAATCGCGAGCCGTATTATTCCATGTTCGGAACCGGTGCGACCGTATTCGGCAGTATGACGGAGACGGAGGAGCCTGCTCGGTAAAAAGCTCGTCCTACCCGGCGGCACGATCTCGGCGGAGAAGCACCGGGGGCGGGTGATGGTGCGAGTTGAGCTGACGCAGGTAGGGCAGTAGGCTAAAGCAGCGTTGGTATAGCGTCACCATCGCAAGCTGTCGGACGGCCTACTTGCGGAGCACGATCCAGACCCGGCCGTGGTACTGGTTCTGCTCGCGCAGTGCCTGCTCCTCCCGGCCTTGCTGTTCGCGCAGCTTATTGAGCCGCTTGAGCTCATCGCGCAGGGCGGCCAGCTTCCGCTCGCGCTCCTTGGCCGGAGATTCAACTGTCGGCGCGGCGGTCTTCAGCAGCCGGCGGTACTCCGCAAACGTGTGCGCCCACTGTGACAAGAAATCGCTTTGCGTCTCGTGCGTCTTCGTCAGCCACGCCTGCTCCTCCGGCGAAAAGGCCTTTTGGAACTGGTCGCCGCAATCGCCGATCACGAGGTCGAGCTTTCCGTCCTCATTCCAGTCGGTCACGCAGATCTTCGACCGCTGACCACGCTGCGAGCCGGCCGCCGGCGCTGGGACAATCGTCTGAACTGCCGCCAGCTTCGGCTCCCGAGAAGTGCCGACATTGCGGAAAAAGAGGACGCTGCCGTCGCTGGTGCCCGACAGCACGTCGAGCTTACCGTCGCCGTCCCAATCGACCACCGCCGGACCCGCATCGCCCCCCGCGGGAATCTCGATCTCCTTGCCGTCCGCCTGCAGCTTCTGCGGCATTCCCCAGGCGGGCTCGGCGCGGCTGCCATTATTGGACACCAGATAAATGTGCCCCGCGGCTGTGCCGACGATCAAATCCAGATCTTCGTCGGCGTCCCAGTCGGCGGCAAAGACCGCGGTGCCGTAATCGACGTGAATGTCTTTGCCGTCGGGATGGGTCAGCGCCCGGCCGGCGGCAAACGCACCATCCTCTTGGCGTTGAAAGAAAATGATCCGGTAAACCCACGTGCCGGATAGCAGGTCCACGCGTCCATCGCCGTCGAGGTCCACCAACTGGGGACCGAAACCCATGCATCAACTGGCGTGGATGCAGCCCGACTCGTCCCCGTCGCGCAGCAACGTGTACGACTCGAAGCGCGGCTGGGCATTGGTCCCCAGGTTTTTGTAAATCCGCAACTGGCCCCGATAAAACTCGCCGACGAGCAGATCCTTGACGCCGTCGCCGTCCGCATCGCCAACGAAGGGGGCCGCGTGGCCCACGCGCTCGACGTCGAGCGGTTTGCCGCCGACCAGCAGCGGCACAGGATCCGCCAATTCCTGAGCCCCCGCCAGTCGACCGGCGAGCATGCTGATGGCGGCAACCAGCCAGAACAGCCAGCGGTTCATGATAAGTTCTCCCGAAAGAGGCTATTTCTTGTTTCCGTCCGCGACCGAAAGCTGCTGCCACGCAGCAGAGACATCCCACACCAGTAAGGACCCAGTTTCCAGGCCGGTGACGATCCGCCGGCCATCGGGCGAAAAGACAATCGAGTAAACCTGTTCCCTCGGCATTGCCAATTCGAGCAACTGCTTGCGTGTGGCGACCTCCCACAGCGTCAACCCGCATTGCTGTCGCTCGAAATCCGTCCATGCCGAGGCAACCACGCGCTCATCGGGTGACAGTGCGATCCGCATGTTGCGACTGCCGGAGGTCGTTAGCGACCAGATTTTCGCGCCCTGCTTGAGGTCCCAGCGATGAATGCCTAACGTCGTGCAA
The DNA here is from genome assembly GCA_035512595.1 of Pirellulaceae bacterium. GTDB lineage: Bacteria > Planctomycetota > Planctomycetia > Pirellulales > Pirellulaceae > DATKDU01. The sequence goes on from DATKDU010000532.1 coordinate 11,121, forward strand.
GTAATGGCCCTGTCACGATCCGGCATCAGCCAGGCGTGGCTCAGACGATCGGGGACGACCTTGTCCATTTGGACCCGCTCGTGAGGAACGTCGAGTTGCCCGGTCTGTTCGCCGGCCTGGACATCGATCGTGCAGATTTTGTTGTCTTCGGCCGCATACACGAGAAATCGGTTGTCCTTGGACCAGGCGAGCGCTGCAATCTTTCCTTCGCCCGCTTTCCATTCACCCAACGTCTTGCCCGACGACGCATCGGAGACGTGGACCATCGGATCGGAGCCGGGTTCGAGAAAAGCCTCACCGAGCCCAGAACCGACCGCAATCTTGTTGTTGTCATGGGACAGACTGATGGCCATGACCCGGTTGGGAAAAACTTGTTCAAACACCAGCGAGCCGTCGGCGACGTTGAACGCCTTGAGACGGCCAACAAACTTGATTTCGGTATCGTCGTGACCTTCCGCGCCTACGATCAGCCGCGAGTCGTCTTTGGTGAAGGCGAGTCCGCGAATCGAGCCATCGCTGCCGGTTATCGAGCGCACAAGTTCGCCGGAGCTTGCGTCCCAGATGCGAATCAGTCCGTTGGAGTCCCCTGTCGCGATCAGGCGGCCGCTATGGGAGTAGCACGCGGCAAACGGCCAGCCGGTGTGCCGCTTGTCGGGGGAAAACAGCTCCTGGCCGCTGGCGACGTCCCAAACGCGCAAGTACTTCTCGTTGCAATTGACCGCCAGATACTTGCCGCTGGCATCGATTGCGGCCTTCATTCTCGTGCGTGAGTATCGTGTTGTCAGTGGCGGGAGTTTTCGGATCACTTTCCGCTCCGACAGGTCCCACACCAGGCTCGTTTCGCCGTGCCACGTGACCAGCGACTTTCCATCCGGCGCCAGCGCCATCAGTCCTGCGCCTCCCATGCGCTCGGGAAACGGCAGCTCATGCTGCAGCCGCTTCTCGGCCAGGTTCCAAATCCGCAGCTCGCAGTGGTTGGTGATGTAGCTCTTGCCTCCCGGCGTCTGCCGCCTCTCATATTTGGAAGTGCCGATGGAGATCAGCGATTTGCCGTCCGGCGTAAAAGCAATAGCTGTCGTTTCCTCGCCGTGCGCACTGTCAAAAACCGCCGGCTTCGCCGGATCTTCCAGGTCGAAGATGCGGATCGTCGTTCCGCAGCCATAGGCCACGAACCGGCTGTCCGGAGAGTAGGCCACACAGGGGTACTCGTTTTGTCGTTCGTCAACCGGCAGGCGCAGGAGCACCTCGCCGGTCTCGGTATCCCACAAGCGGACGTGCTGGCGATAGTTCGCGGTGACAAAGCTTGTTCCGTCGGGCGCTAAGGCGAGCTCGTCGACCCCCGGGCTTTCCAGGCGTGGATCGGCACCGTCACGTTTTTGCGGCCGCGGGATCTCCCGGCCGCTCTTGAGGTCGTGGATCGAGATGTCCCCATCGACGGAAGCACAGACGAGCTTCGAGCCATCCTGCGATACCGCCAGGCTGTAGTGATGGGTGCCGGTATTGCCTAGCGCCGGCAGCGACCGCAGCGGCCGGCCGTCGGCCACGTCCCAGAACCAGATCCGCCCCGCGCAGAAGGTCACCAGCGACTTGCCGTCGGGCATCCAGGCAAAGCCACCCGTCGCCTGGAGGCGGATCGTTCCCAGCCGCAGCACGGCCCCTAGCGGCAATGGGTCGCCGTAGGTATCGAGCTTTGGCTCCTCCTGGCCGAGCGCAGGGCAAGTGAGAGCGAATGCCGCGAGAATCGCAGCGCGAAGTAGCGTGGGGCGGAGCATCGAACGGCCTCCCACTTCCGGCCGAAGTTTCCCCTGCATCTTCGGCAACTCAACATTGTAACCGAGCGGCACTCTGTGCGGCAACCAAAAAGAAGCGGCGTCACCCCAGCTGCGGGATCTGAACATTGACGCTACATTCCGCCAAGCCGTAGAATGACCGCATCGGGCCTCGCGCCCGACCGTTCTCAGCACCTTGTTGGTCCGTCGGGCGGGATAACAACTCCGCCACTCTGGCTCAGCACCTTGATGGCCGGCGTGAAACCTTCGGGATTCATTGCCGCCCATGCGCATCGAACTCTGGCCCATCGACCGGGTCAAACCCTACTTCCGCAACCCGCAGGTCAATGATTCCGCCGTGGATGCCGTCGCGGCGTCGCTAAAGGAATTCGGATTCCGCCAGCCCTGCGTCGTCGATTCCGACGGCGTGATCATCGTCGGGCACACGCGCTGGAAGGCGGCCCGAAAGCTCGGCTTGGCCAAGGTCCCGGTCCACGTCGCCAAGGACCTGACCGCCGAGCAGATCAAGGCCTACCGGATCGCCGACAACCAGACGGCGACCATCGCGGAGTGGGACAAAGAGCTGCTCCCCCTGGAGCTGGCCGATCTTAAGTCCGCCAACTTCGACTTGGGCCTCCTGGGTTTCTCCGAAGACGACCTGGCCAAGTGGCTCCAGCCGGTGCAGGAAGGGCTGTGCGATCCCGACGAGGTCCCAGCACCTCCGGATGAGGCGACGACCAAACCGGGAGACATTATTATCCTGGGCGACCACAGGTTAATGTGTGGCGACAGCAGCAAGCCCGAGGACGTGGACTGGCTGCTGGACGGAGTGCCGATCCACCTGGTCAATACGGACCCGCCATACAACGTCAACGTCGAACCCGCCAGTAACTCTGCCGATACCGGCGGCCAGCGCCCGGGCAAGAGGCCGCTACGCAACGTCCCCAGTTGGCGCTCCCTGGACGGCCAACGAGCACGCGGCATCAAGCCGCCCCGCAAGACAAACGTGCCGCCAAAGAAGACGGCTGCCAAGGGGCGTCGGCTGATGGGCGACTTCGTCAGCGACGAGGAGTTTGCCAATCGGCTGCTGGCCTGGTTCGGGAACATCGGCCGCGTGCTGCAGCCGGGCCGATGCTTCTACCTCTGGGAGGCTACGCCAACATCGCCAACTATCCGCCCGCGCTGGTTGCCAGCGAACTCTACATGTCGCAGTGCGTGATCTGGGTCAAGTGTCACCCCGTCATCACGCGCAAGGATTACATGGGTGACCACGAGTGGTGTTTTTACGGGTGGAGAGAAGGTGCCGCGCACAAGTACTTCGGACCCAACAACGCCACGGATGTGTGGAGCGTCAAAAAAGTCTCCCCCCAGAAGATGGTCCACCTGACAGAAAAGCCGGTCGAGCTGGCCGTCCGCGCCATCCAGTATTCGTCCCGCGAAGGGGAGAACGTCCTCGACCTGTTCGGCGGCTCGGGCTCGACACTGATCGCCGCGGAACAGACCGGGCGCAAGGCGTTCCTGATGGAGCTCGACACGTTGTACTGCGACGTGATCGTGCAGCGCTTCGAGACGTTCACGGGGAAGAAGGCGCAACGGCTACGGTCGGACGAGACGGTACGCCCGGCCAAGAAGCGCCAGCGCCAGCCAGCCTAAGGAGTAGATCGTGCATCCCAACGCAAAGATCAGTGGCCAACGCAATGGGCGTCGTAGGTCGTACCAACCGATCAGCCACGAGGACCGAACGCCTACTCCAGGAATCGGAATGTCGATGTTGCCGCCAGCAAGGCCGGCGATACATGCAGCAATTGCAGTCAATACCAACAGTGAGCGGAGCGTCAACTGCAGGCGATTTGGACTTCGCAGCCACAGCTCGCTCACATGAACCGTCGCCAGCGTTAGCAGGAGGCAGAACGTCGCATTGAACACGAGTTTGGGATAGTGCCAGTTGTACTCGAAAGTCGTTTGCGCGCTCGCACGGCGAAACATGGAGTTTGACTCAATGACCGTCAGGTGCTTCGCCGGCCAACCGAACGGAGTAGCCCTAATGAAACCTCCACCGCTACCTATCATCAGTCCCAACCCGGGCTGCCGCTGGGCTAACACCAGCGACGAAATCACAAACACCGCAACCACCCACGTCACCCAGTGCAGCCGATACCACGGACGTTTCGGAGCGGAGTCCATCCCACCAGTCTAACCATGATCTACCTCGCCTCCCCTTACTGGCACAGCGACCCGGCCGTCCGCAACCAGCGGTTCCGCGCTGCCTGCCGGGCCACGGCCGAGATGATCCGCCAGGGGACAACGGTGTTCTCTCCGGTCGTCTACGGCCACGCGCTGGTGGGCGAAGGGCTAGCGGGCATCGATATCCTCGCCGCTAGTCGAATTGGCAAATTCGCGAATTGTATGAGCCCAGTGGAACCATCGAAGAAAACCCTGAATAGAAAGGTAGCCATTCGACCGGTGAAGTCGCACGTTTGTGTGGCGTTTCGGCCGGCAGCGTCGGATATAACCGATAAAAAGCGATGTGGCGTTGAATTTGCCATTCTGCGACGATATCGCACGTACCTTTTCAACCGGTTAGCGTGCTAGCTAAGGGCCTTGCTGTCATGGAACTTCCTAGCCGCGCCAAAGGGCAGATTCTGCTTGCACCGGGCGAGATGGCCAATCTGCGGTCCCGGCTACGAGCGATGGCACCGCGTCACGATCTGACGACGGTGATCGCCTGCGCATTCGACCACCGCACTCGAATTCTGCCATTTATCTACGCCGACTTGCGGATGCCTCCCGCGGGCGTACGAGCAATCGGCTCGGCACTGGTCGATGCGGGATTTTCTAAGACGCGCATCGTCCTGCAGCAGTGGAACAAGAATTTTTGCCCTTCGCAAATGCGGCTCGACGGCCGGATTCCCGATCTGTTTTTGGTGTCGAGCATGCACCTGCACGGCGAGGAGTGCGATCGGCTAATCCGCGAAGCGCAGCAGATCGAACCCTCACGGCGGCCACTGATCATCGCCGGTGGCCCGCGGATCATTTACGAGCCGTGGCTGGTATTCGGCGACGATAAGCAAGACCCGTGGGGCGCCGATGTGGCCGTCACGGGCGAAGAGTTCGTGTTTCTTAGCCTGTTGGAAGTTCTGCTCTCGCTACGGGCGAAGGGCGAATCGTTGCGGTCGGTCTTCTGGCGGGCCAAAGAGAGCGGCGCGCTCGACGAAATCCCCGGCCTGGTTTATGCCAGGTCGGCCACCGCCGAAGGACCGGCGGAAGAGCTGGTGGATACGGGCATACAACGGCTGCTGGGCGATCTCGATGAGCTGCCACACCCGGTGATGGGATACCAGTTGCTCGAAGCGCCCAGCCGCGCCGCAACCCTGGCAACGCACGCCTTGCCCGCCCGCCGCGTCCGCAAATACTCGGTCGTGTCGTCGATCGTGCTCACCGTCGGCTGCAAGTTTCGCTGCTCGTATTGCCCGATTCCGGCCTACAACCAGCGGACACATCGAATGAAATCGGGCGAGCGGATTGCCGACGAAATGGGGCAGATCGTCACGACCTACGGAATCGACAAATTCTTTGGCACCGACGACAATTTCTTTAACGACACGAAGCGCACACTCGAAATTGCCGAAACCTTGGCCCGCAAAGCGAGCACCGGCCAGCGGCCTCATTGCAAGATCATGTACGGAACCGAAGCGACGGTTCACGACACCATTCGCTTGCGGGAGCACTTGCCGCTGATTCGCCGTTCGGGCCTGACGGCGGTGTGGATGGGAGTCGAGGACCTCACCGGCACGCTGGTCAAAAAGGGACAAAACCAGGACAAAACAATCGAGGCGTTTCAACTGCTGCGGGGCAGCGGCATCGCTCCCATACCCATGATGATGCATCACGACACGCAGCCGCTGGTGACCTGGAAGAACAACTATGGACTGCTCAACCAGATGCGGACGCTGCGGAAGGCCGGGGCCCTGTTCACGCAGGTGCTGATGCTGACGCCGTCGCCGGGCTCCAAGTGGTACGAAGGCACCTACACGGACGGCTTGGCGTTCGACTACGTGAACGGCCAGCCGATTGCGCCGCATATCGTCGATGGCAACTACGTGGTGGCCTCGAAGCACCCCCGCCCGTGGATCAAGCAGCTCAACTTGCTGGCTGCCTACGCCTACTTTTTCAACCCACTGAGGATGCTGCTCGCCCTGGTCTGGTCGCTGTCGCGTCTGCCCCTCGCCGACGCCGAAACCCGACCGGCCGAGGAAATCGCGCAATACTCACCCTTGCGGAAACTGGGGCGAACAATCTTCCTCAAGGCGCGGGCTCACTTGCTCGACGCCGCAGTGCAGGCGCTGGGCATGTGCGGCTTGTTTCACACCTGCTGCCGCACGCTGGCATGGGCCTGGCAACTGTCGCGAGGCAACATCCAGCACAGCTCGCAAGCGCCGGCGAGTCGCCTCGCCATGCGCAGCCCTGACGGCGGTCCCGCCAGTCACGCCCTACCCGGCACGCCGCTGGCCAGCGTCTCACCCACTCGCGTCCATTTGCTGCCCATCGGCAATGGTGTGAGTTCAAGAGCGGCGTGATGTCTGACCAAACGGAGACGTTGGTGGCCCTGGTCAAGTATCCCGCCTTGATCGGTAATGGGTTCAGCGCCGACGCGACCCAATGAAGCGCCAGACTGACCCGCATGGGGCAGACTGGCTAGAAATCCCGTCAGCTGCGCGCGACAATGCGCCTTAGGCAAGGTCCGCTTTGGAGGTGGGGCCGATGGTAAGCAACGCACGGCTACGAGCAGCGGCATACCACGAAGCTGGGCATGCCGTCTTGGCCTTTCGGCGAGAGCTGAACTTCGGGCTGGTGACGATCGTTCCAGGTGCCCGATCTCTCGGCTCAGTAATCTACGAGAACGTCGGCCCGTTTGACTCTTCCGACTACCGCGCAGAAGGTGGCTTTGAACGGATCTCGAATGTCATGTTTACGCTATTGGCAGGACCCGCGGCCGAGAGATGGTGTGCCAACGGCCGCATTCTCACTGGCGAAACGTGGGACGAAGACACCGTGGCGGAAGTCGCCTCGAAAGTCTGCGGCGGCGATAAGGAGAAATCAGGTTTCTTAAAATACCTCCGCAGCATGACCGATCGCTGGATCGAGCTGAATTCGATCCAGCGCGGCATTCGTGCCGTAGGCGACGCTTTGCTGGCTCACGGTTCGCAAGGGCTTGGTTGGGGCGGCATAGAGTACCAAATCGCTTTGGAACATGCGAAAGACGCAATCGATAATCTACCCCCTGGCGCACAGCTTCGCTTCGTGGGCCATTCCTTGGGCGGAGGCTTGGCCACAGCCGCAGCGGCAGTTTACAATCGCCCTGCTACCACGTTTAATGCGGCAGGAGTGCATGAAGACACGGTCCATCGGCGCGGGAAGAACTTAATCAACATCGATCAAATCGTCGATGCATACCGGGTTCAAGGCGAAATCCTGAGCACGCTCCAGGATTCGAATATTAGCATGGTCGGCCTCCTTATGCCCGACGGCAATGGGACTCCCTACTGGCTGCCTGCGACCGCTTCGGATCCGATTAGCCGCCATTTCATGACCGATGTCTTAGCCGGTTTTGATAAAATGTAGGAGGATTCGCATGTTGTGGTCGGAGCTGGCAAGACGTGTCGCTGCGCTACTTGCGGTCGTTATGGTATCTGGCTGCGGATACGGCAATAACAAGACGGGAAGTGCCATGACCATTTGGAAGGCAGTGGAGCACGAGGATCTGGGTGCCATTGAGGCTTACGCGCGCAATGGCGGTGACTTGGAGGTTGGTGCAAGTAAGCTGGGCAAGACTCCTCTGCTCCATGCTCTGATCCTGAAGAAGAAGGAGAGTTATGTGAAGCTGTTGTCACTGGGCGCAAGTCCAAATGCCATCTGCCGCGGTGGTTCCACTACCCCGGCCAATTCAGCGGTGATTCACCATGCCGCCCTGGAGCCGGATTCGTTTTGGCTGCGGGCTGCATTGGAGTCGAGGGGCGATCCCGATCTAATGAACGACGGGGAGGGAATGTCGAAGGGAAGACCGCTTTGTTTCGCAATCGCGGGAAAAGGGCGCATTGCAAACGTCAAACTGCTGTGCGAACACGGTGCGGACGTCAATGCTCCGATTGATCACCTTGGGCTCACCGCACTTCATGAGGCCGCTGGAAAGAACTTTGAGATCGTTCATTACTTGCTGGAGCGAGGCGCCGACGTTGCGGAGCCAAGACCGGTCCATGAGCGGAATACGTTCATTTACAGTATCCGGCAAAAGAAGCCAAAATCCTATGTGAATCCAGAGGAAAAGAAGTGGTGCGCCGCCGTTTGGGATTGGCTGCGGAGCCATGGAAAGGACCCCGAAAAGGCAAAATGGAATGGCTCCAAATGGACGTGGGAACCTGACGAGCAGTTTCGACGCTAAGTCGGGTGTCAGTCGGCACTCAATACCAGCGATCGGCAGGTGAAAACCAGCCATTTTGAGAAAGGAAACATTCGACCTACGGACCTTCTAGCGGCACTGCCGCGGAAGGATGCCGGTGATGGCGAATGTCCTCAAGATCGCGCTGATCGAGTCCATTTTGTCGTTACATGCGCTGCGATATTCGCAGCGGCGGATCGCGCGGGAGCTGGGGGTGGACCGCGAGACGGTCCGGAAGTACCTGCGGGAGCGGTTGTCGGGGGCAAAACCAGCCATTGCGCCGATCGGCTCGGGCGGGTCAAAACCTGCCACTTTTCCCGGGCTGCCGGCCCGGCTCCAGCGCGGACTCGGTCGGCGAATCGGCAGGATTGGCGGGTGCCGAGGGTGGCTCATGGCACGACTTGATATGCTCTAACCCATGCCCCGCTCCCGCCTGCGCAAGACGCCTAAGCGCCCGCCCCTCACCATCGACCAGATCCTCTCCTGGGCCGACGACTGGTTTGCCGCCCACGGCCGCTGGCCCAACATCAAGTCCGGCCTTATCCCCGGCACAATCGACGACACCTGGGCCCGGATCGACGACGCATTGCGGCAGGGCTACCGGGGTCTTCCAAAGAAGAGGCCGCGGCTTAGCTTGGCCAGGCTCCTCGAAAAGCACCGCAGCGTCCGCAACTCGGAGTACCCGCCGCGGCTTTCGCTCGGCCGAATCATTTTGTGGGCCAAGCAGTATCAAATGCGGACCGGCCAGTGGCCAAAGGAACATAGCGGGGCGATTCAAGGTGCACCCGGTGAGACCTGGCTGGCCATCGACATGGCCCTGCGCAAAGGCCGGCGCGGGCTGAAGTCCGGTAGTTCACTCGCCAAGCTTTTGTCCCGGCACTGCGGGGTCCGCAACGTTGTCCATCCTCCAAGGTTGACAATCGGCCAGATTCTTCGCTGGGCCGACGCCTATCGCGCCCGTCTCGGCAAGCGCCCGACTCGTAATTCCGGCCCGATTGACGAGGCCCCCGGTGAAACCTGGATGGCGGTCCACAAAGCGCTCCAGGCCGGGCAACGCGGGCTCCCGGGCGGCTCGTCGTTACCTCGCCTGCTCGAAGAAAGGCGGGCGAGGTGGAATCCAAAGGGTGAGTCCTGAACCAACGCCAGGACTCACCTACAAGGATCAGCCTCCCACGCTCATTTCTGTGAGTAGAGCCAGACGAACCCGGTACGATCCTCCTTCATGAACTCGCCGCGCTTGCGGTAAAGCTCCTGATACTTCCGACTGGCCTCGGTGCGCTGTTTCTCGTCAGTCGTGCAGTTCAGTTGTTTCAGCGTGTCCTCAAACGATTTCTTCCAGTCGGCGAATCTCTGCTGGAATTCCTTCGGATCGAGCTTGTCTGCCGGCGAGACCAGAGTCACCAGGTCGCCAGCCAGAATGTCGAGCTTGCCGTCGCCGTTGACATCCTCGACCCAGATTCGCGTGCAGCTCGTCGGTCCCTTCAGTTCTTCGTCACGCAGGATTTGACCGTCCTGGACCTGAGGACCGCGACCGATAAGGGAGCGAAACGCTTGTAGCTCCGGCGGCTTGCCTGATCCTGCGCGGTTCGACGCACATCCGCGCCCAGCGCAGCATCCTGGCGCTCATGCCGACCCTCGGCACCACCGCCGGCGTTAACGTATGCATCCCATTTCCCGCCGCGAATACAAGGTCATGCTCGACCACCGGCACTTCTTGGATCGGAAGGACGCCGCGGCGTCCTTCTGCCGGGATCTCCACTCCCTGACTAAGCGGCTCAGGAAGGTCGAGTGCGATGGCGAGTTCGACGGCACCGACAAGCGGGAGATCGTCTTCCTCGACACGATCGACGAGACGATCCACCTGAACGGCTTCGTCTTTCGTCAGCGGACTGACGTTGACGGCGGTCACGCGATGGCTGACGTCGAGACCTTCCTGGAGTCCCTGACCAGATCGCTCGATTCGACGCACAAGGATCCAGCCAGGATGCATCGCTTTGCCAAGCGAGTCCTCGGTGACAACCATAACGAAGTCGAGGAAGCGGCTTTGATGAAGCGCGTCGTGGCCTATACGGCGGCGCTGGCAAAGATGGTCGAGCGGAATGCATCGCCGGTGCGGTACGGCTATGCAAGGCTCGATGCCTTTGGAGCCATTCTGAATGAGATCTGCGCCACAGCCCTGGAAATCCCCGAAAACCGGCAGCCTTCCGATGCGCCGGCCAGCTATCCCTTCCTGTGGGACACGCCCCAGCTGGACTGGGTGCAGTGGAACGGGTCGGCCAACAATCCCATATCTCGCAATGTGGGCGAAGCGCTCGGCGTGTTCGCCCACTTCACGCTGACCGCTGAGAGCGACGCGGAGCGCTTTCAGTCCACGGTCAATGTGCGAAATCTGTTCGAGTTGGAACAGCAAGTCAACAAGCTTCGCGCGCCAGCCTGGCCGGAGGGGCACCTGGGGCCTATCGACCGAGTAAAGTCCGCACGCGGCGAAAAGCTGTTCGCGCAAAACTGCGCTAAATGCCACGGCGTGCGCGGCGCCGATGGGAAGTTTCCCCTGACTGAACCCAACGCCACCGGACAGGACAACCCATCCCGATCACATGGTAAACGGCGGACGACCAGGCGTTATTCTTGCCGCGGGCAAGGCCTCTTGCAATTCGCCGATAGCCGCGTCGGTCACCCGCCCCGGCAGATGCAGCGACTGCAACTTCTTGAATCCAGTCAACTCTTTCAGGCCGGCGTTGGTGACCGCCGTTCGGCCAAGGTGCAGCGACTGCAACTGGGTCAGTCCAGTCAGCTCTGTCAATCCTGCATCCGTCACGGGATTGCCTTCAAGATTCAGATACTCCAACTGTTTCAACGCAGATAACTCCTTGAGTTCCGCGTCGCTCACCTTGGTCCCATACAGCTCCAGCGACCGCAGTTGCTCCAGTCCAGCCACTCCATTTAGTCGAGTGATGGGGGACTGACTCAGGTTCAGCACCTGCAGTTTTTTCAGCCCCGCCAGTTGCTTCAGTCCCTCCCCGGTCACCTTGCTCTCCTGGAGGCCCAGCGTCCGCAACTGTTTCAGGCCCGCCAGCCCGCCCAACCCCTCATCGGTTACTGGTGCGCCTCGGAGTTCGATCGCCTGCAAATGTTCCAGACCGCTTAGCTCCTTCAGGCCCGAACCGGTCACAAGCGTTCCGTAAAGATCGAGCGTCTCCAGCTGGTGCAGGCCGGCCAGATTCTTTAGGCCCGCATCGGTCACCTTCGTGCAGAACAGTCGCAGGGACTGCAATTGGTTCAATTCAGCCAATTCTTGCAGGCCCGTGTCGGTCACGTTGGAAAACGTAAGTTCCAGTCTCCGCAACTGCTTCAGCCCAGTCAGCTCTTTCAGGCCGGCGTCGGTGGTATCGCGCGAAACGGTGAGCGATTGCAGATTTTTGAGCCCGGCCAACTCCTTCAAGCCCGCATCCGTCACCTGGGTGTCGTACAAGCTCAGGGCTTGCAACTTTTTCAGCCCCGCCAGATTTTTCATGCCCGCGTCCGTCACCTTGGTGTCGTCCAGTCGAAGCGTCTGAAGTTGGTTCAGCCCGGCCACGACTTTCAGGCCATCGTCCCCCACCTGGTAATTCCAGCTGATGTCCAGCGACCGCAACTGGGTTAGCCCGGCCAGTTCCTTCAAACCGGCGTCCGTGGCATCGGTCCAGAAAAGGTCCAGCGTCTGAAGCTGCTTCAGCCCGCCAATCACTTTCAGGTGACTATCTTTCAACGTGGTGTGGCGAAGGCTCAGCGACTGCAACTGCGTCATTCCGCCCAGTTCGTTTAACCCGGCATCGGACACTCCGCCGCCGCTCGACAAGATCGTCAGTGTCCGCAATGCCTTAAGCCGGGCCAACGCTTTCATGCCCGCGTCGGTCACGGAAGTGGAGATAATGTGCAGGCTTTGCAAGTGCTCCAACCCGGCTAGTTCGTTCAGCCCCCCGTCCACCAAGCGGCCAAGTGTCAAAGTCCGCAGCTGCTTCAGAGCCGCGAT
>DATKDU010000533.1:0-19757 GCA_035512595.1 Pirellulaceae bacterium
GCCGCTCCCGACGAGAAGCAGCCCGCGAAATTCGCGCCCACGGCTCCAGAAAAAATCTTCCCCGCCGATGCCAAGCTCGAGCTTTTGTGGGGCGAAGGGGAGTTCACCGAAGGGCCGGCCCTGGCCCCCGACGGCTCGATCCTGTTTTCCGACATCGGCAATGCCATCTATCGCTACGATCCGGCGAGCGGAAAAACGGCCGCGTTCCGCAAGCCGAGCGGGCGCGCCAACGGCCTGATGTTCGATCAGTTCGGCCGGCTGATTGCCTGCGAGGGGGCCAACACGGGGGGCAACCGGCGGATCTCCGTCACCAAGGGAATCAACGGCGCGAAGGACGGCGTCACGCACACGCTGTCCGACAAATACGACGGAAAAACGTTCAACAGCCCCAACGATCTGGCCATCGATCCGCAGGGGAACCTCTATTTCACCGATCCCCGCTACGTCGGCGATGAGCCCCGCGAGCTCGACTTCGAAGCGGTCTTCCGCGTGACTTCCGCCGGCCAGACTTCCATCGCCACCCGCGAAGTCCAAAAGCCCAACGGCATTCTCGTCTCCGCCGACGGCAAGCGGGTTTTCGTCTCCGATAACAATGCCGCGGGGAATCGGCAACTGTTGGCGTTCGACGTCGCGGCCGACGGATCGCTGACGGGCAAGAAGGTGCTGCACGATTTTGTCGTCGGCCGCGGGATCGACGGGATGACGCTGGATATGGACGGCAACATTTACGCGACTGCGGGAACCGGGGACAAAGCCGGCATCTATGTCTTCAGCCCCGCGGGAGAACATCTGGCTTTTCTCGCCACTCCGGGAGACCCGACCAACTGCGTCTTTGGCGGCGGGGAGGACGGCAGCACGCTCTACATCACGGCCGCCACCGGCCCGGCGAAGGAGGGCAACCAGCCGCACTTCGGCCTGTTCCGGATCAAGACGAGCCAGCAGGGGTATCACGTGGTGCAGCTCGCGAAGGAATAGGTCAAATCGGGAGATCGGTTCTGTGGCCCGCCTGATCGAATCTCCAGTCCGCATCCAGGCGGCTGGACAGCCGCCGAAAATCATCGAAGAGTTTGTCGGCCGCGTCGTCAGCCAGACGGAGCAGGTGAGCATCGCGCGGATGACCAGCCCGGCAGGCTGGAGCGAGCCCGAGCAGACGCCGGAGTTCGACGAGTACACGGTCGTCCTCCGCGGGTGCCTGGTCGTCGAAACGGCCGACGGAGCGACCGAAGTCCGCGCCGGCCAGGCAGTCATCGCCCCCAAAGGCCAACAGGTCCGCTACAGCACGCCGCACGACGGCGGGGCTGAATACATCGCCGTCTGCCTGCCGGCGTTTTCGCCCCAGACGGTGCATCGCAGCGACTGAGCACGCCAGCGGATGTTAATCGAACGAAAAAAATCCGGTTCGGCTTGTGAAGCGGAAATTCATTGAGTCGTCTCGGAGCCCCGGCCATGCACGATGTCGCAGTCATCGGCGGCGGCATTTCGGGTGTGGCAACCGCGGCGCGGCTCCAGGCAGTTGGGCTTTCAACAATCGTTCTGGAAGCCCATGGACAGCCCGGTGGCTGCGCGGGGTTCTTTCGCCGGCGAGGCTTTTCTTTCGACGTCGGCGCGACGACGCTCGTCGATTTTTCCGCTGGCGGCATCGGTGGTGAACTGCTCAGCACCATCGGCCTGCGCAATCTGAACGCTGAAGAACTCCCCGGCTATGTCGCCTGGCTCCCCGACCGACGGGTGACGCTCCATCGCAATTCGCGGCTGTGGCACAACGAGCGGCTGGCCAAGCTGGGAGATTCACCTTGTCACCGGCGGCTGTGGAATCTGCTCGACGAAATTGCCGCCGCATTCTGGAACGCGACGCGCCGCGGCATTCGGCTTCCCATCCAAAGTTGCGCCGACTTGGTATGGGCGGCACAAGCGCTCGCACCGCCAGCCTGGCCGCTGCTGCGGTTTCTGCGGTGGACGGTCGGCGACCTTCTTCGCTCGTTGACGCTCCGAGACGACAAGCCGCTGGTGGGCCTGCTCTCCATGCTGCTGGAAGACACGGTACACGCCAGTGTGGACCGGGCGCCGCTCATCAACGGCAGCCTGGGAATCACCATTCGTGGGGCCGGCCTCTCGCGGGCCCGCGGCGGCATGCGCGGGTTTTGGCAATCGCTTGCGGCCCGCTACCGCGCGCTGGGCGGCGTTTTGCAGGTCGGCTCCCCCGTGATCGGCATCAGGCAGATCGGCACTGGCAAAGGACGCTGCGGCTTTGACAGCCAATACGTCGTCCACTCGCGCCGCGGTTCGGTCTGGGCCCGACACGTGGTCTGCGCCGTGCCGGCGGAGATTACCGCGCAACTGGCCCCGGAGCCTGTCTCCCGCCGCTTGCAGCCTTTCCTGGCGCGCGACGCCGACTGCCGCGGCGGGGCGCTCGTGCTGCTTCTCGGAGTACCTGAAGAAGAAGTGTCGGGGCAGACGATGACCCATCATCAGCTTTTGGAAGCTTACAACTCTCCGCTGGGAAATGGAAATAACATGTTCATCTCTGTTTCTTCGCCAGGAGACGAGCTCAGTGCGCCGGAGGGGCATCGTGCGGTCATGATCTCGACCCACTGTGAGCTGGCCGAGTGGGACGGGCTTGATGATGCGGCCTATGCTGAGAAAAAGAATCTTGCCACGGCGAAGTTGCTGGCGCTGGCTCGCCGGGTCTACCCGAATCTGGGCTCCCGCGCCAGCGTGATCGAACTGGGCACCCCGCGGACCTACGAGCGGTTCACCAAGCGGCCTCGCGGCGCAGTCGGCGGTTACCGGCTGCACCTAGGAAATTCGAATCAGCAAGCCATTCCTCATCGCACCCCGCTTAAGGGCTTTTGGCTGGCCGGCGACACGACCTGGCCCGGCCTGGGGACCGTGGCCTGCGTCCACGGCAGCCGGATCGTGGCCGAGGGAATCCTGGCAGCCGACTCGTCCTTTTGTCGTCCGAGTGTCGTTCCGATTCGAGAGAAGCAATATGTCCAGAGCGATCACGACCGGCAGCCACAGCCTGTCCGTTGAATCAGGCTCGAGGCCCGAGCGGCGATTCGAATCGACCCCACGGCTGCCCCTCTTGTGCGAACTGGGGAGCGACCTGGTGCATACCACAACTTGGCAGCGCCGGACGGCACTGGTGAGGCCGTTTCTTCTGGTTACCCTCTTTGCCCTCCTGTCGCTGCTCGGTTGGTGGTGGCTCGCGCCGATCGTCGTTTTTCTGGTTTTTATCGCCGTGGTGACGGCGACGCACGACGTAGTACACGGTTCACTAGGACTCACACCCCGGCAGACCGAGTTCTGGCTGTTTGCGCTTGGCGCTTTGCTTCTGGAGAGCGGGCATGCGTATCGCCTGACGCACCACCAGCACCACCGCGTGTTCCCCGGCCCAGACGACCCCGAAGGGGACCCCGCACGAATGAGCTTTTGGCAGGCCGTGCTGTGGGGGCCTTGTTTCTTGCCGCGGCTGTGGTGGTGGGCCTGGTGCCGATCAGAAGCGCAGAGGAGTCAGCGTCGCTGGCTGCTGCTGGAGGCGCTGTGGGCAGGAGGGATGATCCTGCTGGCCGTCGCACTATCTCCCCTGACCGTGGCCCCGTTGATGTACTTCGGGCTCGCGGTCGTTGGAAGCTGGGTTTATCCCCTGCTGACTGTCCATCTGCCGCACCACGGATATGGAGAAACCCCACTTTCGCAAACCGGCACGCTCCGCGGCGTCGTCATCCCGCGACTTTTTCTGGAGCTGACCTACCACCTGGAGCACCACCTTTATCCCCAAGTCCCCAGTCATCATCTGGCGGAGCTTTCCCGCCGGCTGGAACCGACGCTGCGGGCCGCAGGTGTTGTCCCGCGGTCGGTGCTGTAGGTAGTAGGCACGCTCGGCGTGCCATTGCCCGGCTTAACGGCACACGGAGTGTGCCTACTACTTATTTCTTTTTGGCTTTCCCCTTCTTCCCCTTCGCCGGTTGATCGGGCCGCTCGAACTTGACGACCGTGCCGTCGTCTTTGTAGTGTGCCTTGAGCCCTTCGAGCTGTTTCTTCAAATCCTTGACCAGCTCGGCATTGGCCGGGTCGTCGTAGATGCTCTTGAGCTCCTGCGGGTCCTTCTCCAGATCGAAAAGCTCCCACTCGTCGATCGTGTAGAAGTGGATCAGCTTGTAGCGCTCGGTGCGAATCCCCAGGTGCGGATGGACGTGGTGCGGCTGGGGGAACTCGTAGTAGTGGTAGTAAACGCTCGTCCGCCAATCGGCGGGCGTTTTCCCTTCCAGCAGAGGAACGAGACTGCGTCCCTGCATGTCAGCGGGGATTTCCAGGCCGGCAATGTCCAGGAACGTCTCGGCAAAGTCGAGGTTCATCGCCATGTCGGCATTCACGCTGCCGGGCTTCGTCTTTCCCGGCCAGCGGACCAGGAGCGGCGTGCGAAAGCTCTCTTCGTACATCCACCGCTTGTCGTACCAGCCGTGCTCGCCGAGGTACCACCCCTGGTCGGACGTATAGAAGACGACCGTATTCTCCGCCAGCCCCGCCTTGTCGAGGTAGTCGAGCACGCGGCCGACGTTGTCATCGACCGCATCGATGCAGCGGAGGTAGTCCTTGACGTAACGCTGGTAGTTCCACTTCGTCCGCCCTTCGCTGGTAAAGCTAGCCCGCTTGAGCAGCTCGTTTTCCTCTTCATACGCCTTGGTGAACGTCTCGAGCTGCTCCGGCGTCAGCCCGCGCGGCGGCGTGATCTTCAGATCGTCGTCGGTCAGGTGGTTGGCGATCGACATCTGGTTCTCGCGGGCCGGGCGGGCACGCCCCGAGTAATCATCAAACAGCGTCGGCGGCTCGGGGATCTCCACGTCTTTGTAACGGTCGAGATACTTTGGCCCCGGCTGCCAGTTGCGATGCGGCGCTTTGTGCTGGTACATCAGGAAGAACGGCTTATCCTTGTCCCGCTTGTTCTCCAGCCAGTCGAGCGCCAGATCCGTGATGATCTCGGTCGTGTACCCGGTGTGCCGCACGACGCCAGAGGCGGTCTTCATCGGCGGGTTGTAATACGGCCCTTGCCCCTGGAGGATGTGCCAGTAGTCGAAGCCGATGGGGTCGCTATTGAGGTGCCACTTGCCGATCACGGCCGTGTTGTATCCGGCCGCCTGCAAAAGCTTGGGCGCCGTCGTCTGATGGCCGTTGAACCAGGCCGACCCGGAATTGTCGGGAAAGCCGTTCAAGTGACTGTACTTGCCCGTGAGGATCACGGCCCGGCTGGGGCCGCAGATCGAGTTGGTCACGAAGCAGCGGTCAAACCGCATCCCCTCCTTGGCCAGGCGGTCGATGTGCGGCGTCTTGTTGCGGTTAGAGCCATAGGCGCTGATCGCCTGGTAGGCGTGATCGTCCGACATGATGAACAGGATGTTCGGCCGGCTTGCCGCATCGGCAGAAAACGCGGCAGACCACGGAAATAACGTCAGGAGAGCGGCCGCGCCCGCGACGCCCAGCGCAGCAAATCTGTGTAGCCAACCGCGACGAACAGCGCTGTCCCGTGGATTCGAGAAAACATCGACGTGACGCATGGCATTCGACCTGATCGAGAAAAAGGAGGTGCAGATCGCGGAGCCAGGACGCGAACTTCGCGGCAGCTCCAGCGGCGGCCCGATTGTCGCCTATGAAACGACCTCGGTCAAACGCGCCGGCGAATCCATGTCGTCAACCATTAGAAATGTCCCCTTCTTAAACCCTTTAGAAATGTCCAACGCACTGCCGGTTGGGGTCGTTGGAGTGACGTGGATAACTCCAACAAACTTTCTCCCCTCAGGCAGGGCTTCGCGGGATGACGCCCCCTGCATCGACTGGGCCGCGTCCAGGTTCATCGTGCGGGCTTGTCATTTACAATGGTCGGGTTGTCCATCTGCTGGAGAGACTCCATGTGCCGCCGTCCTTGGTTCTACCTTCCGCTCGCTTTCCTGGCCACCTTGGCCGCAAAGGCCGGCGGCCACGACGCCGTCCAGCGGCAATTGCGGATTCAAACGCCGCTGGCCGACGTGGCGGGGACGCTGCTGATTCCGCACGTGCATGAGCGAGTGCCGATCGTGGTGCTGATCGGCGGGACGCTGTCGCAGGATCGCGACGGCCGGATGTTCGACCAGAAAGCCCCGCCGCGCGACGCACTCCGCCGCTGGGGTGAAGCTCTCCAGGCCGGCGGATATGCCAGCTTCCGCTACGACAAGGTCGGCTCTGGCCAAAGCCAGGCCAAGACCGGCTGGAAAGGGACGTACAGCGACGAGGCGGCGGTTGCGGCAGCGGTGATCAAGCAGCTTCAGCAGGACCCCCGCTTTGGCAAAGTGATCGTCGCCGGCGAAAGTGCCGGGGCGTACGTCGCCTGTCTGGCGGCCAAGGACGGGACGCAGGCGGACGGCTATCTGTTCCTCGGCGCGTTCTGCGGCCGGCCTGAGGAATTGTACGAGTACAACTTCGGCCGGCTGTCGGCATTCGCTGACTCATCCGCCGACCGCATGGCCTGGGCCAAGGACAAGGTCCGCTACGAGCTGGCTCTCGGTCGGCACTACCGGGGCATGTTGGCCGCCGCCGAAGGGGGACAGGACGAGTATTCAACGGACGACGACGGCTTCGCCTTCCGCATTGGCGGACTGGTTCGCCGCCGCGAGGAGCTGTCGCTGCGCCCGGATGAGATGTTTCGCCACATCAAGACGCCGGCACTGGCCCTTGCGGGAAAGCTTGACCGCAACGTGCCGCCGGAGCATGCCGAATATGCTGCCCGTTTCATGCGCGAAGCGGGCAACGACGAAGCAACGCATCGCTTGATCGACGGCACCGACCACAGCTTCCAGCAAGCGGCGGCTGAAGAAGAGACGCAAATTCGCGAGCGGTACGAGCTGACCAGCTTCCGCCGACCGTACTCCGCCAAAGCCTATCGCACTGCCCTGGAATGGCTCTACGAAAACTTTCCGACCGAGGCCGAGTCGCACGACGAGCAGCTCGAGCAGATTGCCGCCCGCGCCACGCCGCAGCCGAAAGTTGCCGCTGCCAGCCGCGCCCAGGAAGGGCCCGAGTTCGACCCGGTCACGGAGAACACGCCGCGGCGGGTGCAGCTTGCGCCAGGAGTCGAGATCGTCCCCGACATCACCGACCGCGAGCAGACGGCCGGCGTGGAAACGCTCGAAGGGCGGATCGGCCCGCTGCTCCTCGGCGATGGTTCGCAGGCCCATTTCATCGAGATGCAGGGAGGGATGTTCGTCGCCGAGCACCCGCACGCCAGCGAGAGCATCATCTACACCGTCCGCGGCCAGTGGGTCCTCTGCTCGCGCGGCCGCCGCCAGCTCATGCAGCCCGGCACGCTGTTCCGCTTTGCCGCCGGCGCGCCGACCGGCTACGAGGTGCCTTTCGACGAGCCGGCATTGATCTTGATCTTCAAAGGGGACCGGCTGACCAAGGAAGAAAGGGAGTTCATGGATTACCTGAAAGGAATGGCCGGCCGGCTGGAGAAGGAGCACGCCCAGGGCGTACCATACCTGATGGGCGATTTGCCGGCCGATCATCCGGCCCGCGTGTTCGCCAAAGAAGTGAATCCCAAGTTCGATCCTAAACCGTAGCAGGCACCCCGCGTGCCGGCCGCCTGTGGAGACCCAACTTATGCGTACTGCCAATGGATTTCGCTGCCTTGTGGCTCTGGTCGTACTCAGTGCCGCCGTGGAGAGGTGCGTCGCCGAGGAACCGAAGACGCCCAGCAAGGAAGAGCTGATCAAGAACCTGGAAAAGACCCTGACCGGCGCGAAACTCACCGGCCGGTTCACGGTCACGGGCAAGGACGATATGGCTCCCGCGCCGGAGGAATACACGATTACCTCGGCGCGCAAGCTGATTGACGGGGATCAGTGGATGATCACGGCCCGGATCAAGTACGGCAAAACCGACAAGAGCTTTCCCGTGCCGATCGACATCCAGTGGGCCGGCACGACCCCGATCATGACCCTCGACAAGGTCACGATTCCGGGACTGGGGACCTTCAGCACCCGCGTCGTCATCCACGAGGGGCTGTATGCCGGCACGTGGCAGCACGACGCGGTCGGCGGACACTTGTTCGGCACGATCTCGCGAGCGGAAGAGAAGGCAAGCCAAGAGAATAACGAAGAGAAGTCCAAGTAGCTCGCTCCGCTTATCCAACCACACGCGATGACGCACCCTCTTGTTTCCCGGTTGCTGCACGATCCGGTGGTCAGCTATCCGCGGGCCACCGTCGCCTGCTTCGATCCCACCTGCGGCGAATTGCCGCGGCGGAAGCTCGACGGGGGGCGGACGGTCCAGTTTCTCGAGCGGCTGGCCGCCGCCGGTGCGCCGGCGGTCTTGATTGCCGCCTCGACCGGGCATGGCCATTTGCGAACGCCGGCGGAGCTGGCCGAGTGGTTCCGCGTGGCGGCCAAGGCGCAGCTTGGAAGCTGCGTGCGGACCGCGCTGTTGCGCCCCGAGGACGGCCGCGAGGAGAACGCGCGGCTGCTCGACCTGCTGGCGGAGCTGGCGTACCCGGTCGTGTTCGTGCGGCCGGGGACGAACGTAGGTCGGCCTTTCCAGGCCGACAAGGACGGCCCAGAAGGGCCGTCCTACGACCGCAAGATTGCCGACAACATGCGGCCGATCGTCGAGATGGGTGCCCAGCGAGGTCTGGCGATCGGCCTGTATTCGATTCCCGACGTCAGCGGCTGCGCGATGTCCCCCGATGCGGCGGCCATGCTGGTCCAGGGCCCCGGCGGGCAGAACATCGTGGCGATCAAGATCACCGAGTCGAGCTACGAGGCCAGCACGCAAAAGTTCCTGAACGATCCACGGCTTGCGCGGCTGAAGATCGTGCAGGGTTGGGACCCGTTCCTGGCCCGCGCCCGCCGCGAAGGGGGCAATCGCTGCGGCGTCACCAGCGGGCCGATGTCGCTAGCCGTCTTTCAGTACCTGCACATGTTCGCCGCTGCCGACCGCGGCGACTGGGACGAGCTGGCCATCGCCCAGACGGCCGTCACCGCCCTATTCCAGGCGATGCAAGACGACGTGCGCAAATTCGCGGATCTCCAGCGGGCCAAGTTCATCATGGGGCTAGGCCAGCCGCTGGCGGGCACGGTCACCAGCGAGCAAGTCGAGCGTGTTTTGTCCACGCTGCGAACATTGCCGCGAGCGGCTGATCGCAAACGACTCGCTCGAAGTCTCGACTTGATGGAGGACGGACCGTTTCACGCGGAATTGGCGCGATTGGCCGAGACCTGAGTCAAAGTTGGATTTGGACACGGATGACTCAGATTTGCACAGATCAATCCATCGCAATTGGCTCTTCGCTTGCGATCTGTGCCGATCGGTTCCATCTGTGTCCTCCTTACGATGAGCATGACTAACGACCACGACACATCGCTGGCCGATTTGAGAGACCTGGTCCGCCGCTTCGTGGACGAGCGTGACTGGCGGCAGTTTCATTCCCCCAAGAACCTCTCGATGTCGCTGGCCATCGAGGCGTCCGAGCTGATGGAACATTTCCAGTGGATCGACATCGCCGAGTCGCGAGCCGTCGCAAACGATCCTGAAAAACTGGCGGCCATTGGCGAGGAATTGGCCGACGTTCTCTGCTATGCGCTCGCCCTGGCCAACGAACTGGGCATCGACGTGTCTCAGGCCGTCCGCGAGAAGATGGTCAAGAACGCGCTCAAGTATCCGGCCGCTGAATATCGCGGACGGTTCGGCCCCGAGGACAAGTCCTAAACCGATTTCAAGGGAGAATGATTGCGATCGCTGCAACGTGCGGGGAGGTTACGCTGCGTTTGGTTTGCTCCGCGGAAAGATCGCCGGCCTGCCACACGAGCTGCGACTGAGGCTGCGCTCCGCCCTTCACGGCTGGCAACTGTTGAAAAGGTGGCTGCACGTAGCGGCGTTCAAGGAGAAGCCATAGGCAACGTCGAATTCGGCTCCGACTTGCTTGGGGCGATCGGCAGAGTTCGCCATGGGAAGGCTCTTCCGTATGCCGCTGGATCGATCTTGAGGTCGTCGTCGAATCCCGCCTTGTCCCAATCCTCCTGTTTGCGGGCAAAGTTGCCGCCATTATCGACGCCGTCGATTCCCCTGCTGTAGAGCAGATAGCTGTCCCCCGTGCGAATGTAAACCGGCAGTTCGGCAGCCTGTGGGGAGAACGGATCGGGCGGCACTTCCTTGAGGATGTCGGGCGTCAAATCTGCTAGCCGCTCGGGCCATTGTCCGTGCTGGCGGCGATAGAGCTGTAGCGCCAACTGGATTCGCAGCCCTTCGTGATTCGCGCGATTGCGATTGTCCGGAGTTCGCATTTCCGCGTCATTCGGCCAGTACACGTTTTGCGGTCGGCCGGTTGCAAGTTCAATACTGACGGCAACAAGCCGGTTTCGCCACGTTTTCGCATGATCGTGAAGCGCTAGCCGCCTGGTGTGCAGCTCGGCGGTCGAAGGCTGCCGGGCGACGAATGCGGCGGAGCTGTCGAGCACCTCCACCAACTCGTCGGCTGAGTACTGCTCATGCAGACTGAGATAGTTCACCATCCAATAAAAATGAAGGCTGCCAGCCTCTTGCGCATGTTCCGGCAGATTGCTCGTTTCGAGGAGTTCAACAATCCGCTGTTGGGCGGTGGCGTAGACCCTGGCCCGGGTGACATCGCCTTCCGACGCTGCGATCCACTGCCCCCGGTCGAAGTGGTAGAAGAGCGAACGGAGAACCCTCAAGTAATGATCCTCCACCTCGGCCAATCTGCAGTGAGAAACGTAATCGGGATCGACCCAAATCCGATCCGGAGTCTTGAGGATCTCGGCGGCCAAGAGCAATTGGTCATCGAATCGCTCGCCGAGGCGCGCATCCCAAGGCCAGCGCAGCTTCCAGTCGTTGCTGGCCAATTGCTCGAATGTGGAGGACTCATCCGAGGCGGATTTGCCAATCAACTCCGACTCGCCGACGACTTTCTGAAGAGGAATGAGGCCCCAATAAACTCGAACCAGCGGAATCATTGTTAACAAAAGGATCGCCGCCAGTGCCGTCTGGCTGACCCTTCGCTGAAGTGAGCCGCTCGGCGCACGGCGGCCTGCCGATGCCAGCCAAACCGTGGCACCAACCAGGGCCATAAAGGTCACCCAGCCGAGAATCAGCAGCCCTGCTGCTTCCGGCGATTTCGGACTGACGTTAATGACATGGCGCCACCCGGCCCAATCGGGAAGGATGACGTTGTGCCAGTGGATGACGACCCACGACGCGATACACCATAGCGGGACGAGCGCCAACCGCCACTGCCACGGCGCCACCGCCACAGCGGCCGTCGCCAGACTGAGTCCCGAAAAGATCGCCGCCTCCGCGAGCAGCCCGCTCCAGACCACGTACAAATTGGCATGCACGGCGCTCCGCAAGATTACGCCTACCAGACCCACGATCACAAACACCAGAAACGCGCTCTGCAGGCGCATCCGCCAGCGCCCATGCACTGTCACGTTCCTCTCCGCTATCTCACCTGAGCTATTGCATCGCCCCCGCCTCTGCCAGCGTTTCCACCAGTACCCAGCCATCATCACCGGCACCATCCCTGCCAAGAGCATGAGCAGCGGTTCGATCATCTCGATCACCGTCAACAGCGCCAGCGCGCTGAACATCACGCCCAGCCGCCAGAACCAATGCACGTCGCTCGCGCCTGCCCATAGCGCGATCAGAAAGCAGA
Source organism: Pirellulaceae bacterium (assembly GCA_035512595.1). Lineage (GTDB taxonomy): Bacteria > Planctomycetota > Planctomycetia > Pirellulales > Pirellulaceae > DATKDU01. The sequence goes on from DATKDU010000533.1 coordinate 11,696, forward strand.
GTGCCGCGGCATCCGCCAGAATCAGAACGGTGATCGGCCACGTCTCCAGATAAACGACGTAGATCCAGGGCGAACCAGCGCCGGCAAACAAGAGCCATAAAGCGCCGGACACGAAAAACGCCGCCGCGATTGGCACCGCCAAGGACCGCGGCATTCGCCCGCTACTGCCGAGCGCCGCGACCAGGACCGCCCCCGTCAGGCTCAGTCCACCGCAGACGATATCCCACGGCACGGCATACATGGCAAACCGTCGCTCTCAAACTCCGCGTTCCCGCAAACCAGGTCAAGTCTAACGCGAGCAGAGGTTGAAAACCAATGACCGCTGCGGATTCACCGCACGGGCTTCAGCCGCACCTCGCGGAGATCCATCACGGCGGGGCCGGGCTTGCGCAGGCAGCGGACGGCGAGCGAATGGCGGCCGGCGGCTTTGAGCGTGACGCGGCCGATCGAAAGCGGCTGGAACTGCTGAAAGCCGCCGGTTTCCTGGACGGTGAACTCGAGCTTCTGCTCCCCGATTTGGACGACGGCCGTGCTGCCGCCGCTGCCCGTGCCGCAGCCGACCAGCAGCTCGGCCTCGAACGTCCCCGGCTGCTTCAGCTCGAATTCAAAGCTGGCCCAATCGTCGGCATTGCTCCAGTAGCCGAGCGTGTTCTTGTGCGGCAGCGGCTCGTAGCGCAGTTGCTCGCCGTGGACGAGTGCCGAGCGGGCGGGAATCGTCACTGTGCCGTCGTCGGCCTGCGGATTAGGAGCGTAGGCCGGATTGGGGATCATCTCCTGGGCGGAGACTTTCTGGCGCCACGCAGTCAACTTCGCGGCCAACTCTTTCACGCGCTCCGGTTCCTTGGCGGCCAGGTTCCGCGACTCGCTCGGGTCCGCCTTGACGTTGAACAGTTCGCGGCGGTTGTCTTCATAGAATTCGATCAGCTTCCAGTCGCCATCGCGGATCGCGCCGCCCGGCTTGCCCCCCTGGTTGCTGTAGTGGGGGTAGTGCCAGTAGAGGCTGCGATGCTCAATGTGGTCCACTCGCTCCGCGAGTGGCTGGACAGGTTGAAAACCTGTCCTACGAGATTCGGCCAGCAGCGGCGCTAGCGACACGCCGTCCGTCTCGTGAGTCAGCCGAATGCCGCATACCTCGGCGAGCGTCGGCAGAAAATCGACACCGCAAACCGGAATCTCACTCGTCCGATGAGACTTGACTGCCGCGGGCCAGCGGACGATCAGCGGCACGCGAATGCCCCCTTCATACAAAAAACCCTTCCCTTCCCGCAGCGGGGCGTTCGACGTGGCTGGCGTGTGCGGACCCTCCAGAGTCGCCAGCCCGCCGTTGTCGCTGGTGAAAACGACGATCGTGTTCTCGGCCAGCTTCAGCTCGTCGAGCTTCGCCATCATCCGCCCGATGCCATCGTCCAGGCTCTCGATCATGGCGGCATACACGGGGCTGTTCTGCTGTCCGCGGAAAGGGCCTTCCGCCGGGTACCTGGCGATGACTTCCTGTTTCGCTTGCAGCGGAATGTGAACCGTGTAATGCGGCAGATAGAGAAAGAACGGCCCCGCCTTCTGCTGCTCGATGAAGCTCACCGCGGCATCGGTCAAGAGATCGGTCAGGTAACTGCCGTCGGGGGCGTCTTCCAGGCCAGTGAGCTGTCGTCCGGTCGTTCGTAGAACGGATTTCAATCCGTTTTTGGATCCGGTGGGTACCGGTGCCGCTTTGGCGATTTTGGAACGGAATGAATTCCGTTCTACGGGACGGACGAACGGCGCAAAGAATCCGGGCGGGCTGCCGCCTTGATCGCCGGCGATGTTCAAGTCGAAACCTTGCTCGCGCGGCCCGAAACCAGCGGCTCCCAAATGCCACTTGCCGATGCTCGCGGTTGCATAACCCGCCTCGCGAAACACCTCCGCCAGCGTGGTCTCCTCCAGCGGCAATTCCTGGCGAATTTTCGGCCGGGCGAGCCGCTGCGCCGGCAGATCGCCGCGGCCGGGGAGCCAATCGGTCAAGTGCAGCCGCGCCGGCCATTTGCCGGTCAGAATTGCCGCGCGCGACGGCGAGCAAACGGGACAGGCGGCATAGGCATTGGTGAATCGCACTCCCTGCGAAGCGAGTGCGTCGATGTGCGGCGTCTTGTGGAACGTGCTGCCGTAGCAGCCCAGGTCAGCCCAGCCCATGTCGTCGATGACGATGAGGATCACATTGGGGCGCGGCACAGGCTCTGCGGCGGCAGCTATAGCGCAACCACAAGCGAGCACAGCTCCCAGCAGTCGGTAAGTCGCGCAGAGAAACACTCGGCACATGGCGTCAGATCCTTCTCGGGGCGGACGGGAACGGAAGCGGGAGCAAGATCAAGATGAAGATTAAGATTAAGATTACGAATTTGATTAAGAGCAGGAGCAAGAGCAAGATTAGGAACTCATTCCCATTCTCTTGCTCTTGCTCTTAATCCTCTTCCTAATCTTACTCCTACTCCTGCTCCTAATCTCTGTCCGCGCGGCATGGCGCGTGACGCCGCACTTCTACCCCGCTTCGGCCGTCGCTTCCTTTTCCATCGTGCCGTTGACGTCGAGCGCGAAACACTGGTTCCGCCCGCGATCGACGGCCACTTGCAGTGCGTTCCGCGCCCTTTGCAACAGCCGCCGCATGTCGTCTCCCGGCACCGCCTCCACCACGCCGATCGTCGCCGTCATCGACGCGATCCCGGCCCGCCGCGGCAATCGGCAGGCGGCCATCTGCTGCCGCAGCCGCGAGCCGACCTGGACGCCGCCGCCGATGCGGCAGCCGGGAAGCAGCAAGGCAAGGGTATCGCTGGCCAGCCGCGAGACGTGGTCCATGTCGCGCATGTTGGCGTTGATGACCTGGGCCGCCACGCGGAGCACCACGCCGGCCGATTCATCGCCGTGCGATTCGAGAATCTGCGGCAGCCTGTCCACTTGCACCAGGAGCAGCGCCAGCGGACTGCCGTCGCGGCGGAAGTGGGCCATGCGGCGGATCAGATCGTCGAGAAATGCCGACCGCGGTGCGACGAGCGCATTGGCCTCGTGATACGGCGAGTCGGGGGAGTTGTCGGTGTCGCACTGCCACTCGTCGCCGAGGAGTGCCGAGACGTCGTCGGGGGGGCCGGTCTGGATTTTGCGTGGCGCGTCGAGCTTGAGGAGATGATTGCTCGCGCCGTCGTTCCAGTGGATGCAGTTGCGGCCTGCTTTTTTGGAAACGTACAGCGCTTCATCGACGCGCTGAATGAGGGCCTGCTCGTCTTCGCCGGACTGAAACTCCGCCAGGCCGGAGCTGACCGACACGTGCAGCTCCTTTCCCTCGAAGCGGATCGCCGTGGTCGCTACGGCCACGCGAATCCGCTCCGCCGTGTGCCGCACCGCCATCAGCGGCGCTCCGCGGAAGATGACCGCGAACTCCTCGCCGCCGTAGCGGGCCACCAGCTCCGTCTCCGTCGTGCAGTGCCGCAGCACGCGGGCCACTTGCCGCAGCACTTCGTCCCCCGCCTGGTGACCGTGGGCGTCGTTGAACTTCTTGAAGTGATCGACGTCGAGCAGGAGCAGCGACGCCGGCCTGCCCTCGCGGGTCAGCTCGCCGGCACACTGCGTCACCTCCTGGTCGAAAGCCCGGCGGTTGGCGACTTGCGTCAGCGCGTCGGTGCGGGCCTCCACCGTTTGCGACTCGATCTGCCGCGCCTGGGCGTGCAGCCGCTCCTCCGCCGAATCGAGCTGCACACGCATCGTGCGGTTGGCCTCGATCAACTTGCTGACCGACGCCAGCACCGCCTCCTCGCGCTTCCCTTCCGGAGCACGCAGCGCGGTGCTGATCTCCTCCACCCGCGTGGTGTACTCGTCCACGTCGGCCGCCACGCGATTGGCCAGCGACCGCAGCCGCTGCAAGGATTGCCGCGTGATCTGATCCTGCTGGTCCCGTTGCCGGGCCATCGTCTGCTGCACCAGCCACCACGTCGCGCCGGCGCTGGCCGCCGCGATCAGCAAGGTGATCAAAATGTACAGCACCAGGCCCATGGCAGACTTTCGGCAACCTGTCCGCACGTGCGGGCGCGGCCTCTCCGTCCCGGCACCGCGCAGACCATCATCCCCATAGGGGAAATAGGTTACGGGCGACAATTCGTCAAATGCCGGCATTGCCGCCCCTGCGGAACGTGCGCGGGATAGCGATTGTGCTGAATCGCCGCCGAGCTAGCAAAAGCAGCCAACTGGTCTGGCCGGCGCGGCTCCCATCCAGTACCGTCCGCCGCTCTCCTCCAAATACTTGCATGGCTTGTCATTCGACGCGACGACCCAGCCCGCGGACCGTAGCCGAAGCCGCCAGATTTCGGGCCGGCGTTTCGCGGCATTCGCCCGCACTCTGGCGAGTTCGGCTACTCCTGGTGGCGGCGGCCGTCTTCCTGCCGCTCATCCTGTGGTCTGCCGCCGCCGGCCAGGAGTTCCTCTCCTTCGGCGAGATGAGCCGCCTGCCCACCGACGGGGAAGTGGAGGAAGTGCTCACTCCGCCGCCCAGTGCCGCTCCCCCTTCGCCGTCGGACGCCGCCCCGCCGAGCGACCCGGCCGCTGCCGCTGCCCCGGCGGAGGAATTGATCGTCATTCCTCCCGAGGCGTGGGAGTTCTGGGCCCCCGGCTACTGGGATCCGTGGGATGGGAGCGTCGAGCTGGGCCTCAGCGGCACCGAGGGAAACTCGCAGACCTTCAACGTCCGCGCCGGGCTCAAGGCCAGGCACAAGACCGAGTTCCTCGTCCGCACGCTCGAAATCACCAGCATCCAGAAATCGGCCGCCGGCATTACCACGGCCAACACGGCCCTGGTCGATGGCCGCCTGGAATTGCCGATGCCGGGGAACCGCTGGAACTACTACGTTCACGGCCTGGCGGAATACGACCAGTTCAAGGCTTTCGACTACCGCGTGTCGGCCGACACGGGCGTGGGGTACGAGTTCATTCAGACCGAGCGGACGACGCTGCTGGGGCGGGCCGGTCTGTCGGCATCGCAGGAAATCGGCGGCCCCGACGACGACGTGAAGCCCGAATTGGCCTTCGGCGGCGAATTCAAGCACCAGTTCAATAGCACGCACTCGATCAGCGGCAAGGTCGATTACTTTCCCAACGTCACCGACTTTTCGGACTTCCGCCTCAACAGCCAGGCGGGGTGGGAGATGGCGCTCTCCAAGGTGTGGGGCCTGAGCCTGAAGCTCTCGGTCATCGACCGCTACGACAGCACGCCGCAAGGGGCCAGGCCAAACGACCTGGATTACAGCACGCTGCTGATCTGGGTGTTTTAGCTTCGCGGGTCGTAGGACAGGTTTCCAACCTGTCCGGGATTCGGTCCTTATCCCCCCGACTGGGTCTGCACAAAAAAGTTGGCCGTTGAATCCGTCCTAATCAAGTAACAGTCATCCGAATCCTTGCAGACATCGCGGACCGCCGGCGAGAACCCATCTCGGAGGAACGGAGGCGTCATTTTGACAAGACGTAGCCCCGCGAGCCAACGGTCTGTCCGCAAAAGCGGGTGCCTAGAACGATAGAATGGAATAGGCAGGGTCCAGTTGACGCCTCCCATCTTGGAGCTCACTCATGCCAGCAAGAATCACGATAAGCGTGTGCCTGATTGGCCTGCTCGTGATGGGCTTGGACGCGGGCCAGGAAGAGGCACCAACCGTTGAGCTAAAGTCGGTTGAGCTGACGGCGCTTAAGAATGCCGAGAAGGACCGCTTCCTGGCGGCACATAACGCCGCCCGGAAAGCTGTGGGGGTCGATCCGCTTGCCTGGTCGGACGAGCTTGGGCAGGTGGCCCTTGATTGGCTCAACGAGCAGAAGGATCCATTGATCGAAAAGGCAAAGGAAGGCTGGAAGGAGCGCCGGATCGTCCTGCCTGACCATCGCACGGACGACCAATACGGCGAGAACATCGCCGGGTGGGCCGGCAGCAAGGCCGCCGGCGCGGAGCGGGCGGTGACCTGGTGGCTGGCGGAAAAGGGGGCCTTCGACAAGCTCAATGCCGATGGTTCGTACCAGTTCGGCGACGAGAAAGGGAAGACGGAAATCGATGCCGCAGAGAAGGAAAGACCGATTGTCGTCGGCCACTACACACAAATCGTCTGGAAGGGGACGACCCATTTGGGTGCAGCCAAACTGACCTTCCAGTTGGAGGATGACCAGGGCACCGTGCGCACCTACGTGGTGATCGTCTGCAACTACGACCCCGCGGGCAATATCCGCGGTGAAAAACCGTTCTGATCGTTGGGCGACCCCTTTCCCAGGGTAGCTCCGCTGCGCTCCGCAACCATGGGCTGAAGGACGTAACGCCTTCGGCGTAAGGCAGATTGCTACAATTGGTCTGGCGGCGAGGCTCTTGGGCGTCAGGCTCTCACAGCGGGTTCATCCGGGTCCCTATGCAACCAACGGTTAAGGACGACCTCGCTCCTGCCCCACGGGAGGCGATCGAGCAGCGGACCCAGGCCATCGGCCGGCATTTGTTCGCCAACCTGCGGGAGAGCAAGCCCGCCATCTGGCAGCGGCGGTGGTGGGACGACCGGATCATGGCCTGGTCCATGCGGGACGAGCCCCTCAAGGTGCAACTCTTCCGATTCGTCGATGTGCTGCCGATGCTGCGTTCTTCAGAGGCGGTGACCGAGGGGCTGTATGAGTATCTGGAGACGGTTCGCGACCGGCTGCCGGCCCCGCTGCGGGTCGCCTTGGGGGTGGCTCGCCGCGTCCCCTTCACCCGCGCCGCGGTGGCCCGCGCGGCCCGGTTGAGTGCCGCCGATTTTGCCCGCCGCTTCATCGCGGGTGAAAAGACAGGGCAAGTGGTCTCGGCCGCCCGCCATCAGTGGGACCTGCGGCGCGGCTTCACGCTCGACATTCTCGGGGAGGCGGTGATCAGCGAGAAGGAAGCGGACGAGCATTTTCGCGCCTATTTGGAATTGCTGGAAGCGGTGGCGCCGCAAGTGGCGCGGTGGCCCGCCGATCCGCTGCTGGATGCTGATGACCGCGGACCAATCCCGCGGGTCAACCTGTCGATCAAGCTGTCGGCACTCGACAGCCAATTCGACGCCATCGATCCGGCCGGGACGCTGGAGCGGGTCGGCGGCCGATTGCGGGAGCTTTTGCGGACGGCGCGGCGGCTGGGGGCGTTCATCAACGTCGATATGGAGTCTTACGAGAAGAAGGCGATCACGCTCTACATCTTCCGCACGATCCTGTCGGAGCCGGAGTTCCAGGGCGAAGCCAACGTCGGCATCGTCATCCAGTGTTACCTGCGCGACTCAGGCGACGACCTCGTCGCCCTGCGCGACTGGGCCATGAAGCGCGGCACGAGCGTGTGGGTGCGGCTGGTGAAAGGGGCCTACTGGGATTTCGAGACCATTCGCGCCAAGGCCAACGGCTGGCCGATCCCCGTCTATCAGAAAAAGTGGGAGTCGGACGCCAACTTCGAGCGGCAAACGCGGTTCGTCATGCAAAACGCCCAGTGGCTGCGGCCCGCACTCGGCTCGCACAACGTCCGCTCGCTGGCCCACGGCATTGCCGTCGCCGAGCATCTGGGAATTCCAAAAAACGGCTTTGAGCTGCAAATGCTCTACGGCATGGCGGACCCCCAGAAGCAGGCGCTGGTCGATCTGGGGCACCGGCTGCGGATTTATATGCCCTACGGCGATTTGATCCCCGGCATGGCATACCTCGTGCGGCGGCTCTTGGAAAACACGTCGAACGATTCGTTTCTGCGAGCCGGGTTCATGGAGGAAGTGCCGGCGGAGGAGTTGCTCAGAAACCCGGTGGAATCAGCTCCCGCTAGTGGAGTGCGGAATGCGGAGTGCGGAGTGGCCGCGATTCCGCAATCCGCAATCCGCAATCCGCATTGGAGCAGGGCACAATTCAGGAGTCTCGCATGAACACCAAGCCCTTCATCCCGAACTTCTTTAACCAGCCGCCGGTCGATTTCGCCCTCGACGACAACCGGCAGGCGATGCAGGAAGCGCTCACGGCGGTGAAGGCCCAGTTGGGGCGCGACTGCCCGCTGGTGATCGACGGGCAATCGATCGAGACGGCCGAGAAACGCCAG
>DATKDU010000534.1:0-10233 GCA_035512595.1 Pirellulaceae bacterium
CCCGGCCCGAGGCGTCTGGTACTGCGACCCGTGCGGCGAGGGCGGCGACGGGATTCGGCTGCTGATGAGGGCTCGCGGGCTGTTTTTTGTGGACGCGGTGCGCGAGCTGGCCGCGTGAACCTGCGACGCCGTATCACACACACGCGTTGAGGCCGCCGTGATCGGCGAGGTTCTGGGGGCACAAGAGCCCCGCCAGCACAAAGGTCTACGCTCGGTTTCAGCCTGGCGCCGCTCGGGGGGCGTTGGAGGAGCATGCGACCAGGCTTGCGGCGGTCGCCGGGCTCGAGAGTCGCTAGGAGTGCGCCGCCGAGCACGCGCGTGCGCGCGCGCGGCGGAGTTTTCGCCGGAGGCCTGGTTGCCTCGATGGCTCAGAGGATGCTCAACCGAGGGCAGTCTAACGAGCGTTTGCTCTTGTCGCGCAAGGGCTTGGGTGATCCGGACCACTCGGCTTGCACCTCGCGGTCCGGCACTGCATCGTGAGCGCGCAAGAGAAACGCAAGGTCGTTAGGTGACACTCGCATTGTGAACGGCGCATGAGCTACGGCAAGTACACCGTCATCTACGACAAAAACGGCGTTGACTACAAGCTCACGCGGATCTGGTTTGGCGCGGACGGTTCGTACTACGTGACGTCCCCATATCATCCCGACAAGCGAGCATTCCTGATGAAGATCAGAGTGAACTACTCGCTTGATGAGATGACTGTCCCCTTTGAGGATGCGATTGACACCGCATCACTCGACGAGGACGAGCAGAGGCTAAAGCTATCCCATCATCCTGACGGCTTTGTTCAGTTCTCCGGCGAGGGGGTCCTTTCGGGCCGCGATGCGCACGGAGTGCCGCGCGGCATGGGTGTTGTAAGCTGGCCATTAGACATGCCGGTGCCAGGGCCGGCGATTGTGTTGCTCGTGCGCAATATCGAGGGCTTTGAACAAGCACCCTCACGTCCTTCCGACGCTCTCGTGTTCTCAGACAACGAGATCTGCGCCGTGCCTGGGGCAGACACCCTCCATCTTGAAGGTCACTACTTCCCGAGTCCCTGGCGACGGTTTGTTCGCTTTGACGCAGACGGGGCTCCAACGATCTCGGTGCTCCATCCTGCTGGCGCGATCTTAAGGCTCAAGGTGATCTTCGCATCTGCTCGATGCGCTCGTGACGGATTCATCGGCCTGGAGCTTTATACGGATCGGAGCTCTGACGATTTCCCGGATGGTCCTAGCTTTGCCCTCACTGGCCCGACCGGCGACGTTCGCAGGAACCTTGAGGGCCAGGTCACTGCAACGAGCATTCAGTGCATGTACCCGCGTGGCGATCTGGTCGCTCAGCGCATTCTCGACTACCGCATGCCGGAGATCGCCTCGTAGGTGTCACCTAACGAACGCATGCAGCAGTCACGTAGACTTAAGCAGCCGTTGCACGCCCGGAGAGGTTCCGCGCAGACTGGTGTACCCACGCCTGGACGGGCCAGCTGATGCGAACAGCGTTAGACGGCATGTCCTACCAAGCTGTTTGGCTGACCTCTGGCTTTATTCGGTTCGACCGTTCAAAGCTCTCCTCACGCACACGCGCGTCGTTGCCATGAATCGATACAGAATTCACGCGCACCAGTTCTTTTCGCGGGAGATAGTACCACCGCAGCAACTCGGCTTGCGCCGGACCTCACCTCGCCAGCGGCCGGAAGTCGTCTATGAGTTCGAGGTCGTCTTTGAGTCAAAGCCCTTTGAGACGAATTTCGCGCAGTTTGTCGCAACTCGGCCGGACATCGGTGCGCACCAGTTTATAGATCAGGATGTTGACTTTTACTTGACTCGGCGTTGGCCGTATTGCCTGTCGATGCGAGGGACGGTCAATACCTTTGGCGACATGGGCAACCTTCTGCCATTTGCACGTAAACTCCTTTGGACCCCTAAGGACCCAGTTCATAGCTCCTTGCTCGCGGCTGACCAGCTCGCCACCACACTCGGGTACCGCCGAGAGTTCATTTATCGCAGGACGTTCGATATCGACGGAAACCGGGTCCCGAGCATGGCAAGGACGTACGCCTCGACGGAAGTTGGCGAGCCCGTCGGCCCAGGTGTCGTCACTTTGCCCGACGTAAACGGGACGGAGAATGAGAACGAATTTGTGTGGAGTCAGATACTTCCATTTCCTAATCGCACCACTATCGCTCAAGACAGAGGTAGAATTGCCGAGATCGGTTCCGCGCTAAAGCGCCACTATAACGGCTACAACGAGCTCAAGGATGCACGACGCCACGTGAATAATGGGGAAATTAAGGCGGGCGTCCGTTCTGCCGCTTCCGCTGTCGATGCAGTGTTGCGATTTTATTGCTCCCTTTGGGGCACGGGGGCTCCACCAGCTCACTTGCCCTTTGATGAAAAGATCGAGCATGTTTTGCGAACTGCTGGACGACCTTCGTACCGTGCGGTGAGACCGCGTGCTCTTGACTCCCTGCTCTACCTCTACCGCTGCCGGAACTCTATGCACGAAGGCGACTGTTACTATTCGGACAATGCCGAAACCCGAATTCAGGTTCAGACAGCGGCGCAACTTTCTCTGTTTGTCGAGGACACCGAAGAGTTCGTATTGTGGATCGACGCACTTGCGTAGAAGAGCGCCCCTGCGTGAGATCATGAAGGACCGATGACCGAGTTCGAACGACCCCAGTTCCACGTGGAGGGACGCAAGCGCTGGCCGTGAGCGCAGCCCGAAGGATCCGTGAGCTGTTTCAGGGCATCCAACGGCGAGGGGGCCTAGCGAGCACGTCCGACGTGGTGAGGATGTTCTCCCTGGCCCGGGAGCTCGCGGAGGGCCGGGGAGAGCTGAGACAGCTGCCTCATCTCAAGCTCTATGCAGACTGGACATTGCACCCCGAGCTACGATGGCGTCTCGCGCAGGAAGTGCTTGACCGGGTACGAGAAGTCACGGAGCGCCACTGGGAAGCCGACAGTAACCAGCTCGTTCCGGAAATCTCAAAGATTCTCAGTCTCAAGAGCCTCCGGGCTCAACTCCTCCAGCTCTTCCGTTCGGACGGTCTCCCGACTAGTCCTCTTGAGGACGATCGCGTGTGGTCAGGCATAGCCACGCTCCTGCTGCGAGACCTCCTTGGGAAGCCTCTCGTCGGTTCTGAGTTCACCGAGGAGGAGCAGCGGACGGGGGTGGGAAGAACACCGCGACGGTTACGCCTCAAACAGCATCGAAAGACCGGCATGCTGATGTGGGAGATCGCCCTCGGCCCGCGCGTCACCTTTTCTGGTGAGCTGTGGGCGATGTGAACGAGGGCGGGCCGTCGGGCCCCCTCGTTCCCGCCCCCGCCCCCCCGATCGGGCCCTTTTGGGGCCGGTCCCGCAGGGAGGGTTCTGCCAGCTCTGCCAGTATCAGCAGATGGCTGTCGCGAACCGGACCGAACTCCGCCCCGAGGCCTCCTATCTAAACCAGGGGGGATTCGCCCGACCCACGCCAGGCAAGTAGCTTTACGGGTTGAGCTTAGATGAAGCTCCGCTGTTCATCGTGCAGCTGGTAAGCCATGGACCACGCGAAAGCGGACAGGGCGGAACCGCGCCGGGGCACCTCCGAGGAGGCGGTTCGGAAGCGGGTGGATCGGTGGCTGGCGAGGGTCCTAGAAGAGTATCGTCGCTCGCCTGAGGGTCGGCGCCGAACCCGTAACTGGCGGCGGAGAAAGTGGCGTTGGCTTGACCCAGCAAATCCGCTCAATCAGCCGGTGTACGACTTCTGGTGCGCACACATCGGGAGAGTGCAAGGAGGCCGTCCTCCCGCTGCGAGACGCTGTACCAAGCGCCTCGGAAGCCGTCTTTGCTGGAATTGGCGGGAGGGTGAGAGCAACCGGTGCTGGAGGCATTCCCGCTGAGGGCCTCGCAGAGGGGGCTCTTAGACGAATGAGCGAAGTAGCACCGCGGGCCGCGGCGCTAAGCTTTCGCGAGGGCGTTCGGATCCCCAGATGCTCGGTGATCTCCGCCTCTAGGAGCTGATTGGAAAGAGCCCGGCGGGCGGGGCTGGTGCGGGCAGGCCGTTGACGGCGCGGCGCGCCCGGCCAGACTCGCGGACTATCTCAAGTAGGGAAGCGGCGAGTGCGCTTTCGTCGCAGCTCGGAGCGGAGTCGGCGTAGGGAAGCGGCGAGTGCGCTTTCGTCGCAGCTCGGAGCGGAGTCGGCGGAATAGGGAGCGGGACGGACTCTAGCGACCAAGTGCTGGACGTTTAGAAGGTCAAGCTCTGATTCTCGGTCAGACCACACAGGCGACCTCCGCAGGTTACCCGGCCACACTCAAGGTTTCTTCGTGGCGTTGCGAGTGCCTTGCCAGGATGTCCTTGATGTCGCCGGGATTGAAGGACACATCCCAGGCCCAGCGGCCGAAGCCCCCGTGCTGGTTGACGGCATCAACCCATTCGCCAAGGAAGCGGCGCTTGGTGCGGTTCTGCTCGTCGTCCTTGCCCTTGGTTTCCAGGACCAGGCACGTGCCTGAGCTGAGCCGGATGAGGAAATCGGGCCGGTACTTCCGCACGACGCCGCGATAGACGTAGAGGATCTCAAAGCCGAGATGGTCGTTCTTCACCCACGTGCCCACGTCAGGATTCCGGTCAACCTCGAAGGCCTCCGTTGCTTCCCAGGTGCTGTCGAAAACACAAAAGTTGATGTGCGAATGGGCGGTGCGCTCGCACGGCTTGCTTGTGTACCAGGTGCCCATGTCGCCCGTGGAGCGGATGGGACGTGCGCGGTCGAAGACGGGCTCCAGCCGTTCGGCGTTCTCGAAGCGGATGGCCTGACTGATATGTTGGACCACCTTCGTCATGTTCAGGGTGATGATCAGGCGGCGTTTCAAATCGTCCTGTGAGAACAAGCCGGGAATGATGGTGATGCGGTCCGATCGGATGAACTGTTCCACGAGCCGGACGAGCTGAGCGAGAAGGAATTCCCTGCTCCCCTTCCAGTCCTTCTGCATTTGCTCATAGACATCGCGTGCGGCCTCGAAGATGATCTTCTGCGTGCGGAACTCCTTGGCCAGCCGTTCAAGATCGATCTGGGCGATCTTGGTGACGTCAGGTTTGCCCTCCAGGATGGGAGCAAGCTCGGCGACGCGGGCGGTCTGAGCCGCGTTCAACTCCAGGGCCTTGACCTGGCTCCAGTCGAGCGAAAGCTCCGGCCGGTACACGCGGTCGATCCGGATCACATTCGGCCAGGAGATTTCGTAGGAGGCCTTGGCCGGATCGGGCTCGATCGGGGTTTTCGGCTTCGGCGGGGCCGGAACCGCGCCTTCGCGTGACTCGTGAGGCAAAAAGGTGAACGGCACGCCGAAGATGTTGACGTACTCAGGCTCGAAGAGCCCGGTGTCCGCCTCGACCTCGTACGCGGTGCGCCGCAGGCCCCGGCCGACAACCTGCTCGCAAAGGAGCTGACTCGTGAAGGCGCGCAGGCCCATGATGTGGGTCACGGTCTTCGCATCCCAGCCTTCAGAGAGCATCCCGACCGAGATCACGTTCTGAATCTGCTCTCCGGGCTTTCCAACTTGGCCGACCGTATCGACCTGCAGGCGCAGCAGCTCAGCCTGTTGCTTCTTGGTGAGCTTGCGGGTCGGCGCCTCCGGAGCGTCGTCGGAATCCTCGTCTCCGTCACTTCCGTCGACCTCGGCGATAGGTTCTTCGGCGGCTTCGGCCTGCTCGAGAACCTTGGAATCGATGTGCAGCGTTCGCTCCGGATCGGACAGCTCATCGATATGTACCTTCTTGTGATCGAGAGCGTATTTGACCCGCGCAGCGGTTTCCGTGCGGTTGGCAACCGTAATCATCACTGGCGGGGTTCGGGAGCCTGCCTCCGCCCAGGCCTTGGCGGTCTCCCGCCAGTCATAGCCCAGCAGATAGTAGGCGTTCGTCACAAGGTCCGGGAGCGGCTGCTCCGGATCGGCCTTGCGGTTGAGGTCAACCCGGACCTCCGAGTCGTTGTAGATATGGTAGAGGCGGGATTTGTAGGTCTTGGCGCTCGGAATGGCGTCATCCCGCACGACGACGCGGGGCGTCTTCACGAGACCGGATTCGATGGCGTCATTGAGACCGAAGTCGCTGACGATCCAGCCGAAGAGCGCTTCTTCGGAGCTCTTCTTGCCCGAGGGCGCGAACGGAGTGGCTGAGAAGTCATAGGCGGTGAGAATGCCGCGCGCCTGATTGATGCGGTCCAGCCCGCCGACCCACTTGGTGGCCTCCTCGATTTCATCCTTGGACACGCCCTTGACCTTGGACTCGGCCGGGACGCGCCAGGCATGATGAGCCTCGTCGTTGATCACCAGGATGTTGCGCGAAGCCGCCATGTCACCGAGGACTTCGCGGACGTAGGCCTCGTCGCTCTTGGGTCCGCGCTTGTCAACGCTGCGCTTCTTCTTGAGCTGGTCTTCCGTCTCCCAATTCAAAGCATGCCAGTTGCGCACGAGCACGCGGCCCTGGCGAAGAACTTCCATGAGGGCGTCGGGAACGACCCGGAAGGCCTCGTAGTAGTTGGCTGGATTGGAGGGTTCGAGGACGGCCAAACGGCTCTTGACCGTGAGGCCCGGGGCGATGACCAGGACATTCTTGGAAAAGCGCGTATCCTGTGGATAAATGGCCTTGTTGAGAACGTGCCAGGCAATGAGCATCGCCATGACCACGGTCTTGCCGGACCCCGTCGCCATCTTCGCGCAGACGCGCTGAAACGGCCCGCCGTCGGACGGGATGTCGATTCCGACTTTGTCTGCGGCGGGCGCTTCGGTTAGCCAGATGAGCGTTTCGATCGCTTCAAGCTGACAAAAGAAGAAGCGGCGGGTCTCGAAGTCCTCGGGGTCGGTCCAATGCTCCAGGAGACGCTTCGTGGTGCCGGTAATGCCCGGGTATCCGGACTCCCGCCAGGCCTTGATCCGCGGGCGTATCTGGTTGACAAGGGGAATGGGGACGAACAGGCCGGGGTCGTCGAACGCTTTCGAACTCTCGGAAGCGATGACGTACCCGGCCGGCCGGCGTTCCCCCTCAACCAAAGTGAAGGTCCGGCTATCGCGGTTGTACCGCCAGTGGCGTTGCGGCTCCTCGTAAGGAGAGTTGATGATGAGCCGGTCGATTGAAGCCTGGTCGCTCATTCGAGGCCGATCACGATAAAGCTCTCGATGCCGCGGTCATCGATGATCTTGACCGCAGCACGCCTGTTTTCACCGGGGCCGAACGGGAGCGAAGTCGTGCCGAAGTAGGCCTGAATCAGCTCTTCGTCGATTTCCGCGCGGAGACCCTTGGCAAGGGCCTTGAGGCTATTGCTCATGACGTCGGCGATGAAGAAGACCTGACGGGGGAGGAGACTCCGTCCGTCGTAGTCGGGGTCAAGCATCCACATGGCAATCTTGTCAGCTCCACCAGATTCGATGTCTCCCGTCCTGGTGTTGTAGTAGTCGAAGCCGTTGATGCTAACTCGAAACTTTCCGGCATCCGGGCCCTTGGCGATGGCCTCAAGCTCGACGTCGGGCTGGCCAATGAGCCAGAAGCTTTCGTTGCTGGCGCGTTTCTTTTTCAGATCGTCGGTCAGCAGGTCGGCATTCATTTGCACTTTCAGCAGGGTGACGCCGGGCCAGTTGGTCTCGTCGATATCCTTAGCGGCCTCGGGATCGAACTGGAAGGCGGCGAACACGACGATCGTCGGCTTCGGAACGAGGGCCTGCGCTTCCTCGATGGCAAGAGCAACCTGACGTTGTTCCAGCGGTGCGTGGTCAGGGCCAAAAGAGACAACCACGCGCCGCGGCGTGTCCTCCTTGGTTTCCCCGTCTGCGTGAAGCCAACGTGTGCCCGGAAGCGGTTCGACGCGTGAGAAATCGATGCTCTGGCCGCCCTTGGCGCGGATGCCGGTTTTCAGCAGTTCATCGCGCCAGTCGCCCTGTCGCTGCGTCTCACCCGTGCGCGCAACCGCGGCATCAGCAGGTTGACCGTCACTTGGCTCCACCTCGTGCAGCGGCTTGACAGCGGGTGCTGGGACGGCTTCGACCGTGAACGGCCCCGTCACGCGTGCCCGGGAGCCATCCGTGAGTGGCTGGTCGTAGAGCGTCTCGTGTTCCGCATACTTGTCTATCGCAGTGTCGATGCTCTCCCGGTCCATCCCTTCTGTGATCTCTGGGTTGTTAGCGATTGACCCTAAGGTAATATGAGGAACGGACTTGTAAGCGAACCCGCTGCTAACGCCCTCGTGCGGATGCGCGAGCTCGTAGTAATCGAAGACGGAACTCATGACGCGCTGTTTTGCGAGCGTGACCGAAACGCGGGAAGTGTCGCACGCAATCCACCGTCGTCCCCATTCTTCCGCGACTACCGCCGTGGTGCCCGAACCGCTGGTGGGATCGAAAACGAGATCGCCGGGATCGGTGGTCATCAACATGCAGCGTTGAACTACCTTCGGGTTGGTCTGAACAGCGTAGATCTTGTTCGGCGCGCCAGCGAGATCGGTCCACAGGTTGGTAAGGCGATGTACCGGATAGTCGTCGTAGAAAAGTACGTACCGGACAGTTCGACCAGTGGCCTGCAGGCGGCGTGCTGCCTTTAGCTTGCGAATACCGTCCTCGGTCGTCTTCCAGCTCTTGCCAGAGGATGGGTTAAACGTGCGACCCTCGAATTCAATCGGGAAAATGCAGGTCGAAGTGTACCCACTCGAGACGAGGTTTTCCGTGGTGTAGTAGCGTGCATCGGTCGGAACCTGTTCGAGGCTCTTGACTGTTGCCCGGGTCCCATCCGCCAGCTCCACGTACTGAGAGTTCTCCTGTGGCCGCTCGGTGAAGAGAGATCTAATCTTCGTTTGGCCGCGGTCCTTTGCGTACCACAGCAGGATGTCATAGATGCCACTTACAACGTCGGCGCTCAGACTCCCGCTGGTGCGATAGGCTATCTGAGAAACGAAGTTCTCCCTGCCGAAGACTTCATCAAGCAGCGCTCGAACGTAGTGCACGTTCTCATCGCTGATCTGGACGAACAGCGAGCCAGTCTCATGCAAGAGATCCCTGGCCAAGAAGAGGCGGTCGCGCATGTAGGTCAGGTAGGAGTGGATGCCCAGCTCCCAAGTGTCGCGGAACGCCTTGATCATTTCGGGTTCGGCGGTGAGGTCTTGATCCTTGCCGTCCTTGACGTTTCGCTTGTTAACGAACGGCTGGAAGTTGGACCCGTATGTGATACCGTACGGCGGGTCCATGTAGATCATCTGGACCTTGCCGGCCATGGCCTCCTTTTCGAGAAGGCTGTTCATGACCAAGAGGCTGTCACCGGCGATCAGCCTGTTTGACCAGTTGTGTCTGTGCCTGTAGAACTCGATCGCCTTTCGGATCGGCGGATTCTCGTCAACCGTGCTGAACAGGGAGCCCTGGACGTAGTCCTCCCCGTTCTTCTGGCGGACCGCCTCGATGATGGACCGCGGATCGATGCGCTCGTGTACGTGAAGCGAGACGGTGGGCACCTCGAAGGAAGTCCGTTCCGCCTTCCCTGCCCAGTGTAGCGCAGGGTCGAGGTGGGGGTCGTAGGCGTAGTCCGCGGGACCTGCGTCGCGATCGGTCTCCGGGGTGACCAGGCCCACGGGAGGGTTGTTGACCCGCTCCTTGTCGGGATGGGTGTAGTGCTCGATCGAGCGTTTCCCTTTGCCTGAGGCCATGAGCTGGTCTCCTCGTCTCGATCCGCTGTTGAAGCTGTGGTCTCGTACCAGATGAAGCGTGAGGCCCCTTCAAGAGAACTGTTTGCGACCTAGCGTGCGAGGGTTCAAGGGGTACGGCCCGCCGATGAACGATGGGAAGCGGGCGGCGTAGACTCCGCCTTTCCACCCCGCCACGTTCTTGTTGGGAAACCGGCAGTCGTCGCGCTCACACAGTCTTGCCGTCCAGGCTCCAGCCTTTCAGGTAGCCTCGGTGAACGAAGTGGCTCTTGCTAGTGGTTTGCGTCATGCGGGTGCTAGGGAGCGGGAGGGCGCGCTCCGTGCGCCCTCCATCGTCACGTCTTCAACCGCATCGGCCCCTAGGCCCCCGCCCTGGAACCCGTTCGGTGGGTGACCTATGGGTGACTTGCCCGATAGGCCAATTCTGTAACTCCATGGACCTGGCCGGGCTCGAACCGGCGACCCCCTGCTTGCAAAGCAGGTGCTCTCCCAACTGAGCTACAGGCCCTCACGCGCTACGGATTACCCGGAGGTACGCCGCCGGATCCGGCCACGCGGATCATCGAGAGGCGTCGTGCCCACTCCCCCGG
>DATKDU010000535.1:0-25423 GCA_035512595.1 Pirellulaceae bacterium
TCGCGCCGCTCTTGCCGCTCGGGGGTGATGTCCGGCGCGCGCGACAGGCCCGCCGGGCCGTGGCTGGTGTCGGTGAGATAGACATAGCCGTGCTTGGAACCGAGAAACCCCGGCCCGCGGGTCACGTTTGGGTAGCCGATCAGCACATACGCCGGCACGCCTTCCCCTGCCGCGCCCCGCTCGTGAGCCACGATCGAGCCGATCGACGGATATGCGATCGTCTCGCTCGTCGGCCGGCCGGTGTGAACGCGGTTGACTGCCGCCGCGTGTTCGTCGATCACTTCGTGATGGACCGAGCGGACGATATTGAACCGGTCGAGGATTTTCGCGCACCGCGGCAGATGCTCGCAGACCTGCGTGCCCTCAATCGCCGTATCAATTGCGGCGTAATACGAGCCCGCCTTCTTCGCCGGCGGGTCCCCTTTCTCCTTGGGGTCCCACGTATCGATCTGCCCCGCCCCGCCGCCGAGCCAGAGGAAAATGCAGTGCTCGGCCTTCCCCTGTGGGACCGCTACGGCCGCTTCTTCACCGCGCGCCGGCGCCGCCATCATTGCTGCGCCGGTCGCTGCCGCAGTTGCCTGCAAGAACTCACGTCGTTTCATGGAGGTCTCCTTCAATCTGCAATCCGCAATCCGCAATCCAAAATCCGAAATCGCTAGGGCAGCCACACAAACTCCGGCGAATTCACCAGTGCCCAGACTACGTCCTCCGCCCGCTCGCGCCAGTCGGCCGTCAGCCGCGTCGTCGGCGGGTCCCCTTTTTCCACTTCCTTGGCGAAGCGGATTTTGATGTCGCTCGACTCGGGCTTGAGATGGTTCGACCAGGCGACGCCGTCCCGCTTGTAGGGGCCGGGGCGAATGCCGGGGGAGGAACCGGTGCGGCGATTCTCGTATCCGTCCGCCAAAACAGCGGCGACCAGTTGCCGTTCTTCCGCCGTCGGCAGCCGCGACAAAATCTGCTGGTACAGCCGATTTAACAGTGAATCGAGCGGCTGGTCCGCCAGCGAAAGCTCGGTGAAGGTGCTGTCCTCCGAAAGCTGCGAAATTCGCTTGCCGACCACGCCGTTGGCGAGGATCGCCGGCTGGAGGACCGTCGGCTTCTGCTCGCGGATCGTCACGGGGTCCTGCCGCGAGCCACGCCAGCCGAACGCTTCCAGCACGTTGACGATCGTCTGCGACGCCGGCAGCGACAAGGCCGGCCGGTCCCGCTCGTTGCTCAGGCTGGTGAACTGCCAGGCCCGCATCGGCAGTCCCAAATTGATCGACGACACTTCCGAACGGCCGCTATCGACGTCGATGTTCAGCTCTTCCACGTGAAATTGCTTGCCCGCGGCGACGAACAGCGAATCGACGATCTGCTCGGCACTCATCCGCCGCCGCAGCGGCGCGGCCAGAGCTTTGGCTGTGTCCGCGTCACTCGTCGGCATTCGCTGGTAAAGCTGCGAATTGAGGATCAGTCGCGCGACGTGCTTGAGATCGTAACCGTGCAGGACCAGCTCGCTGGCGAGAAAATCGAGCAACTTAGGATGAGCATTGACGCCGCGGTCGAAATCATCGACCGGCTCGACAATGCCGCGGCCGAGATAGCGGTGCCAGAGCCGGTTGACGACGACTTGGGCGAAGCGCGTGTTGTGCGGGGAAGTGAGGCGGAAAGCGAATTCTTCGCGGGTGTCGCCGGCGTTCAAAACGTAGTCCGCTGAAATGTGGTCCGCTCGCTCCGCGAGCGGGTTGTGCACTCGCGGAGCGAGTGCACTACTTTGGAATGCACCACTTTCAAACGGCCACTTCGGCGAGACCTTCTGCCCCGGCTTGAGCGTCACGGTGACAAGTTCTGATTGGATGCCAGCGGGAATCGTGCTCGTCTTGGGAACTTCCAGCGGGCCGCGGCCGAGGAGTGCCGCCAGCGAGAACAGGTCTTCCTGCTTGAATGGGTGATACGGTGCATCGTGACAGCGGGCGCAGCGTAGGTCCATCGCCAAAAAGGCGCTCGCCAGAATGTGGGCCTTGGCCGCCATTGGGGCGTCGTTCTCGCTGGCCATGGCGAAGCCCGCAGTGCCGCCGTAGCGGAGGCTCCCCTCCATCATTGCCAGCTCGGTAGCAACGCGGTCGATCGGCTTGTTGTCCAGCAGCGACTCGTAAATCCACCAGCGGAACGGCCCCGTGTTGTTGAGCGTGGGGTTGATGATGTTCGGGTTCTCGGCCAGCACGTCCTGCCAGTAGCCGACCCAGTTGTCGGCCCAGCCGGGGCTTTTGAGGAGCTCATCGATCAGCCGCGCCCGCTTGTCCGGCCGCTCGTCTTTTACGAACGCCTCGGCCTGCGTTGCCGTCGGAATCACACCGATCAGATCGACGTACACGCGCCGCACGAACGACCAGTCGTCGGTCACCGGCAGCGGCTCCTTTCCGGCGGCCTTGGCGGCGGCGGCGGCAAATTCGTCCAGTAGAACGGAATTCATTCCGTTCCCTGGTTTTTCAGAACGGAATGAATTCCGTTCTACGACGACTTCCCGCGCCCACGCATGCCGCCGCTCCCAGTACGCCGCATATTCCTGACTCACCTCCCGCCGTCGCTGCTGGTTGACCTTGGCCAGTTCCATACGGCGTCGTGTTTCATACGCCAGCCAGCCGTCGTCGGTCAGCGGATCCTGCCAATGCGAATCGTGCGCGACGAGCCGAAACGCGTCGCTGCCAGCGGGAGCGATGTACAGCCCCAACTCGCCGAACTCGACCCGCTTGCTCTTGCCGCCGCCGAACAGTTCCAGCTTGAGCCGGTGCATCCCCGGCGCGATCTCCAACTCGGCCACATTCTCCTGATCCCCCGGTTGGACGGGGCGGATGTTGGGCGACACGTCGCTCTTGACGATGTGCAGCGAGTTGTGGCCGTCGCTGCGGCTCTTGGGAAACGGGTTGTCGATGACCAGCTTGCCGTCGAGATAGAGCCGGGCCGCATTTCGCGACCGCAAGAGCAGCCGCTGCGGACCGGCGGGCAACTCGATGTCGGTCGTCATCCACACCACCAGCGGATTGGTGCGGTCGGCCCGCACGCCGTGCTCGTTGTACTTCCGCGGCAGCTCGACCAGCCCCAGTGCCGGTTCTTCGGTCCGCTCGCTCGGCGGCGGAGGAACGAAGTCCCACGAATTGCCGTCGGGGATGTTTTCCAAGATCTCGACCAGCACCCGATCCCGCGGGATCGGGACGCTTGTGATATACGGCTTGGGCTGCACGGCCTGATACCGGGCGGCAATCCGCTCCGCGGCGAGTGCCGAGCGGTAGATGGCGACTTCGTCGAGCGAGCCGGTAAACGAACTGCCGCTCTGGCCACCCATCGACGAGCCGATCCACAGCTCATCGTCATCGACGACCGGCCCCTCGTCGGTCGCCCCGCCGTAGCCTTCCCACTTCCCTTTCACCTCTTTGCCGTCGATGTAGCCGCGTAACGAGTCCTTCTGGCCGAACGTGTAGGTCACCGCGACGTAGTGCCAGCCGCGGCTAACGGCAAAGGCCGGCTCGCTGTCCCAGCGATGCCAGTCGTCGGTTTTTCCCGGCCTGTTGCTGGCCCCGCGAAAGAGAAAGCTGATGCCCGCCTTGCCGCTGGTTCCCACCAGCCGCAGGGCGTAATTCTGATTGTCTTTGGCCACGCCCGCATGGCCCGTGCGTCCCTTGCCCAAAACATAGACGGTCTGGCCGTTTGCGAGCTTCGTTGGATGGACCCACGCCTCGAGCGTGATCGAGTCCCCGGCGTCAAAATCGAGCGGGCTCTTCTCGCCGGCATCTTTGACGACAATCCGGCCGCCATCGCCGGCAAACTGCGCCGCCAGGTTTTTATCGTCGAATTTTGGAAACCGGTCCTTCCGCGGCCCGGCCACATTCAGCGTCACTTTGCCGACGACATCCCCCGGCTCGGCATTGCCGTCGTCCAATCGCCACCAGAAGGAGGGGGCGTCGGCGGCGACAATCGTTGCGTACGACTGCGGCGTCTCATTACTGTCGGAGTCGTTTTGGGCGGCTGCCAGCGAGACGCCTATCACGCCGAGAACGACTGCCAAGATCATCCAGCCAGCACGCATCAGTGAGGGACCTCCATCAATTGTCAAACGGCCGCAGCTTGCCTATCTAAGTTACCCCGTGGGCCGATGGTACGCCACCTGTAACTCGGTGGTCGGACCACTCCGGTGCAGCTACACTGAAAACCGTGGCACATGGCTTGCGGCTGGCTCGCGACGGCGTCGCGGCCGGCGGCACTGCTGTCACGCCCCCCTTGCCGGCGACCATAAGATTGGCCCGGCTGCGGTAACTTCCAATCAGCATGGCGACCAGTCCTCCCCAAGATTCCGAGCTAGCTCACAGCTTCGGGCCGCAGGAGATCGG
This sequence comes from Pirellulaceae bacterium, assembly GCA_035512595.1. GTDB lineage: Bacteria > Planctomycetota > Planctomycetia > Pirellulales > Pirellulaceae > DATKDU01. Next base: position 4,368 of record DATKDU010000535.1, read on the forward strand.
CTTCGACTATCTCCCGCTGGAGCTGACCCCTCCGGAAGGGTTCGGACTGCGCACGCGGCCTGCTCCGAGCGTGCCGGTGATCGATCTGGCGTCAAGCGGGCCGCTGGCGTTGCCGGCGGCTGCGGAACCGGCCCCTGCGAAGGCCAACGGCAATGGGGGGGCAGCCGCCCGACATTCCGGAATCCAGGCGCGCAACGGAGTCCCGGCCTACGGCGGCAAGTTCTGGCTCGAAGGGGACGTGCTCTTGTGCGCGTGCCCCGACTGCCAGGCGCCGATGTCGGTCCGGCTGTGGCTGATGGTGGCCGACTGCTGGCGGTGCGGCGCCTCGATCGAGCTGACCGAGGAGCAGGAGCGCGAAGTGCAGCGGCTACTCGAGCAGCGGCGGCAGGAGGCGGCGGTGCCGGCAATGCCGCGGCCGCACGCACCGGCAACCAGACCACCTTCTCCCCCTTCGCCCCAGCGCGAGCAGCCGCGGGCGCCGGCCGCGCTTGCACCACCGCCGCCTGTTCCACCACCACCACCGCCGCCACCACCTCCTGCCGCCGCTCGTCAGCGCGCTTCCGCGCGCCGCCGCGTGAATTCCACCAGCCGCTGGCTCAACAATCTGCTCAAAGATACGCCTGCCTGGCTGATCAGCATGCTCGTCCACATGATCGCCATGACGCTGCTGGCGTTGTTGAGCGTCGAGCAGGACCAGGACAACGGGCCGTTCATCCTCCTCTCGACGATGGTCGCGCGCGAGCCCGACCAGGGAGGGGACACGGTCGATATTCCTCCCGACGAAGCGGCCAAGTTCGATTTGCCCCTCCCCAACAAGTCCGACCTCCGCGATCCCGAGAAGCGGCAGGTGCTCCTGGCCGCGGCTCAGGACGCACTCGATCTGCGGCTGGATGAAGTGCCGCCGCATCTCCCCGACGTCGAGCAAGTGAAGAAGCTGATCGGGCACCCCGACGGCATTCGCAGCACCGTCGCCGCCCGCGATCCACGCCTACGTGTCGAGATGGTGACCAAACAAGGGGGGACCACGCTCACCGAGGCGGCCGTCGCCCGCGGCCTCAAGTGGCTGGCCAATCATCAGAACGAAGATGGAAGCTGGGGTCTCAAGGACTTCGAGCATGCGGCCCGCTGCAACTGCGGCGGCGAAGGACACGTTGGCGGCAAAAGTGCCGGCACGGCGCTGGCCATGCTGCCATTCCTCGGCGCGGGGCAAACGCATCTGGCCGGCAAATACAAAGGAAACGTCGCTCGCGGCCTGCGGTGGATGATTGAAAATCAGAAATCCGACGGCGACTTGCGGGCCGGCAGTAACGACAACAGCGGGATGTACGCCCACGGTCAGGCGGCAATTGTCCTGTGCGAAGCATTCGCCATGACCGGCGACGAAGAGCTGCGCGTCCCGGCCCAGAAAGCGATCGACTTCATCGTCAAAGCCCAGTATCGGGACGGCGGCTGGCGATATCGTCCTGGGCCGGCCGATCAGTTGGGAGACACGAGCGTCGTCGGCTGGCAGCTCATGGCGCTGCAAAGCGCGCGGGCTGCGAACTTGACCGTGCCGGAGGAGACGCTCGAAATGGCGTCCCGGTATCTGGACGGGGCACAGTCCGACGGCGGCGCTCGCTACGGATACCAGCGCGGGCATGGCCCCACGCCGACGATGACTGCCGAGGCGCTCCTCTGCCGCATGTATCTAGGGTGGAACAAAAACAATCCGGCCCTGGAGCGTGGCGCCCGCTGGCTTTTGGCGTCCAATCCCCCCGAGCACGATCGGCCGAACATCTATTATTGGTACTACGCCACGCAGACGATGCACCACTTCGGCGGGCCCGAGTGGGACGAGTGGAATCTGCTCATGCGCGACGTCCTCGTCGATACGCAGGAAACGCAGGGGCACAAGGCCGGCAGTTGGTCTCCCCGCGGCGAGCATTCCAGTGCCGGCGGCCGCATCTACATGACCTCGCTGGCGATCTGCTCGCTGGAGGTCTACTATCGGCACTTGCCGATCTTCAAGCGGATTGAGCTGGAGGAGACGGCGTCGGCTCAGCGTTAATCGATTCGGATGTTTGACGCCGCGATTTTGTCCGACCTATGATCAGGCGATGTCCACGACCGAAGACACCGGTAAATGTTGCGTCCGCCGTTCCAACGACTCGACAACCCGAGTATGGGCCTTCACGCCCATTACGATGGCTGCCTTCGTCAGCATCAGTTTGGGATTGCAGTGTTTCGGCCTCCATCCCTTCCTTCTGCTGGCGTCCTTCGTATTGATCCCGCTGGGAATCGATATCGGCGGCTACTTCCTGCTTTCCCGCGAAGCGAGATGGCCCATTGGGATGGCAACCACCGGGCTGAGTTTCGGCCTCGCGGGAGGAACGTTTGCAACTTGGGTGTTCTTCGTATTGGTCGATCCTGACCAGCAGAACAAGCTTGAATTAGCAATCGGCCTGGGCTTCGTTGCACTAGCCTGTCTTGCCGTTGGTGGATCGGTGATCACCGCGATGATTCTGATACTGGTAGACTATTGGCAGATGCCGATCAAGCCGAATTCGGATCAACATGGCTGAGTACCCGAAAGTCGCTCAACTCAAGACAACGGATGCATTCCTTGGCAGATTGGCGGAATTGGGGCTCGATCTACCTGTTGACGATGTGATTCTCACTGCGGAAAAGCAATCACCGCTTGCCGCTCCGCTGCAAATCGGCTCCTTCACCGTTGCCAACCGCTGGTGCATCCATCCGATGGAGGGGTGGGACGCCAATCGCGACGGATCGCCGAGCGAATTGACCTTGCGCCGCTGGCGGCATTTCGGTCGCAGCGGGGCGAAGCTGATTTGGGGGGGCGAAGCAGCCGCGGTGACCCCCGACGGGCGGGCCAATCCGAATCAGACGATGGCGACGGCGGAGAACAAGGCCGGTCTGGCGCGGCTGCTGGAAGAATTGCACGCGGCCCATCGGCAATCGTTCGGCTCGCTTGACGGCCTGGTCGTGGGCCTTCAGCTCACGCACTCCGGCCGCTTCTGCCGGCCAAACGACAAACGGCTCGAGCCGCGCATCGCTTACCACCATCCGCTCCTGGATGCAAAGTTCGGCATCGACCCACAAGATGACTCGGTCGTGTGGACCGACGACGACCTGGAGCGGCTAATCGATGCGTACATCATTGCCGCCGGGTTGGCGCGGGACGTCGGTTATCAATTCGTCGATGTGAAGGCCTGCCATGGCTATCTGCTCCATGAGTTTCTTTCGGCCCGCGATCGGCCCGGCCGCTTTGGCGGCGATTTGGAGGGGCGGACACGACTTTTGACGTCAATCATCGGCCGCATTCAGCAGGCGTACCCGGATCTGATGGTGCTCGTCCGCTTGAGCGCCTTTGACGTGGTGCCGTTTCAAACGAGCCGCGAGATCGGCCAGCCGATGGATTACTCGGCACTGAAACCATACCGCTACGGCTTTGGCTGCCGCGAAGACGATCCGCTGACGCCCGATCTGACCGAGCCGATCGCCCTCGTGCGGAAGTTGAAAGACCTCAAGGTGGCGGCGGTCAACGTCAGCGGCGGCAGTCCGTATTACAACCCGCACGTTCAGCGGCCGGCGATTTTTCCGCCCAGCGACGGCTACCAGCCGCCGGAAGACCCGCTCGTCGGCGTGGCGCGGCAGATTCACGTCGCCCGCGAGATCAAGCAGGCGGTCCCCGAAATGCCGATGGTCGGCACCGGCTACTCGTACTTGCAGGATTATCTGCCGCACGTGGCTCAGGCCGTGGTGCGTGCCGGCTGGATCGACGCAGTGGGGCTGGGGCGCGTCGTGCTGTCGTATCCGGAACTGCCGGCGGATGTCCTGAACCGCGGCGAGCTGCAAAGAAAGAAAGTTTGCCGCACGTTCAGCGACTGCACGACCGGCCCGCGGAACGGCCTCGTTTCCGGCTGCTATCCGCTCGATCCGTACTATAAGGACTTGCCGGCGGCGGAAGAATTGAAGCGGGTTAAGAAGGCTCTCAAATCGTAGGACAGGTTTTCAACCTGTCCGGACAGGTTGAAAACCTGTCCTACGTATGAAATGCGAAGAAGGCTATCTGTGCGATGTCTGCGGCGGTGATGTCGAAGAGATCACCGACAGCGATCTGTATTTGCGCTACGTCATCGGCCTGATCGATCCCGAAACGCTCCACACCACCCGCGAGCGGCACATCCGCTGCAATCCGACGCTGGCCCAGTTCATCGTCGCCGACGATTTCGATCCGGTCGTCATTGACGGCGACTTCGACAAGCGAAAACTCGACGCGGCATTCGTCCGCCAGCGGGAAGATCTGATTACGCGCGGCTACCACCGGCTGAAGGAGCTGCACACGATCTCGCGCGACACGCCGCTGCTGGAATATCCGCTGCCGGAGGTAAGAGCGCGATTGGATCGCACGCGTTCGCCATGAAACCGATCACGCGTGGACAAATCCAGAAAGCGGACACCGATTTCGCAGATGAGCACAGATTCGAAGCGAGAGGACACGACCTCAATTAACCGGCTCGATCTGTGCCAATCTGTTTGATCCGTGTCCCTTATGGCCGCGAATCGGTTGCCGCCAGCGCTACCGCCCCGTGCACGACGACCTGCTCCCCCAGCGCCGCCGGCTCGATACGGTACGAGCCGGCCAGCGGGGGGAAGACGTAGCGGGCGACTTCGGTCCGCAGCGGCGTGAAGAACCAGGCGTCGCCGATCAGCGACACGCCGCCGCCGATCACCACGACCTCGGGAGCGACGAGCGTGATGACCTGCGCGATGGCCCAGCCCAGGACCTGGCAGGCGTGGTCGAGGACCTGGACCGCGATTTCGTTGCCATCGTGGGCTGCCTGGGCGACCATCTTCGCGGTCAGCCGTTCAGGATCGCCGCCGCAGCGGGCCAGCAGGTCGCCAATGTACTCCTGCTCGGTTCGCTTGACGATCTCCAGCCGCTGCTGGACCTGCTGTCGGCTGGGATGTTCGAGAAACCGGTGCAATGACTCCAGTGGGCGCGAAACCTGGCCGGTGATTCTCGCTACCGCCGCGGCGGCAATTGCCGGCCCGGCGCAGAGCGATTCCACCGTCTGATCCGGGCGCAGCTCGTGCAGCCCCGGCCGCAAGTGGCCGATCTCGGCCGCCGCCGGCCGGCTCGCGCCGTGCAATTGGCGGCCGATCACCAGTCCCCCGCCGACGCCCGTGCCGACGGTTACAAAGAAGACCGTGTGGGCATCCTTTCCCGCGCCAAATCGGGCTTCCGCCAGGGCCGCACAGTCGCAGTCGTTCCCCAGCCGCGTGGGAATGCCGAGGGTTTCTTCGCACCATTTGGCCAAGGGAAAACCTTCCCAGCCTTCGACCTGGTGGCTTTTGGTGATGATTCCGGTCCGCGAGTTGATCGGTCCACCGAAGCCGATGCCGATCTGCTCAATCTTGTGTTTTTGCGCCAGGGCGGTCGCCGAGCATTCAATTTGCTCAAGAATGCCGACGGCGCCGCGGCCGATGTCGATATCATGCCGGGCCAAAGCGGCCAACTCCCCGCCGCGGCCGTCGCCGACGCCGAGTTGCAATTTGGTGCCACCGATTTCGATGCCGAGAAACATGAGAGGGTTCAGAGTTCAGGGTTCAGAAGGCGAGTATCCACCGTGACAGGAGCGGTTCGCGAATCGTAGTTCATTTTTCCTGCGCCCTGGACCCTGAACCCTAAACCCTTATATCGCGTACCGTCCTTCCCGATTGATCCTGGCGTACACATCGTTCAGCACCCAGTGAAACAGGCACAGGTGGATGCTTTCGACCATCCCCATGTCATTGAGGGCCACGTGCAGGCCGTGCTTTTGCATCCCCTTCAGCTTGCCGCCGCCGTAGCCGGTCAGGCCAAAAGTTGTCAGGCCGTGGCGATTGGCCCAATCGACGGCATTCAGGATATTGGGGCTATTGCCGCTGCCGCTGATGGCGACCAGCAGGTCCCCCTCGCGGCCATAGTTCATGAGCTGCTGCACGAAGATCTGGTCGTAGGCCACGTCGTTGCCCACGGCCATGATCCAGCCGGCATTGTCGGTGAGGCTCAGCACCTTGAGCCGCTTCTTGGACTCGTCCTTGAGATCCTCGGATCTGAGCGTGCTCTTGCCCAGGTCCTCGGCCATATGGCTGGCGGTCGTGCCGCTGCCGCCGTTGCCGATGATGTAGACGAAGCGGTCGTTTTTCCAGGCGTCAAACGTGAGATCGGCCCAGAGCTTCAGCTCGGCCTGGTTGATACGGCCGACTTCAGCTTGGAGCCGCGCGAGGTATTGGTTGGAGTCGAGTTGTGCGCCGAGCATGGGGGAGTTGCTTCTCGCTGGGAGGGGAATGAATCGCCTCACCGAGTTTAGCGGCTAACCAGACGAAGGAGACAGGGGACAGGGACAGGAGACAGACCAGCAGCAGCGCGGTACAACAATCGCATGTTTCAGTTCAGCTTGAAAACCCTGTTCATCCTCACGACGGCGTTTGCGGTTCTCGTCTGGATCCTGTTTAGCCCGCCGGAGTGGGTCGGCGTCCTGGTGCTGACGATCATCTTCGCGCTGCTGCCAGCAGCGAACCTGGCGGGGTTGATCTATCACAGCGGCGCTTGGCGGGCGTTCTTCGTCGGGACCTCGCCGTCAGTCATCGTCATTTCGTGGTATGCGATCATGTTGAATAGCGGCGGCCGCCGCTATTGGCTCCCCGGAAACTCGGCCATCGAGATGAAGCTGGTCCTGATGTTTGTGCTGGCGATCATCATCGGCTCGGGATTGGTGGCGGTTGGCATTCGCTGGTGGGCGAACACGCTCAACCCGCCGACAGAAGGGCCGTAGCGCCACCGGCTGTTGCGTCACGCGTGTATTTCCGCGGTCATCGGCTGTCCTAGTGAGCGCCGTACCTGCGGCACCAGCACGATCTCCGGATTGGGGCGAATGGCGATTAGGGCCTGCGGCTGGATCTGCGTCCGCTCGCCGGCTGGTCGCGACAAAGAAAACTCCCGCGCGATCATCGCCAGGATGATCGTCATCTCCATCATCGCCAGCGTCTTGCCGATGCAGGCGTGCAAGCCGGCGCCGAAGGGGAAGTAGGCGACGTTGGGAATCTCCCGCTCGCGCTCGTGCGAAAACCGCTCGGGATCGAACTTCAGCGGCTCGGGGAAGAACCGCTCGTCGCGGTGGGTCACCAGCGGGTAGAGCAGGAAGATGCCCCCCTTTTCAATCTGGAATCCGCCGAGCTCCACGTCGGCCGTATTCTCGCGGGCGAATAGCTCCCAGGCCGGAGGGTAGATTCGCAGCGACTCCTTGAGGACCATCTCGGTGTACTCGAGCTGGGCAACGTCTTCCAGCGTCGGTTCGCGGTCCCCCAGGATCTCGTCCGCTTCGGCGGCCACCCGCTCCATGATCTCCGGATGCTGCGCCAGCAGGTATAGGCACCACGTCAGCCCCATCGAGCTGGAATGGTAGCCGCCATGGAATAGCGTCATCGCTTCGTCGATCGCTTGCTCGACGGAAATTCCCCCCTCGGCGGCCGGTCGATCGACCGCTTCCAGCAGCAGCTCCAGAAGATCATCCCCCCGATGGCTCGACTGACGCCGCTCGTACAGAAGCTGACCGATCTTGAGCCGAAACATGCCGTTGACTTCGCGCTTGATCCGCTTGCTCGGCAGCGGGAGCCAGTCGGGCAAGACGAAGGGCGCGTACTCCTCTTTGGCGAAGATGGTGGCCCCGGCCAGCGACGCCCGCGCTAACTCCGGCGCTTCGCGCGACAGGTCGGCATGGAACAGGATCTCGCCAATGATTGGCAGCGTCAGCTCCACCATCGATTCCCCGGTGTTGATTTGCTGCGCGTGCCGCCAGCGGTCGAGCATGCGGCGGGTGTGCTTGACCGTGACGTCGGCATAGCCGGCCATTCGCTCGGCGTCAAAGATTTCGGAAAGCATTCGCCGAGAATGAAGCCAACCCTCCCCTTCGCTGAGGATCAGGCCGCTAGCAAAGCCGCTTCCCAGGACGCGCCGCGAATGTTCCAGCTTTTGGAACGTCTTCTGCCCAGCGATCAGCACCTCGCGGATCAGCGCGGGATGGTTGACGAGGTACAGCCGCTTGCCAAAGACGCGGAAAAACGTCAGGTCGCCGTATGTCCTGGCGAGCTTCGTCGCGTACGCCAGCGGATGGAACCACAGTTCCAAGCCGTGACGCCAGGTGAGGCCGAGGCGTTCGTTGTAATTCTTCGGACCGGGGGGATGTTGGCGCATGGTGATGGGCGCTCTAGCGCAAGCGAGTTTCGAAGGTGCCGCAATCGAACGCTGCGGCGGCTGTGCACGAATGTGCTCTTCCAGGAGTCGAGTAGCGGTCGTCGAGACTGCCCCTCTTGGGAAACCTAGCTTGCTGCGGTCCGCGGGCAAAAGAAACTCGCCGGGTGGGACCGCAAATCCGGCAAATCCGGAGTAATTGCGCTCCTCAACAGGTCGTTTCTCCTCAACAGGTCGTTTCTCCTCAACTGCGCTAAGTTTTGATGAACTTCGGCCACCTCGCGACTAGGACCCTTGACTTCGCTTTCCATCCCGTCAGATTGCGTGGCGTGCTGCTGATCCGGTTGATGGTGCCCTGATTTCGCGAATAGCGTTCATTCACATCATGAGCGAGTCACTCTCCCCAGTCGAGCCTGTTCGGCGGTCCAACTTCGAACTTCGGACGCTGTTTGCCACTGCCATCCTCATGCCCCTGCCGCTGACAGCGGTAAACGGGGCACTGCTGGAATGGATTATCGATTCGCGAGGTCAACGTCTGGCCGCCTATGGACTAATTGGATGGTACGTCCTCCAGCTCGCTTTGTCGGGCTGGATTGTCGGCCGCTGGCTCCAGTCGCCAATCTTTCGCTGGCTGGTCCTTGGCTGGAACATACTCTCCATCTACTTCCAGTCCGCGGCGCTCGCGATCGAAGCCGACGCTGGCCAGCTTCTTGTTCAGGCCGCACCAGAGGCGCTACTCGCCGGAGTGATGGGGTGGGCCGTTATCTGGGGCGTCCTTGGGGATGGACGCTGGCCGATCCGGTGGGCGGCAATGGTTGCTCTGGTGGCAATCTTGCCGTCGCTGCGCTTCCTTTTCAAACCGCTGGTTGACTGGTGGAATTCGTGGACTCAATTGACCCTTCTGCAGACGGCAGTGTTGGTTCTGATCTGTTCGGTTCTCCGTCTGCACGGCTGGCGCCTCGCAACAGACGGGGCAATTGAACGGAAGGCGACCGCGGACAGGTTGACGGGATTACAATTGGGAATTCGCGACTTCCTGGTATGGACAGCAGTTGTTGGACTGCTTCTGGGACTTTCCCACGCGCGCGAACAATTGAACTTTGTCGTCGAGGACTTGTTTCGAACCGCGTTCTACTGGAAATTGTCCGCGGCGATGATTGGGGCAATTGGGATCATCGTTGCCCTGTGGATGGTCCTCGGACAAGGGCATTGGCTGGTTCGATTTGCAGTCGGCTTGGCGTTCCTCACGGTTGCCGGCTCGGGCTTCGGGGCGGTCACTGCCGCGCGCTTTGATTCAGTGGAATCGCAAAATGCCGCCGAGGGCTGGATCGGCCTGGATTGGGAGGCGCGCGAGTTTTTCCAACTGGGATGGTGGTGGGTCGGTTGGCTGCTGTTGAGCAGCGGGATCTTTGCGGCGACGCTGATCATTTTCAGGACCCGCGGCTATCGGTTGCGGCGGGTGCCGTGGCGGGCGTTTGTGTCCGGTGGTAGGAGAGCAGCCGTCGCGAAATGAATTACGCCGCCGTTTCCGCCCCCCGCGAGAACTCCTGGTGCCGGTTCCAGAGGGCGTCGTCGGCGCCGGGAAAGTCGGTCCGCAGATGAGTGCCGCGGGATTCCTCGCGGGCCAGGGCGGCGACGATCATCACGCGGGCCACGGTGAGCATGTTTTGCAGCTCCCAACCGTCCATGTCGTCGAATTGCCGCACCAGGACGTAGCTTCGCCACTGATCGACGCTGCCCTGCGCTTCTTCCAGCAACTCGCGGTTGCGGCGGACCCCGGCGGATCGCCACATCAGCGCCTTGAGCGAGTTGCGGATGTCGGCCAGGTCCAAGGGCTCGGTAGGGGCGGCCACCGGCAGATTCTCGATCTGCGATACCTGAAACGCCCCGTCCATCTCTAGTGCTGCTCGCGAGGCCTGTTCTCCCGCGTGCGCGCCATACACCAGCCCTTCCAGCAGACTGTTCGACGCCAGCCGGTTCGCCCCGTGCAGCCCCGAGGAGCTGACTTCGCCCGCCGCCCACAGGCACGGGACGCTCGTCCGCCCCGCCAGATCGACAAATGCCCCGCCGATCATGTAATGCGCGCCGGGCCGCACCGGGATGCGATCCTTTGTGATGTCGATCCCGAACTGCATGCACGCGGCGGCAATCCCGGGGAACCGCTTCCGCACGAAGTCGGCATCCAGATGCGTCACGTCGAGGTAGACGCACGGATGGCGCGTCTTTTCCATCTGGCTGACGATTGCCTGGCTGACGACATCGCGCGGGGCCAGCTCCAGCCGGGGGTCGTAGTCGGGCATGAACCGATAGCCGTCCTTGTCCACCAGCCGCCCACCTTCGCCGCGGACCGCCTCGGTAATCAGGCTGCGGCTGCCGCCGGCAATGTACAGCACGGTCGGATGGAACTGCATGAACTCCATGTCGCGGAGGACAGCGCCGGCCCGGTAGGCCATGGCATGGCCGTCGGCAGTCGCCACGGGGGGATTGGTCGATTCGCGATAGACCTGCCCCGCGCCGCCGGTGGCCAGAATCGTCTGCCGGGCCCAGACGAACATTTTTTCGTTGTGCTGCGTGGCCACGATGGCTCCCTTGCAGGCGCCTTCATGCGTCAGCAGATCGAGCGTGAACGTGTTCTCCCAGATGCGAATGTTCTCCAGCGTTTGCGTGCGGGCGATGACGGCCCGCATTACCTCCTTGCCGGTCATGTCGCCCAGGGCGTGGACGATCCGGTTGTGGCTGTGACCTCCTTCGCGGCCGAGCTGGATGTGGCCCGCTTGCTGATCGAAGTGCGTCCCCCACTGCACCAGCTCCTTGATCCGCTTCGGCGCTTCGCGGATCACCATATCGACCACGTGCTGGTCGCAGAGCGTACCGCCGGCCACCAGCGTGTCGTTGATGTGCTCCTCGAACCGATCGTCCGGATCGAGGACGCCGGCAATTCCCCCCTGGGCGTAGCTGCTGTTGGACTGCTGGATCGCGTCCTTGGTCACCACCAGCACGCTCAGCCGCGGATCGATCGCATTGGCCGCCCGCAGCCCCGCCAGCCCGCCGCCGATGATCAGCACGTCGGCAAAGTAATGCGGCAATTGCCGCGGCGAGAAGGGGATCAGGTAGCGGGGGGTGAGGAACATTCGATTGCGGAGTGCGGAGTGCGGAGTGGTTGGACGCGGAAAACACGGTGAACACGGATCGTTTCATCATAACTCGTCCGTGTTTTTGCGTGTCCTACCTTCGGTGGTGTGATTTAACGCGGCCTTCGATCAACGCGTCAGCGACGCTACGACTCCACTTCGCAACACAATGCCGGCGGGATAGCCGCCCACGAATTCAAAATCGGCCAACAACGATTGCATTGCGCGGCCTCGCATCCACTCCAAGGCCAAATGGCCGGCACCGAGAAATGGCGGGCGCACGCAGACACATGCACTTTCGCCGAGAACGAAGCAAGGGCCTAGCCGGATCGACTGCTGTGATTCGCCAAGAGACGGCTCCCACCCATTGCGAGTTCCGCGGAACGCGAGACTGGCGCAGCGACCATCCTCCCACTTGCCGACCTGGATGCAACTGCCGTTTACTTCTTCGCGTGGCTCAAAGCCTTCGGCGAACGCGTTTCTCATGAATTCGATGTAGTAGCGATCATCGTCGCTCCATTCGGGCTCGGGCTTGACGATCGGGAATGGCCAGTAACGCACTTCCATCGAGACTTCTCCTGCCGCCAACTACTTCTTCTCCAGCGGCCCGATCGGCTTGGTACTCACCACCAGCTCGTCGATCCACAGCTTCTGCGCGTGCGGTACCAGGCCGGTGCCGAAGTAGGGGGCCATAAAGAACTGGTTGAGTTGCATCTTCGGAAAGTCGGTCGAGCGGAATACCACGTCCTTGTGCTCCACGACCAGCTTCCCGTCGAACCAGCCGCGGCAAATGCCGTCGGCATTGGGGCGGTCTTTGGCGAGGTCGAGCGTATTGAGTTGAAAGTACGCTTCGACGCAGTGCCACTTGTCGTCGTCAAACAGCGTTTCGCGGCTGTCGTAGAACTTGCCGTTGTAGCCGCCGCGGAGCGGTCCCTGCGTTAGGCCGTGCGGCTTGTCTTTGTTTTGAATGTCCTGGGCCGCCAGGCGCAGTTTGCCGCCGACCGGTTCGATGTACAGCGTCAGGTGGCTGGCGGCCGGACCGTGCCACTTGCCGTTCTCGGTGGTCATGAAGTGGGTCAAATGCGGATGGTAATTGCGGCCGCTCCAGCCAAAGCCCTTGGATAGCTTGAGGTAGAACCGGTAATACAGCCGGTCGGTCGGCTCGAACAGTCGCCGCCACGGCGAGGAGCCGGTCGCGGGCGAATCGCGATCGGCCCACTCGTACTCGATGCACCCCTTTCCCGCGGCCGCATCGCCGACGATGCGGACCGCAGTCCCGTCGTACCAACTGCGACTTTCAAGCTGGTCGTCATCGAACGACTCACGGAAGAGAACGGCGTCGGGCTCATCCGCTACCGCTGGCAACGACAGGGAACAGGCCAGCAAGGCGGCAATCGGGAAGAGTCGGCGCATGGCAGGATCCCACAGAGTAAGGCAACAGGAGACGGCATTTATTGTAGGGCGACCGGCGGGCTGGTGCTCTGCTTCCAACATGGAGCCGGACTACTGCAACGGTGATCGCCGCGGTGTTGCAAAACTCCCTATTCACAGTCTCAACAAACGTGCGAGCCGTCGTCGCCAGCAAGGAGTTGCACCGAGCGGAGAGGCGGCCAGTCTCAACAAGGCCCGTAGTTTTGCATCACTTTGGCCATTTTTCCGGTTCTTGATGCAAAAATCCCGCGGCCGGGATGAAACCAACACCGCTGGGACGAGCAAGGTCGTCGTCGAATTGAGAAAGATCGCTGTCCACCAATACGCGTGCCGACACAACTGTATTTATAGACACAAGTGAAAATAAGTCAAGTTATCGACCAGGAACGTCGGCTATTGTAGGCCGGCCTCTCCAGGCCGACCAAGACGGCCTGGAAAGGCCGCCCTGCGAGTCCTACGGCAAGCGGCGGAGCGTGTAATGCGCCTCGGCCGGGTGAAACAAGCTGCCGTCGGCAGTCAGGTTCTTCACTTGCAGCTCGTAGACGAAGCCCTCGCGGAGCTCGGCAAGCTTCAGCGTCGCGCGGCGACGGTCGGGCGAAACGTTCACGTTGGCGACCTTCTCGATCCGCCGGTCCAGGTCCGGACCGCCGTAGGCCGGCGTCGATTCGCGGCGGTAGGACGAAATCGAGTAGTTGGCTGCGTCGCCGGCTTTCGCCGCATCGACCGCGCGGAACAAGTCGATTTCAAAGCCGCCGCGGACCGCACGCACCTCGGCAATGCCGGCGGGGAGTTTGTCGGACTCGATCTTTACCTGCACGACTTCGCCAATGTTGTTCCCGGCCCCCCAGCCGCTGTCGCGAATGCTGCCGACGTACAGCTCTCCGCGCGGCGAGACGGCGCAGACGACCGGGCCGAGAAAGCCCTTTTCCGGCGAAGACGGCTCCAGGCTGAGCGGATAGGCGGCCCCTTGATACGTGTCGCCGACTTTCTGCAGCGTCATCCGCACCAGTCGCCGCGTGTCGTACTCGCAGCCGATGAGGTGCCCTTCCAGGGGGCCGAAAGAGTTCGGGGCAGTGGCTGGCGAATCGAGGAAGCAAATGCCGTTGACGCTCCGCGTCCACGGATGCGGAATGTCGATTGCCGGTGCGGCCAGCGGCGGCGGCTTGAAGCCCTTGTCTTTCTTCTCGTTGGCGTTGATGAACCCGAAGAACGCCCCCGGCCGGACGTGGTTCAGCTCGTTGAACGGGTTGTAGTTCCCCTGGTTGTCGGTGACGAACAATTCGCCGTCGCGATCGAGGGCCAGCCCCATCGGGAAGCGATGTCCTGTCGAAACAACCTGCACTTCATATCGCCGTGGATCATCCTCCGTCGGCATTCGCGGCACGAGCTTGAGCATCGCGCCACGATACTTCGCCGCCGCCGCACTCCGCTCATCCTGCTGACACGGCAGGCCGACGAAATACTCCCCCTTCTCATTCCGCGGCAGTCCCACCGCCCAATCGTGGTAGTCGTCGGTATGCCCCCAGCCGGAGGCGAGCACTTTTACGGCACCATCTTTGACTTCCAGCAGTGCCGCCTTGGTGAGCACGTGCAGCGCATCCCCGCCATCGGTAATGCCGTAGGGCGTTGCCAGACCATCGGCAACAACACTCGCGGCATCTTCCAGGCCGTCGTTGTCACTGTCGCGGGCCGCGATCACTTGCCCCTTGAGGGAGCCGACGACGAACTCTTCTTTCCGCCAGGCGAGTGCCGTCGGCATCACATCCCCCGGCAGCGGCAATCGACGACCGACGAAACCGGGAGCGATTTCGATCGCGTCCGCTTCGACAGGGAAGCTCAGCGGCGGGGAATCGATCGAGTCGGGGGGAATGTGCGGAAGGTATGTGACGCGCAGCACTGCGGTGGCGGCGCCTGCTGCGTGAGGTGGACTCACAACGCTGCCATCTGCGGCCTGTGACCATCCGCTGTCGGCGATCTGAATGCTGCCGCCGGTGAGGCGCGGCAAGTCGCAGTGCAGCCGGTCACCTTCTTCCCCATTCCACCGGGCCGTCAACTCGCGGATGACTTTGGCTCCGCTCGCGGCCGGTCCGGCTCGCCAGACCTCGATAACTTCGACCTTAACTGCCGGCGGAGAATCGGCACTCCCCATCAGCAAGGAGTACGACAGCCGCACCTGCCCCTCCGCGATGCGATAGTCGTGCAGCAGGGCCATGTGCTGTCCTTGCGGTAGCGGAGCGAGACTCTTTCCCCGCCGCACGATCGCCAACTCGGGCCCATTGCCCGCCGCCGCCATCACCATCGGCCCTCCCGGCTCCCAATGCCAGCTCTTCCCCTTCGTCCGCTGGCGGGCCGTGTCGCCCAGCCACCAGGCGGCGAGACGTCCTTCGGTCAGGTCGTACAGAAAGTTCTGCCGGTTGGGGAGGCCGATCACGAGCGGGTGAACGAACGTCCGATCGCCCGTTTTGACAACGTCATTGATTACGATCGGCGGATCGTTTCGCTCGGCAATGCCGCTGGTGCGGAGAACGCGGACCGGGTTCGGCTCGGGCGGCTGGAAGTTCGGCGTGTTGACCGCGTGCCAGACGGCGGCCAGTTGCGTTTCGACTTTGTCGCCGAGAACGCCCTTCACCGGGATCTTCACGCTCGGCATTTCCATCCGCGGGACGATCCGCGACGGGTCGTTGACGAACCGGTCGAACCACTCGCGGCGGATGCGCTTGTCGATTCGCGACAAACCCGGCCCGCGGGCGTTGAGGGGCGCTTTGTCGGGAACGACGCTGCCGATCTGGTGGCAGCTCACGCAGCCGAAGCCGTCGGTGGAGACGAGGCGGCCGCCGGCGGCAGCAAGGGCCGATTCATCGACTACCGGCTTAAGTCCATCAGCAGCAGCACCTGGCGGAATGCGATCGGCCGTGACGAAGTGAGCCGTGATGGCCGCGAGCTCCTCGTCGCTGAGCCGGAATTTTGGCATCCGCACCAGGAGGTACTCGCGATAGGCCGGACCCGTGCGGCGGATGGCGGCCGCCAGCGCTTCGTCGTGCAGCTTGTCGCCGACGCTATTGAGCGATGGCGGCGTCATGGCGGGAATCAGCGGCGCCAGTTCGTCGTGCGACTGGCCGACGGCGGCAAGCTTGTCCGCCAGCTTTGCCGGCAAAGCCGAGTCCACGGCGGCAAAGCCGTCGCGGGCGTGACAAGCCAGACAGTTATGGGTGACCAGGAGCATCGCGCCGTCAGCCGACCGATCGCCGGCCTTTCTCGACCCGCTAGAACCAAAGTACGCCGCCAGCTCTTGCTGCTGCGGACGTGACAGTCCGTATGCCAGGCCGGTTTTCGACTGACTCTTGGCGGCGGCGCACGAACGCGACCAATCCATCCGCCCGTCGAGCTTCACGGTTTCGACCTTCGCGGGCCTGGCCGGCAGCTCGTGGCACGCTCCGCAGCGGTGCTTCTCCACCAGCTCGCGGCCCCGACCGGCCAGCTTGGGATCCGCGGCTTTGGAATCAGGTGACGATCGCTGCGCTTGCTGCGC
This sequence comes from Pirellulaceae bacterium, assembly GCA_035512595.1. Classification (GTDB taxonomy): domain Bacteria; phylum Planctomycetota; class Planctomycetia; order Pirellulales; family Pirellulaceae; genus DATKDU01. The sequence continues at coordinate 20,695 of DATKDU010000535.1, forward strand.
GAGAAACAGCGACAGGCTCGTCCGTTCGTCCTTGCTCAAGTCGAAGACCGGCATTCGATGGTGGCGATTGATGGACGCCGGATCGGCGAGCCAGCGGGCGAAGAAATCGCCTGGGCGCTTTTCTACAATGCTCGACAAGTCGCCGCCGCCGAACAGGCCGCTTTCGCCGAGCTGGCCCAGTTGGTGGCAGGCCAGGCACCCCATCGTCAAAAACAGTCGCTCCCCTTGTTTGGCGCTCGGCGGCTCCGGCTGGTCCCCCTTCTTCTTCTCGGCCGTCGCCTTGCTTCGCTTCCCTTCCGCGGCTGGTGCTTTTGTCATTGGCGGCGGAGCAGACTTGACCGGCGGGATCAAATACGCGGCAATCGCTGCGGCGTCCTCCGGCGACAGTCCGAATGTCGGCATGCGCCGCAGAGCAGAGCCTTCGTGTTCAGTTTCCATCAGCCAGCCGGTCAGCCACTCGGGTCGCAGATTGCCCGCGAGATTCGTCAGCGAGGGCGCCGGCATTGCGGCCCAGTCGTTTTCGTCGCTTCCGTGACACGCCGCACAGCGCAGTGCCGCGGCCAGCAGCCGTCCGCGCTCGAAATCGCTGGATATCGCTTCCTTCCGATCGTGCAGCAGAAAGCGGGGCGAGATCGGCTCCAGCGAAAACTGCGGCCCCGACCAGAAGAGGGCGACGCGGGCCGTGGGCGCCGTCTGCCGGAACTCGACTTCCAGCCCATGGCGATCGAACGACAGCGGCAGCGGCTCGGAAACGGCCCACGACTCCTTCAGCCGCTGACGCGAGATCACAACCTTGCCTGCCAGGCGCACCTCGACTTCACCCGTGGCGAAAACGTGCAGTTGATAGTCGCCGGTGCCGCGGGCCCACAGCAGCCCGCGCCAGCTTGCGGTGAAAGGAGCTTTGCTCAGACGCAAGTCAGGCAGTTGGCCAGCCCAATCGAAGGCGATAGCGTCGTCCAGGCGGCGCGTTTCGCGGCGGTCCGCATCGACATACGTGGCAAGCAGCCCCGGCAGGTAGGGCTGTTCTTCGTCTTCGTCCTGTGCGGCAATCGATCCGGCCAGTGCCGCGGCCAGCGCCAGCGAGAGACACCACCGCCATCGTCGATCGATCTGCACAAGGACGACCCTTCCAGCGAGAGCAATTGCCCACGCTGGATTGTAAAAGGGATGCCGCGGCGATTCATCCTCTCCAAGAAAATAAAGAGGCCCGGTCGTCGGCCATAAGAGTGCGCCGACGCCGGGCCTTCGCTTGGGGGTAAAGGAGGTCTATTCCGCGTTCTTCTTTCGTTCCTTGGCCGCCTTGCGGGCTTCGGCCTTCTCTTCGTCGTTCAATTTGCCGTCGCCGTCCTTGTCGAATTCCTTGATCACGTCGGCCTGTTTGACCCGCTCCCGCTTGCCGCTTTGTGCCTTTTTGGCGGCAGCAAGTTCTTTGTCGTTCAACTTTCCGTCGCCATCCTTGTCAAATTTTTCCAGCACAGCGGCGGGAATCTGGTTGTTCCCCGGAAGAATGATCGGCGGTCCCACCTGCGGGGCACCGCCCCCCTGGGCCCGAATCTTCGCCATCGCTTCGCGGGCAGCGGCCTGCTCGCGAGCATTCAGTTGGCCGTCGCCATCCCGATCAAAGCGCTTGATCAGCTCCTTCATCTGCGGCGCGGCGTTCTTCATCAACTCGGCCTGAGCGTTGGCCTTCTCCTCGGCACTGAGCTGGCCATCCTTGTTCGCGTCGAACCTCTCCAGCAGCCGTTTCATCATGTCCGGCGACAACTGCCCGAGAGCCCCACCAGGTGCATCCTTTTTTCCTGGGACTTTGACTTGGCCGTCTTCCGCCAGCGAGGGGGAAGCGGCCAACACCATCATGACTGCCCAAGCGAGATGCCGTCTCATCATTGACTCCGCAATTGCGACCGCCGGAATGCGATGCTCCAGGGAGCACCCCCGTGGCAAATCCAACAGCCGTAGGAAGGAAACCCCGGCCTAGAACGCAAGTTTCGCCGGGCAACAGAAAATACTCTACTCACCAGCCGGCGGCAGTTCATCCTTGCCGCGATCGCCCGGCCGGGGAATCAAGACGCAAAGGCTATTCTCTCAACGGTTTAGACCCTGCTCGCTGATGAGCAGATCGAGATAGCCCCGGCGCTGCGACTGGGACAGTTGGAGCCGATTTGCCAGCGAAGCCAGGCAGCTTTTGGCCACTGCCGCTGCGTCCTCCTCCGTCACGACCTCCAGTTCCAGGTAGGTTCCCAACCCCGCAACCGTGTCGAGCGAGAGGTGGACTTCGGTCCCCTCCCACGTCAGCGTTCCCGGGACGCGCTCCTTGCGGACCTCAAACACGCGGCAGAAGCCAAGCGCCTCCAGCAACTCGGCAAACGAGCGAAAGCCGGCTTCCCCCGCCGCCAGCGGCAGCTCGATCTCGCGGCGCGTTTTCGTCGTCTCGTCGAGCTTCGGCCCCTTGTAGGTGACAAAGTTTTCGTTGCCAACCCGCCGGATCCGCAGCGCCTCGTCAGTCTGTTTGAAGTCGCGGCTGGGATGGGCGAAGTAGATATCCGCCTGCTCGATCGCCGGCTCAAACGAAGCCCCGAGTCCCGCCAGCAACTGCCGCACGGGCGCCAGGTCGGCCAGGGGAAACTTTTGTTCGACTTCCAGGAGCATGGGAGGGTTGAGGGTTCAGGGTTCAGGGTTCAGGGTTCAGAAAATGAGCCATTCCGCACTCTGCATTCGTATAATACGCCATCCCTTCCCGTCCCGCTCCGAGCTTCCCATGTCCGATCTGATCGCCCAAGGTGCCGACCCGCAGGATAGGTGGCGTCGCCCGCTGCCGGCCGATGTGCCACAGGTGATTGGCCGCCAGGCCGGGGCCTGGTCCACGCCGTGGGACGAGCGGATTAGCCGCCGGCATGTCGAAATCTGCTATCAGGGTGGGAAGCTCCAGGTGCGGGTTCTGGCGGCGGCTCGCAACCCGGTCTTCTACCGCGGCCGCAAATCGAACGACTTCGAACTGAAAGCCGGCGAGCACTTCGTCGTCGGCGGCACCACGTTCACGCTGGCCGACGAGCAAGTTTACGTCTCGCTGGAAGTGCCGCTGCCGGAGCACGAGCGGACGTTTACGGCCGACGAGCTGCGCCGCCGCCCGTATCAGCGGGCCGACCAGCGGATCGAAGTCCTCAGCCGGCTACCGGACATCATCGGCGGCTCGAGCAGCGACAGCGAGATGTTCGTGCGGCTCGTGAACCTCTTGCTTTCCGGTGTGCCGCGGGCGACGGCAGCGGCCATTGTCGCGGTTCCGTCGTCGCTTGCCGCTGCCGACCTGAACCCTGAACCCCGAACCCTGAACCCCGTCTCGGTTCTCCACTGGGACCGCCGCATTCTTTCCGGCACCGAGTTCCGTCCCAGCGAGCGGCTCATTCGCCGCGCCCTCGAAGCGGGCCAGAGCGTGGTCCATCTGTGGAGCTCCGACAAGCCGCGCGGCAGCGAATACACCCTCAGCGAAGGGGTCGATTGGGCCTTTTGCGTGCCGGTGCCGGGGGACGACGGTCCCGGCTGGGTGCTGTACGTCACCGGCGGTCTGGAAGCGGAGGCGGTCGCCCACCGGTCCGATCCGGAATTACTCCGCGACGACGTCAAGTTCACCGAGCTGACCGCGGCAACGCTCAGCGCCCTGCGCGCGTCGCGGCTGCTGGCACAGCGGCAGGCGTCGCTGGCGCAGTTTTTTTCGCCGGTGGTGATGTCGGCACTGGAAGGGCAGGATCCCGATGAGGCCCTCGCGCCACGCGAAGCGGATGTCACGGTCCTGTTCTGCGACCTCCGCGGCTTCTCGCGGCATTCGGAGCGGCACGCCGATCACTTGCTCGAACTGCTTCACCGCGTCAGCGAAGCGCTTGGCGTGATGACGCGGCATATCCTCGCCCAAGGGGGCGTCGTCGGCGATTTTCATGGCGATAGTGCCATGGGCTTTTGGGGCTGGCCAATTGCACAAAGCGATGCGGTGGAGCGGGCCTGCCGGGCGGCACTGGCGATCCGTGCGGAATTTGCGGCCCTGAGTAGCCGAAGTCGTCAGGGTTCGGTGGCTGGGGCTGAGGCCGCCGATGCCCCGGCCGTGGCGTCGCAAGCTCCGCCACAGCCACCACACCCCGAATTCGGCTACGACTTCCGCGTCGGCATCGGCATTGCCAGCGGCCGGGCAGTCGCCGGCAAGATCGGCACGGTCGATCAGGTGAAGGTGACGGTTTTCGGCCCCGTGGCGAATCTGGCTTCGCGGCTGGAAGCACTGACGAAGGTGCTCCGCGTGCCGATCCTCATGGACGCGGCCACGGCCGACGTCGTGCGTGCGAGCGTGGCGAAAGACGTGGCTCGCGTGCGGCGCCTGGCGAAGATCAAACCCGCCGGCATGGAGACCCCCGCCCTAGTGAGCGAGCTATTGCCGCCGGCCTCCGAGTATCCGCAGCTTTCGGACGAGCACCTGGCGGCATTTGAGTCGGCGGTCGCAGCCCTCGATGCGAGCGACTGGGACGGGGCGTTACAACTTTTGCACCGCGTGCCTCCCGATGATCTGGCCAAGGATTTCCTCACCGTCTTCATTGCCCAGCACAACCGCACGCCACCGGCGGACTGGGACGGCGTGGTGGAGATCTCCTGATTCGCCAGACTCGCGCTTCCAATTGTCGCGGCTCAAGCCGATAATCACCTCCATGGCCGGTACCGCTTCACTCCCGACTCGCCACTCCCGCCGCCG
>DATKDU010000536.1:0-4037 GCA_035512595.1 Pirellulaceae bacterium
GCTTTGGCGCTCTTGGTTCTTCCTGCTCATCGTTCATCTCCGGTTGGTAGTTCCGCCCCCTGTCACAGAGAGCGGCATGTACGGAATAACATCAAGCGCTGTTTCGCTGATTCGGGCCGGAATAACGGAAGAATTCCGCCCCCATTCCGGAGAATGAACAAAATGTTTTTCCCCGAATTGCCTTAGCTGTCCCCATGCCTGCCAGCCGTCACAAGCAGCTCCAAACCGCCCAGCGCCGCGAGAAGGTGGCCGACCTGTACTTGCAGGGGCACAAGCAGATGGCGATTGCCGAGATGCTCGGCGTGGGGCAGGGCACAATTTGTGAGGACCTCAAGAGGGTCCGTCAGGAGTGGCTGGAATCGTCGGTGCGGAACTTCGACGTGGCCAAGGAGAAGGAGTTGCAGAAGCTCGACCGGGTCGAGCGCGAGGCGTGGGCCGAGTGGGATCGCTCCAAGCAGCCCGCGCAATCAGCAGTCGTGACCGGCGAGGATGCCAACAAGCGAACAACGAAGAGCGTCAAGAATCAGACCGGCGATCCCCGCTACCTGGACGTCATCCACAAGTGCATTGCCCAGCGGCGGGCGATCCTTGGTCTGGACGCCCTGCCTACGTTGATGGAGCCCGATGCCGATGCGCCTTCCCTGGACGTCCGACGAGATCGCGTCATTACCCTCATTGCTACGCTACGCGAGCGAGAGCGAAATGGCGGAATTGGAACGACACCTCCTCTTACTCTCACCGGCGACGTTTGCGCTGGCGGCGAGCGAGGAGAAGTGGCGACCCGCCCGGCACTTGATGCATCTTAACGATGCGATCATGTCCGCCATTGAGGAAGCGGCTGCCGGCCGCCTCGACGGGCTGGTCGTGTCGATGCCGCCCCAGCACGGCAAGAGCGAGCTGTGCTCGAAATACCTGCCGGCGTGGTACTTGGGGACGTTTCCCGACCGGCGGGTCATTCTCACCAGCTACGAGGCTGACTTCGCCGGCACCTGGGGCCGCAAAGCGCGGGACCTACTCGACCAGTGGGGCCATCTGTTCGGAGTCGCCGTCTCGAAGCGATCGTCCTCGGTCCATCGCTGGGATCTGGAAGGGCGCGAAGGCGGGATGACGACGGCGGGCGTGGGCGGTCCGATCACCGGCCGCGGCGCTCATTTGCTCGTGATCGACGATCCGATCAAGAACGACGAAGAGGCCCGCAGCGCAACCCACCGGCAGAAGCAGTGGGACTGGTGGCAGTCCACGGCCAGCACGCGCCTGCGACCTGGTGCGCTGATGGTCGTCATTCAGACCCGCTGGCACCGGGACGATCTGACCGGCCGGCTAATCCGCGAGGCCCAGACCAACGGGCAAAGATGGCGAGTAGTGAAGCTCCCCGCGCTGGCCGAGGCCCACGATCCGCTGGGCCGGAGCCCCGGCGAAGCGCTGTGGCCGGAGGTCTACACGGCCGAGAAGCTGCAGCAGATCAAGAATTCGCGAACCAACTACTACTGGCGGTCACTCTATCAGCAGGACCCGCTGGCCGAAGGTGGTCTGGAATGGCCCGAGTCGTTCTTCGGTCCCAAGATCTGGTTCGAGGAGCGTCCCCAGTACCGGCAGTGCCGCGTAGTCGCCCTCGATCCGAGCAAGGGGCGCGACGGTAAGCTGGGGGACTATTCAGCGTTCATTCTGCTCGACGTCGGGGACGACGGGACGCTGTACGTGGATGCCGACCTGGCGGTCCGTAACACGCGGGTGATCGCGGAGACGGCGCTGGAGATCCAGCGCAGGTTCCAGCCGGACGCATTCGGCATCGAGACCAACCAGTTCCAGGAACTGCTGGCCGACGACATTCTGCGGCTGGCCGAGGAGAGGCGGATGGACATGCCGCTGTTCACGATCAACAACCAGGTCCCCAAGGTCGTGCGGATTCGGCGATTGACCCCTTACTTGGCGCAGGGCCGAATGCGGTTCCAGGCGGGCTCACCCAGCGCGCGGCTGTTGGTCGAGCAGCTTCGGGACTTCCCCTGTGGCGATCACGACGATGGCCCCGATGCATTGGAGATGGCCGTCAGGCTGGCCAGCGACATGCTGCGGCCGCCGCCGGAGGATAGAATCACGTACGTGTATACGTGAGGCTTGATGGGCCCTTGGGCGCGTGGAAGGCCCTTGAATTGTACGCGGTGCCCGCCCGCCTTTTAGAGCTCCACCAGTCGGGTAGGAGCTGCGTCTTCTATGCGGCAATTCTCGGTCATTGTGCCGATTTCGCCAAATTTCACCGGCCGATGTCCGCTTTCTTCCCTGGATTACGACCTTCCCTAGGGGGGATGTCGTTTCCCCACCGCCAGGCTTCTGGCGGCTTTCCCGGAACAGAACTCGTGCATTGACTGCCTATGGCTTAAACCACGGCTTCTTTCACACGGACGGCCTAGTTCGAGGACGACAGGAGTGGACGTCCACTGCCAATCACGGCCTGCCGGCCAAAAAAAATTGGTCGCGGCGGGGATGGGGGCGTTGTTTCCATTAAGTGATCACGACTTAACAAAAACTATTTTCTGAATTCTGGCAAAAGTTTGCACGTCTGTGATTGACGGCTCGCCGGCAGCGATTACATTGCCGGCGTTCTGCTCGGAACCGAATTATCTTTCGCTGGGAGTGTGCCATGTCTCGCCGCTCATTCTTCCGCACCAAACGCAAACACCAGCGCCAGTCGCGCCGCGCGTTCATCGAGCAATTGGAGCGCCGCGAAATGCTCACCGGCGTTCCCGTGGCGATCAATGATCCGCTGTACAGCACGGACGTGAATACCACGCTGACGATTTCGACGGCGTCGGCCGGCGTGGTCAACAACGACTTCGATCCCGAATCGGCCTCGCTCACGGCATCCGTGGCGGACGGCCCGGCCAACGGCACGCTGAGCACGTTCAACGGTAACGGAACATTCGTCTATGAGCCGGACACCAACTTCAAAGGCTTCGACACGTTCACCTACACCGTCAGCGACGGGACCTACACCAGCGCGCCAGCCACCGTGACGATTGCCGTGGGGGACAATTTCGGGCCGCGGACGAATCTGGACGAGCGGATTGGCGGGAACATGCTACACACTGGGGCGCTGAGCCTCGCGCAGCCGCTGACGATGGGGCTGAACCTGGTGTACCGCTCCGACACGCATTCCACCTGGCCGGTCGTCATCGTGGAAACGTCGCTCGTCGCCGGCAGCGCGGTCCCCGACACGATCGATGCCGTCCTCGACTTCGGCGGCGTCGTGGGGTCCACTGTTTCATACAATACGTCTGGATTGAGTGCGGGCGACAAGCTGCGCTTCGTGCTCCAGGTCGATGCCTCGAGCCTGGACACCGGCATGTACGACTGGGAAGTCGAGCTGACCGCCAACTTCAGCGGCAATCCCTCGGTGAGCCGCGCGTTCACGGGCCAGCAGGCGCTGGTGGACCGCACGACCAGCCCGTTCGGCGCCGGCTGGTGGCTCGACGGACTCGATCAACTGGTGACCAGCAGCGCCGGGGCGCTTCTCGTCCGGGGCAACGGAGATACCCTCTGGTTTGCGACCAACGGCAGCGGCGGCTACCTGAAAGCCGAAGGGGACCTCTCCTACAGCGGCCTCGTCAAGAATGGGGACAACACCTTCACCCTGACCGACAAGTGGGGGAACAAGCAGAATTTCGGCACGACCGGCCTATTAACGTCGAACGTGGACAAAAACGGCACGACGACCAGCTTCAGCTACACCAGCGGCCTACTCTCCTCCATTACCGATCACTGGAGCCGCAGCCACTCGCTGTCGTACACCAGCGGCCTTTTGTCGTCGCTGACCGATCTGGCCAGCCGCAGCGTCTCGTTCTCCCATTCCAGCGGCAAGCTGGCCAGCGTGACGCAAGTCGATCCGGATGGGGCCGGTGCGCTCTACGCACCTGTGTGGAGCTACGCCTACGACGGGACGACAAATTTACTGACCAGCCAGACCCTTCCCGACCCGGACGACGGCGGCGCGGCCACCGGGGCGGTGACCAGCTTCGCCTACAACTCCACCAGCCGCCGCC
>DATKDU010000537.1:0-4006 GCA_035512595.1 Pirellulaceae bacterium
GCGAGATCGGTGCGCAGCGTCGCCATGCCGGCCACGACTTGACGATCCTGGCGGATCGTTTGAACGTTGGCGATTGCGGCATTGATGGTGACGACGTTACGCATGGTGACCTCCGCTGCGTTTCCGCGCAGTGCGAGAGAATGTAGGACAGGTTTTCAACCTGTCCAGAAATAAGGAACTGCTGTCTTGTTGGGACAGGTTGAAACCTGTCCTCCTGTACTCTACCGCCCATCCGGGCCGCGGGCAACCGCAAGCAGCGAACCTGCGCGCCCAAAGACCCTCGGCAAAGACGGTAGCTCAGACTATGACGCCTCATCGACCAAAAGGTTCGGGGGGAAGTTGAAAAAATATTGCGGCCGCAGCGAGAACGTCACAAGGCGTTGGCATATCACTACTTGAGGCAATAGCGAGCGGGGAAAGGACAGAAAAATGGAGGACAGGAAAATGGGAGAAAGGGGACACGGGACACGAAACGGGCTGCGTCACCCTCCGCAGCGATCCCTTCCCCACTTTCCTGTCCTCCATATTCCTGTCTGTTCCCCCTATACCTCAATGCCGCCGAAAATCTGCGTGACGGCATATTTCAGCGCCGCTACGATGAACCCCATGGCGGCAACGACTCCAGCCACTGCCGTGCCGACTTCTCCCGCGCCCAAGCCGCGTCGCCGCTGGCGGCAGTTCAGCCTGCGGACGCTGATGGTGGGGATGGTGGTGTTCTCGCTGCTATTTGCCGCGCTCGGCATTCGCGCTGAGAGGGCCCGGCGGCAGGCCGCGGCCGTGGCGACGATCCGCAAGTTTGACCACATTGTGCAGTACCAAGAGTCCTCGGTTCCCCTGTGGCTCACATCATGGCTTGGTCGGGACTTTTTCGACGACGTCAAAGAGGTTTGGTGCCGAGAGGGAGTACAGCCACAGTCACCGAAAGACATTAACCAATTCGCGGAGGCCATCTCCGACTTGTCTAACGTGGAGAGTTTTCGTGGGGAGGCGCCCTGGATCGATCGTCGGACAACCGCCTGGCTTGGGCGACAATCGACTCTCCGATTCCTCAACCTGGAGAAGAGCAACCTTGGCGACTCCGACGTCGAGCCGCTCCAGAGACTTCATCAACTCGAACAGCTTTTGATTACGGAAGGGACGATTGGCGACGAGGCTGCAAAGCATCTCGCCAACTTTCCGAACCTGAAGAACCTGTGCTTGCGACGGACTCAAATCGGTGACGATGGGATGGCATTGATTGCCGCCGGAAGTCCCTCTCTGCGAATGTTGCAACTCGGTGAAACTCAGGTCGGCGACCGCGGGGCGGCGGAGATCGCCAAGATTCAAACGCTCCGCGACGTGAAGCTCGATGGGACGAACGTTACCGACGCTGGATTGGTGCACTTGGGGCGCCTACAGAATTTGAACTGGCTCCAACTCAGCGACACGGCCATCACGGACCGCGGTGTGCTTTACCTAGCATCGCTTTCCAAGCTTGAAACGCTCGAAATCAGCGGGACGGACGTGACCGGAACACCATTTGAACAATTCGCCCTCGATAGCCAAGTTGAGAATCTCGTCATGAATGATTGTCCGGTCAGCGATGCAGGAATTCGAGCTGTTGCCCGACTGTCCAACCTCAAGAATCTGCACCTTAACAATCTCAGGACGCCGCTTGCCAGCCTCGATCAGATCGTCTGGCCGACCTCTCTCGAGGAAGTGCATTTTTCCGGCTCCGCACTCTCCGATGAAGGTCTCGCACGACTCGCGAAGTGTCCCAATCTCAAAACGGTTTACGTCCATCGCACGCAAGTCACTGCCGAAGGGATCAAGCAGTTCAAGGTCTCCAGGCCGACGGCAAAAGTTTATGGGCCGTAGGAGCACGCAATATGCCAGACCAAACCGCGCCAACTGCGGCCCCCGAGCATACGACAGCGGCACCCCCGCGTCGCCGCTTCTGGCAGTTCAGCTTGCGGACGATGATGGTGGGGATGGTGGTGTTCTCGCTGCTTTTTGCCGCGCTTGGCATTCGCGCTGAGCGGGCTCGGCGGCAGGCTGCGGCGGTGGCGACGATTCGCAAGCTCGGCGGCTTTGTTGATTACGATTTTCGCTATGAGCCCGGGTCGGGCGGGCAGTTTCTCATCGACAAGCCGAATGCTGAGTCTCCCGTTCCGGCGTTCCTGTTGGCTTGGGCAGGGCAAGACTTTTTCCACAACGTCGTCACCACGCGCCCGCCTCGAAGCCAGCCAAGCTCTCCGGCTGATGTGAGCGCGTACTGGAAAGCCGTCAGTGAACTGGCCCACCTGGAAATGGTGCAAGCCGAGCGGCAGTGGGTTGACGGCAAGACGACGACCGAAGCCCTGCGGCACCATGGTGAGTTGCGGCATTTGCTGTTGATGCAGGGCAACCTCACTGGAGAAGACCTGGAGCCGCTGCGCGGCCTGGCCAGGTTGCGGTCGCTCCAACTCGCAGGCAACAAGATTGACAGCTCAGGACTCAAGTATTTAGCCCCGCTCGAGAGCCTGGAGGTGTTGACGACCTGGCGCAATCAGATCGGCGACGACGGAGTCGCCGAATTGGCCAAGAACCGGAGCATCAAGTACCTGGAATTCCAGGAGAATCGCATCACCGCCAAGGGCGCCGAGCCGCTGGGGCAAATGATTCAACTCCAGCGGCTGAACTTGGGGGGCACGCCTGTGACCGATGACATGCTAGTCGCTCTTAGCACGCTAGTAAACCTCGAAAGCCTGGAGTTCGATCCAGTGGGCAGCGTCACCGATCGCGGGCTGACTGCCGTCTGTCAGTTGCGGAAGCTTACGAGCCTGACGATCGGCGGCGAGAGGATTACGGACGCGGGCGTGGCCGGACTGGAAAACCTGCACGATTTGACCTCGCTACACATTGCCGGCCAAGGAATCACCGACCGGGGACTGGTGCATATCGGCAAACTTCGCAGGCTGCGGCGCCTGGGACTCAGCAGAGGTTCCTTCACTGACGCCGGCCTTGCCAACCTCGCCGGCTTGAGCGAACTAAGCGAGTTGCACATCGATCAAGCCCCGGTAAACGGAAAGGGATTTGCCGCGCTCCAGCCCCTCGCCAAACTAGAACACGTCAATCTCTACGAGTGCCAGGTGACTGAAGAAGGCCTGAGTCGCGTGATTCAGTTGCCGCAGGTCAAGTACCTGAACATCTTTCCGTCCACGGCGACCGGGAAATCACTAAACACCGTCCAGTGGACTCCCACAGCCGCATTTGATTTCATCGGCCTGTTTGGATCGCAACTCGACGATGAAGGACTGATGGCGCTGGCGAAGATCCCGACGATTCGCGCTATTCGTGTCGGGAAGACGAAAGTCACGCCCCAAGGAATCAAGCGATTTCAAACCGCCAAGCCCGGCGTAATGATTCACAACTTCTAAACAACGCGTGGTCAAGTCACCTTAGCCGAATGGTCCACCAACGGACGTTTGATCTCCTTCCGCCGCGTCAACCGCGTCATTCCCCACGCCAAAATCACCAGCACCAGTCCCGCCGCGATGAGCGGCAGGACGAGTGCCAACAGCGTCGTGATCAGTGCGAAGATCAGCTCGCCGGTCGAAACGGCAAAATTCGCCAGGCCGCCGGTCGTTGCGGTCGAGGTGCCGCGGAGCGTGACCGTCGCCGCTTGGATCAGCCCGGCAATGCCGCCGCCGGCAATCAGCGCCAGGGACCATTTCCAGAGCGGCGGCAGATCGGTGACGACCGCCAGCGAGACGAGCGCGCCGGCGATCGCGGCCGCCGGCGTGGCGATCGAGTCGAGGGCGTTGTCGAGCCAGGGGATGTAATACGCGCCGATCTCCAGAGCGGTCGCCGTCGCCAGGCAGATGAGTGCCGGCCAGGTGCCGATCCATTCCCAGCCGGCCGCCGGCTCGACGTACTTCACCATCGCCGCGATGCTCAGCCCCAAGAGCGGCACGAAGACGCGAAAGCCGCAGGCGGCACTCAGCCCCAGGCCGAGGCAGAGTGAGGCGATGATGTCGATGGTCGA
>DATKDU010000538.1:0-13051 GCA_035512595.1 Pirellulaceae bacterium
CGGATGTTCAGGGACGTGGACCGACGAAGGCAGCTTCTAATCGCGCACCCGGAATTATCGCTCCTACGTTAAGCACTCCATCCAGACTCTCAGTTTGCAAGCTTATTATCGACGGGCGGGGGGTGGTACGTGCGACCGGATTGAAGTGTGGCAGGGCCATCTTGGCCGTGCGGATGCGGGTACAGGCTGTCCATCACCCATAAGCCGCAGGGCTCTTTGTGACAAGACGCAACCCCAGCATAACACGGTCGATTCACAAAAACCGATCACCGACGACTCGCCAGGGGGGCAGTAGTCACTTCGGTTCCGTTTTTTCAATCTGCTCAATCGCGGCCTGAACAAACCAGAGCCCATACCCCATTTCTGTATCAGGCGGATCGAGGAGCTTGCGGAGAGCAGGAAGGGCTTCGCGTGCCTCGGGTCCCATGGTGCCAAGTGCCCAAGCAGCGCCGCTGCGCGCGGCCGGATCCTTGTTTGACAGTTCCCGCAATAGTTGAGCAACCAAGTCCTTCTCGCCGAGTATCTTCCCAGTTGCCAGAATCGAACGGCTGGCGCTCCACTTGTCGTCTGACTTGCGAACCCTTTCCAGCGCGGGCAAGGCGGCTTTGGCAGGCGGACCAATTTCTGCAAGCGCGACGATGGCTTTGAGTTTCGTCATCAGGTCATCCGTGGCGAGAAGGTCGATCAGGACCTCGATGACAGCGGGAGAGGCGGAGCCTTCAATTCTCCAAAGCGCATAGGCAGCTTCGACTCGTACCAATGCCTCGTCGTCGTTCAAGGCTGTGCGAAGACCCGGCGCGGCCGCTTTCGCTGCGGCACCGATCTTCCCCAATGCCTCAGCCGCCGAAGAGCGCGTCAGGTTATGCTTGTAGTCGAGGGCCTTCGTCAGTGATCCAATGGCAGGCTCGGCGTTCGGGCCGAACTCGGCAATCGCCCGCGCGGCTACATAACTCTCGTCGCTCTCCAGCACTGCCATGAGGGCAGGAATCGCACGCTCGGCCGGCGATCCGATGCTTCCAAGAGCGCCTGCCGCCCCGGCCCGGACTTCCTGATTGGAATCCTTTGCTGCTTGTAGGACTGCCGGCAGCGCGGAACGTAAATCCTTACTGCCGATGAGGGACAGCCCGTGTACAGCAGCCCTGCGAGCGCGAACATCCTCGTCGCCAACTTTCAGGGCGAAGAGCGACACTGCGTCTGGCCCGTCGAGGCCCAGTTCCTGAAGCCGCCGCCGGTACTCCCCCCGCGTTTTCATGGGGGGACTCTTTACCCACTTCGCAAACGCATCCTCCAGCCGCGCCGGCGGCTCCGCTGCCGATGCGGTTGGCCAGGTGGGTGCCACGAGCACCGTGATGTGAACCGAAATGCCAATCCACAAAAGGCAAACGAAAAACGCATTGCACACGCCGGATCTACTGGACCATGCGAACGTGCTGGGTTGAGGCTGGGAATTCACGGAAATATTCTCCTGCGTCCAGGGCACGATGAATGTTGTAACATCATTTTAGCCGCTGGCGGCAGTTGGAAGTCGGGGTCGGAAAATGGGCGACGGCGGGTGGAGGGTACCGATGACGCCGCAGTAGCACGCAAACGCCGGCTCGTTCACACTTTTCGGCCCGCGCGTGCTACGCCTTTGGTTGGACTTGGCGTTTTGTCATTTGGTCGCCTTTATGGCCGCCTCGCGACGCGTTAGCCGGCCCACAAGCATGGCGATGACTGGCCCCATGACGATCGCGGCAGGTATGCCATACATGCGCGCGATATCGATCGATGTACTTTCTGAGCCTTTGCTGCGATTGAACGGCTGCTCGTTCGTGAGCAAGGCAGCAATGAGGGCCACAATCACGACCGTGACGATGCTGCCGACGAGACCAAGGACGGCATGCCGAATCCAAGGCCCAAACGATGCCGCAGCAACGTAAGGCCCCACGACTGAGAACGCCAACACGAATGCTGTGACGATCGTGCGAGAGTATCGCGCTTGTGCTTCTTCAAAAGCAACCGGATGAGCGAAATCATCATGTTGGACGACGTAGTCCACGGTCAGATCGAGCACGTAAACCCCGATCAGCAATCCAATCATTGCACCGCCGACTACTCCGGAAAACAAGGTTTTCATGTCCATTTCCTCAGGATGGCGGAATCAACCGAATGGTCGGCGGGTGGCAACGTCTGCATAACGCGAGTGCCCGTTGTCGGCTCCGCGGCTTCTGCCGCTTCACTTTTTCGGCACAAAGTTCTGAACCTCGCAGTTGGGCATCGCGGCCGGTAGCACGTGCGACGGATTTGAAAGGGGCGCCATGGCCATCTTGGCCGTTCGGATGAGGGTACAGGCTGTCCATCATCCATAAGCCGCAGGCCTCCTTTTGGCAAGACGCAGCGACTGGCGTATCAAGCGCGCCCTCAGTTTACCCCGACGCCGACTGCGCCTAGAAACGGCAAGATCGCTTTCCAGCAAGCCTGAGGTTCCGTTTGAAGTAGCAGATGGGGGCCGGCGACTTCTGCCAGTTGTGCGTCCGGGTTGACGGATTTGATCGCGCGCCAGCTTAGCAGCGAAACGACTGCATCGTTGCTGCCGCGGAGGTAGAGAACCGGTTTACGGTGGCTCGACAAAACCTTCTGTTCCCCGCAGGACAAAACTTGCCGCAGACGACGCGCCAGGACCGCTCGCGGCACCTGCCTGACGGCGTCTCGCACACTTTGACAGAGTTCTGGCGTTGCGACCTTCCCCAGCAGGAACCGGCGCAGGAGCCAGCCCGGCGGAGGAACGCAAAAGAGGGGCCCGATCGCCAGGTGCCGCAGCCATGCCGGATGAGGCGGCGAAACAAATGAATTGCAGAGGATCAGTGCCCTGACTCGCGCATCGGCGGCGAGGCGTACGCCAAGGGGACCCGAGAAGGATTCCGCGAGTAATACGCAATGGTCGGTGAGTTTCGCCCGGACTATCGGCTCGAGCTCATCGTAGGACGCAAATTGTGTCGGGTAGGCCACCGGGATTGGCGCGAGGCCGCGAGGCGCAGCCGCCAGAAACGGTTCAAATAGCTTGCCCGTGCCGTCAAGTCCCGGCAGCAGAATGAGGGTGGTGTCCGACGACATTCATTTGGGAGATTTGAGAGCGCCGCTGGCACGAGCGACGGGATGGAAAGGTATGGCAGGGCCAACTTGCCAGTGGGGAACGGAAGCCCCTTCCGATCCTACCATTAGCGTGGATCAGCGCGGATTAGCGTTCCCGCTGCTCGTCGGCTTGCCGACATCACGATCGACAGCCTGAGCCACTTTCGAGCCCACAGTACCCACAGTATGGACAAAAAGACACTATGTGCTACAATGTCAACACGGGTCCGTGTGCCCGCTTTGTTCTTTGACAACTCGAAACCCTAAGGGGCCCCACGGGTGACGATCGGCAAGTTTCCCTTCCCCGCCGACTGCGCAGACTGCGCCGTTTGACAGGTTTTTTGACAAAACCCCCCCTTTGTTGTCAATAAACCCCTCGCCAATCCTTCTCCGGCTGGCGATGCTCCCGCCGGCAAGGTCCGTAGCTGACGACCCTGACGACCTATACAAAAGCGTCTTATGGCGGGCGTTTCGCCCCTAAGCTTCTCGGCTGGCAAGCCGCCTGCGGCGGCGCAAACGCGCTATATCGCCCCTCGCGCAAGGGCGCTATACATTCGCCGCAAGCGATGATGTGGACAGTAGTTCCGTCGCGCCCTGGCGGGTGCCCATACGCGCTATTAACCAGGGGCCCGCAAAGCCCGGCGCTCGCCAGGCCAAGGGCGGTTTGGTTGCCTGTCCCTCCGTCGGGGGCGGGGCCGCAGGGGGCGCTTTCAGATTCTCGCGAGCTCGGCTACTCGGGGTCGCTTTAACTGCTAGCAGCCACTGACCTTACCGCTGGTAACGGTTCTACAGGCGGCTGCCAAAAAAAGCGTGTTGGCCGGCTCCGATTTGCTCAAGCTTTCTCTTGCAGTGAGATTCGTCCCGGATAGAGTCAAGTCTTGTTGCCCCGCCGCAGGCAACGGTCACAAGGCCGAGAAAGCATCACGGACCGCCTCATGCCTGCCCCCCGCCCCAACTCCGACGAGATCGACGAGCTTTTGCTCAACGCCCGGCTGCGGGACGAGCTGGAGCCGTTTCTCGACGAGTCGATCCACATGTTCGATTCGGCCCACGTGCCGACGCACCAGGAGAACGAGTTTCTGGCGTCGATGCTCGCCTGGGAGCGAGCCCCCGTGCTGCCGATCGCCCGCTGGTTCGAGCCGGAGCTGAAGCTGCCCAGCCCCGAGAAGCTGACCGATGCCGAGCTGAAGCGGCTCTTGTCCGACACGATCGAGAAGCTGTACGACCAGCGGATCGTCCTCGATTTCACGGAGCATCTCTCCGACCGGCAGCTCTATACGCTGATCCTGCGGGACATTCTGCCGTCGCCGGAGAAGAAGGTCGATCTGCCGCGGAATTATCTCCACTGGCACTGCTTCGACTACAGCGACGAGCCCGACACGTGGCTCCGCTACTACGCCAGCGAGGAGGAGCGCGAGGCGTGGGAGGATGAGACCGGCCAGTCGATTCCGCCGCAGGAGAAGCCGCCGTATCCACGGCGAATGCCGCGGCGGCCGCAGTGATTCGATTGCGGATTTGGGATTTGGGATTGCGGATTGCGGGTTGGAAGACAGCTTGTGTGTTAAGCTTTTGGCCGAGCTGCGGTACGCTACGTGTCCTGGAGCGACCCATGGCCACCGCACCTGCGCCGCACGCTTCGTCCACCGCATTGCCGCCGCCCACCGGCCGCGTCTTTCTCTCGGCCCAGTGGCGGGCGCTGGCGATGCTCAACTGGCAGGTTGAGCCGCGGCTGATCGAGCCGTATGTCCCCCGCGGCACCGAGCTCGACTTTCACGACGGCAAAACCTACGTCAGCCTCGTTGGATTCGTGTTCCGCGACACGTACTTGCTGGGCCTGCCCATCCCCTGGCATCGCAACTTCGAGGAAGTGAACCTCCGCTTCTATGTGCGGCGCGAGGAACGGGGCGACACCAAACGGGCGGTCTGCTTCATCCGCGAGATCGTCGAGCGGTGGGCGATCGCCCGCATCGCCCGTTGGTCGTACAACGAGTCGTACGTCTGTCACCCAATGCGGCATCGGCACGAAGGCTACTCGTGTGACTTGGCCCAGCCGCATGGCGATCGAGTGCTGGCCGAATATGAGTGGAACTGCACCGGCAACTGGCTGTCGCTGGGTGTCGAGTGCCGCGGCCAGTGCGAGCCCCTCGCTCCCGGCAGCCACGCGGAGTTCATCGCGGAGCATTACTGGGGATATTGCCGCCAGCGCGACGGCGGGACGGTCGAGTATCGCGTGGAGCATCCGCCGTGGCACGTTTGGCCGGCGGAGCGATCGTGGGTCAGTGCCGGCGTGGCGGACTTCTATCCGCCGGAGTTTCGCAAGCTGCTCTCGCAGCCTCCCGACACGGCATTCCTGGCCGACGGCTCGGCAGTGCGGGTCTATCAGCCGCGGCGGATTGCGTGAGTGCGTAGAAAAGTAGGGGTGGGTCCAGCGATTTCCAATCGCGCCGACCCACCGGGATGGTCGTCGCCTCGGCGCTCGACCCGCCCTACGACTTTTCAAATCGGCTACGACGAAAGCCGCGCTCGCAGAATTTGCAGCCACTCGCCGGGATGCTCGACGGTGATCTCCCCCAGCCCGTTGGGCGCCGCCGCACAGCAGACCAGGCCGATGAGGTAGAGCTGGCCGTGGGCTTCGAGCTTGCCGGCCAGGCTGCACCAGGGGGTTCCCTTGCCGTGGTCGCCGGGGAGGGACAGCTTATTGAAGAACGACTGCACAAACCCTTGCGAGCTGAGCTGCGGCGGCCAGCGGATGTAGCGTGGCTGCGAGGCGATGAGCACCGCCCCCAGGTTGGGGAACAGGAACTCCGCCAATGCCGGCAGTTCTTTCTTGGGCGGCACCGAGCCGCTGCGTCCCGCGGGGGCCATCACGACCACGGCCACGCGGTGCGGCGTCCCATAGATCTCAAGCTGCGGCCCGGTCGCGGCGGGGGGCGAGGCATCGAGCGACGCGACGTCGATGCCCCGGTCGTCGAGGTCGTCGCTCGCGGCGGCGGGGCCACGCTTCCGCCGCAGGAGCAGATAGGCCACGGTCAGCAGGGCCGCCGCCAGCACGGTTAACCCGCCTGCCGCCAGCGATAAGAGGAGCAGATTCTCGCTCCCCCAGGTCACGAGGTCAAAAGGCGGTGCGGTGTCAGACATAGGCAGCGAGTCCGCCTGGCGGCGGAAGCGAACGTCCCCTGGCTCACGTTTGCACTCATTCTAACGTGGCGCGCTCTCCATTGCCGCCTTCGTTTCGCGAATCGGATCGGCATCGATCAGCGACACCGAGAGGTCGTCGAGCGACGCCTCGCCCAGCCCGGTGAGCGCAATCGTCACGCGCAGCTCGCCGTTTTCGGGCACGGCCCGATAGAGCGTGAACTCCCGCCAGCCGCTGGTCGCGAACACCCGCTCGCCGAGTGCCGGGCCGGTCATGGAATCGAAAATCAAGAGCCCCTCACGGCAGGCCGCCAGCGGCCGCGGCACTTGCACCCAGCCGTGGATGCGGACGAGCTGCCCCTGGCGGACGGGGACCGGGCTGCTGGTGATCCAGAGCGGGGCCCGCTCGAGTGCCGCCGGTGCTTTGCCCGCCGATTCGGCCCAGGCGTGCATCCTGAGGGCGGTCCGACCGCCGTGCGGCGAGGCCAGCGACAACGCCACGTCGGCCTGGACGCCGGCGGGGACGTCCCGCTGTTGCTTCCAGCCCGCCTGGAGCAACTGGCTTAAGCTCTCCATGTCGCCCGCTGCCAGAGCGTTGGGCCCCCAATGGTTCCGCTGCAAACGCTGGGCGAACTTCCAGTGGACCGGCAGCGTGCCAAACCGGGCGATGCACGGACTGGAAGCGGGGGATGGAAAGGCAGCCGCCGTCTGTTCCCAGTGGCCGCGGCGGACTTTGGCGAGTGCCGCGTCGCATTTTCCGCAGGCCGCGTGCAGCGTCCGCAGGTCGCTCGTCTCGTGGGCTCGCCGGGCTTGCTGCAGGTATCCCTGAGCCTCGGCAATCCAGGCGGCCGCAGCAGCAAGCCCGTGACCAGCCGCGGTCAGCTCGCGGTCGATGTCCGTGACGGCGAGCAGCCGCCGGTACGATGCTTCGTACCGCAGCCGCGCGATGGGAAAGCGGGCTTCTTCCAGGATCCGCTTGAGATGGTGCAGCACGAGCGGATCTTGGGTGACGACCACCGCCATGGCCAGATCGGGCTCGTCGATGGTCACCCGCAGGCCGCCGCTGGTCGTCTTGGTTCGCAGCTCCTTCGGCCCGGCCAGCGTGATTCTGTAGGCCACGTCGGAGACCGGCACTCCGGGCACGACGATGGAAATGGGGCGCGAATCGGCAGGCCCCGCCACGAACTGCTGCGCCGGCATATGGCGCGTGACAAGCAGCAGCCGGCTGCGCTCGGTCGCCAGAACGCTGGCCTGGAGCGACGGATCGCCGGTATCGATCGGCTCGGCGCGATCGCCGGCGGCCCCCCACGGCTCCAAGAGCAACAACTCGTAGTTGAGAAGCTTGAGCAGATCGACGCGGAAGGCGCCGGCATTGGAGTCGGTGTGCAGCGGCAGTTGCGACTGAAAGACCAGCCCCTTGGCCCCGGCGGCTAGCGAGGAATAAACGAGCAGCCGCATCTGCGCCAGGTCCAGATCCTCGTTCCAAGCCGCCCCTTGCGACATCTGGATGATCTGCTCGCGGAGCGCGGTGGGCAAATGTGTCTGCACGCCGGCCCACAGCGGCGTACCCGGCCGCACCAGCCGCGAGCGATCGGTCAGCCAGCCGCGCAGCGCCCCCAGTTCGAAGCTCGTTCCCAGCGTGGGCTGCGAGAGGAAGACAACGTCCGCCAGGCGGCTGTAATTGGCGAGGTCGGCGACCGCGCCGCAGACGAGCGGACGCCGGTGCCGCGGATCGAGGGCCCGGATCTCGCCGGCCACTTGCCGGGTCGGCTCCAGATCGCGGCTGGCGAGATCCGATCCCAGGCTCCAGGCCAGGACGCGGTCATACTCCGAGCCGATTCGCTGCTCGCCGGCTGCGTAGGGGGGCGGAGCAACCAGCCACAGATTGAGCCGCGCCGCTTCCTTCAGCTCATCGGCGGTCGGCGACTTGCTGAGCTTCACGCCGTTGAAGCCGAGCGACTTGAGCCACTCCAGCGGCTCCCCCTGATGCTCGATGATTCGCGGCATCAGCGGCCGGCCATCGACGAGCAATAACGATCCTTGCATGGCGACGCCCTGCCGCGGATCGGCCGCGGCAGGCAGGTCGTCGCCGCGCGCGCCCTCGGGCCGCGCCACGCTGATGTCTTCACCCAGGTTGAGATACCCCTCGATCTCCAGGTCGTCGATCGACAAGTCGATCGTGCCCGGGCCGGTATAAGCATTGAGCACGAGCAGGTCGATGTAGGCTTCGCGCTCGCTGAACTTGTCTTTGAACTCCAGCCGCCGTGCGGCCGCATCGCGGGCGACGAGCTTTTGCAGCTCGGCGACCTTGAGCTGCTGCCAGGCGCCGACGTCGGTGTAACGATCGCCGGCCAGCAGCGACGAAATGCTCCGGCCGGTGCCGGGGTCGGTCGTCCGCGGGTAAACCACGCGCGCCAGAAGCTGCACGTTCGCCTTGTCCGCCTTGACCCACAAGCTGGGCGCCAGCTCGGCAATCACCGGCGCCTTGCCGATCGGATGGGTCAGATAAACAAATGTCCCAAGTTTATTTCCCACGTGGAGCCGCAGCCGCTCGCAACCGCTGCCAGTGTGCGATTCGCGAAACGTCCGTTCCTGAAGCAGTTTCTTGACGCCGCAGTCGGCCTGCGCGAGGGTCCAGGTGGCGGTCGGCGATTCAAACGACTCGCGCAATTGCGCTGGCACTTCCCGGCAGGCGACGAGCACCAGCGCCGCAGCCAAGGCAATGCAGAGCGGGGCCGGAACCATTCGTCGCCAATCGACGCGGCCAATGCAAAACGCGGGCTTAGGAGCCAGGGGCATCGTGCAAGTGGGGCCACGGGGAGTCTGGGCAACATCGACGCACTTCGCGCAACATCGGCTTGTAACAGGAGTTGTGACGACCGGCCAGGGCGAATGTCGCAAATTCGCCACATCCGGCGCTTCCGGAACCAGGCGGCGCCTCTTGCCAAAAGTTTGCCGTAACAGGCACCCTCCGTTAGAGTTAGGGCTTGGTCCTGCGACCGGCGGGGCACGAGTGGCATGGCGGCTGCTTTCTCTAGTTCGCCAAGTACCACATCCCGGAGCCTAACACGATGTCCTCGCTGCCGCAGACGACTGCCCCCACCGACGAGCTTCCCAAGGACGTTGCCGATCTGGCGGCGGCCATCGCGGCACTGCCGGCGGAGCATCGCAGCCGACTGGAGCCGATGATGTTTCGCGTGGTCGAGAGCACCCGGCGGCGGCGGCGAATCCTGAATCTGGTGCAGGAAGCGCTGAGCCAATTGCGGCTCGACATGAAATATCTCGTATTCGACCTGGAAGCTACCCGCCGCGAGCGCGACGCCCTGCGGCACAACCAGGATGGCGACCACGAAGTGTAGTTCTCACACGTCGCCGAATTCTCTGGCTCCTGGCTCCAGGCTCCAGGCTCCTGGCTCCTTTTCAATCGTTGCGTGCCGCGGCCCCTTGGAATAGGATGGACCGCGGAGAGGCGCCGGCTCTTCCCCCCGGTCGGGCAAGCGTGAACTCCCCCCCTTCGGCGCTTCCTCGACTCGTTCTGTCACGCCGCACATGTCGGAAGTCACGGCGGAAAAACTGTCCCAGCGGATCATCGACTCCGGCCTTCTCGACGGCCGGCAGCTCGAAAGCGTTTGGAGCGAGCTCGGCACCCGCGAGGTCACCGCGGAACAGTTCAGCAGCCTGCTGTTGCGGCGGGAGCTGCTCACAAACTTCCAGCTTACCCGGTTGATGAAAGGGGATCGCGGGGGTTACTACTACGGCCATTACAAGGTGCTGTACCTGACCGGCACCGGGACGTTCGCCCGCGTTTACCGGGCGGTAGACCAGCGGACGGGCAAAGTCGTCGCCGTCAAGGTGCTGCGGAAGCGCTTCCGCGACGACAAGGTGATGACCGAGCAGTTCCTCCGCGAAGGGGAGATCGGGTCGCGCCTGCGGCATCCGAACATCGTGCCGATCTTGGAGGTGAGCAAGAACCTGTCGGCGCCGTTTATGGTGATGGACTTCGTGGAGGGCTGGAACCTGCGCGAGTTCATCAAGGTCCGCAAGAAGTTCAATCCGGACGAGGCGATTCGCATCACGATCGACATC
Source organism: Pirellulaceae bacterium (assembly GCA_035512595.1). GTDB lineage: Bacteria > Planctomycetota > Planctomycetia > Pirellulales > Pirellulaceae > DATKDU01. The sequence goes on from DATKDU010000538.1 coordinate 10,333, forward strand.
CTGCAAGGGCTGGCCTACGCGGCCGAGCAAGGGATGAGCCATCGCGATCTGAAAAACTCCAACGTGCTGATTTCCAGCCGCGGCCGCGCGCGGTTGGTGGACTTTGGGCTGGCGGCCATCAAGTCGTCCGAGACGATCAAGGACGACGATTCTCCCAATGCGCGGACGATCGACTATGCGGGGCTGGAGCGCGCCAGCGGCTGTCACAACAACGACCCCCGCAGCGACTTGTTCTTCGTCGGCTGCATCCTCTACCACATGGCGGCCGGCGCAGCGCCCCTGGCGGAAACGCGCGACCGAATCCAGCGGCTCTCGGTGCAGCGTTACCAGAACATCAAGCCGATCGTGCAGCACGATCCAACGCTGCCGCAGGCTCTGGTGCTGTTCGTCAACAAGGCGACCGAGTTGAGCGTCGAGAAGCGTTTTTCGACGCCGGCGGAGATGCTGGAAGAGGCCAAGAAGGTCCAGCGGCGGATCGAAGCCGGCGATATCGCCGCCGCCGATGCCATTGCCGCTGCCGCCGCCGGAGAGGTAGTGCCGCTGCCTGCTCCGCCGCCGCTGCTCGAGCAGGAAGGGGTGGCGCGGACGGTGATGATCGTCGAGTCCAAAAAGGAGGCGCAGGACCTGTTGCGCGAGAAGCTCAAACGGCACGGCTACCGCGTCCTGATCTTCAGCGATCCCGAGCGGGCGCTGACCCGCTTTGAAGAGGCGGACCAGCGCCCCGCCGACTGCGTGCTCCTGAGTACGGTCAGCCTCGGCCGCCCGGCGCTGGAGGCGTTCAACAAGTTCGGCCTCCAACCTTCCAGCAAGGACGTTCCCGCCATTTTGTTTGTGGACCAGAAGCAGACCGACCTGGCGAAGTCGGCCGCCCTGGCGGAACATCGCGTGCTGCTTTCCATGCCGCTCAAGGTGCGCGAGCTGCGGGAGACGCTGCTCAAACTGCTCGGCGAGCCCCCGGCGGCATAGTGCATTGTGGCCAAATCCAAGCGCCAGGCATTGAACCCCTTCTACGTCGTCCTGATGGTCGTCGGCGTCGCTTTCGCGCTCACCGCCTCTGCCTATGGGTGGTCGGCGCGTCTCAAACTCGATCCCGAAACCTTCGACCGGAATGCCGCGTTCATCGCGCTCGTGGACCGCTACGGTATGCTCTCGATGATCGTCGAGCTGGGCCTCTTAACGGTCCTCACGTTCCTGGCGATCGGGACCGACGAGTATTGGGAAAGGCGGGCGCAGCGCGCCGGCGGCCATGACGATCCACCAACCTGAAGGGGAGGTGAGCCGGCTGGAAACATACCAGGGGCCGGTCACTAGCGCCAGTCGCGGCCGAGGATTTTGCCGCTGGGAGCATCAGGGGCCACATGCCACCCGCCGGAGGGTGGAGAACTTATACGCTTGCCCCGCACCCCCTACCGGGCAACAATCAAGGGATCAGGGGAATCTCGGCATTTCGCCATGAAGCTCATTTGCATCCACTGCGGCGGCGAGTTCACGATCCACTCCGAGCATCTCGGCGGGAAAGGACGCTGTCCGCACTGTAAGAGCGAAATCACCCTCCCCAAAGCGGCCGAGCCCAAGCAGGCCGCGCCGGGGCACACGCCGCCCAAAAACTGGCTCGACAGCTCGATCTCGTTTCTCGGCTCCCTCGTCATCCACATGGGCGCCATGCTCCTGATCGCCCTCCTACAGCACTGGAACCTCGACGGCGGCAGCGGCGAGGGGACGACGCAGGAGGTCCTGATCGGCATTTTGCCGTCGCAGGAGCTGACCGATCAGCAGGAAGAGTCGCTCAGCGCCACCGAAGTCAAAACCGACAGCCAGTCCGATCCGAGCGAAATGCTCCAGGAAATCGACGTCCAGCCGGCAGCCACCACCGATGCCGTCACCGACCTGGCGGCCAGTTCTCCCGCCAGCGGCAGCGACGCGGGGTCGTTCGACATCGGCGAGGTGAACATCGGCGGTTCGATGGCCGGCGGCGGCGGCACGTGGGACGGCATGATCCAGCAGCTTCGCCGCCACGGCCTGGACATCGTCATTTGCTTCGACTCGACCGGCAGCATGTCGGGGGAGATCGACCAGGTGAAGCGACAGATCGAACGGATCGGCCGCACGCTGTTCACCCTCGTCCCCAAGGCCCGCATCAGCATCGTCACCTATCGCGACCACGGGGATGAATACGTCGCCAAGGGAATGCCCCTCTCCGGGAGCATCAGCGACGTGAAGACGTACCTCGACCGGATCGAAGCGGGGGAAGGAGGGGACTTGCCGGAGGCGGTGGAAGAGGGGCTGAAGTGGGCGGCAAAGCAAAATCAGTTCCGCCCTGCTGCGCGAAAGATCATTCTGATCTTCGGCGACGCGCCGCCCCATCCGGAGGACCTGAAGCAGTGCCTCGCGCTGGCCGGCGCATTCAAGGGGCAGCAGAAGGGGGTCGTGAGCACGGTCACCTGCCGGGCCAGCACGCCGCTGCCGGAGTTCTACGAAATCGCCAAGGCGGGCGGCGGCGAAGCGTTCCTGACCCGCAACCAGCGGGAGATCATGACCCAGCTCATGGTCCTCGTCTTCGGCAGCCGCCACCGGGAGAAGGTCCTCGAGGCGTTCAAGCTGCTGGAGGAGTGAGTCGCGGCGCAGTGGGGATTCCAAGCCCTTCTGAGTAGCCGTCCCGCAGCGTCTGTCCCGGCTTCTCGTGGGCGAGCTTGGCCGCCGCCAGCTTCCGCAGCTCGTC
>DATKDU010000539.1:0-12796 GCA_035512595.1 Pirellulaceae bacterium
CACTTCGCCAACTTCCTGGACTGCATCCGCAGCGGCAAGCGGCCGAATGCCGACATTGAGGAAGGGCATAAGAGCACGCTCTTGTGCCACCTGGGAAACATCGCCTGGAAGCTGGCGCAGCAGGGGGAGTCGGTCGTGGTCGATCCGCAGGCGAAGGCCAAGGACGATCCGCACCGCATCTCGCCGATTTACCCCAAGGCCGAGCCGATGTGGGGCCGCGAGTACCGAAAGGGGTGGGAGCCGGTGGTGTAGTAGGTTCCGCCTGCCGGGCGGGACCTGTGCTCCAGGTCGCGGCGCCGGACCGGAACCGCATGGGTGAACTGGTCGCCAAACAGGTCCCGCTCGGCAAGCAGGACCTACTTGCTGGTTGTCTGGCAACGAGTCGCCGACGTCCCAGCTTAAGCCACGGGCGTCAACGTCCACGGCGAGCGGTACGGCCGCGAGAGCCAGGTGTTGGCCTCGTCGTCGCTGACGAACTGCTCCTTCGCGGGATCCCAGGAGAGCTTGCGGCCCAGGCGAATGGCGATGTTCCCCAGGTGGCAGACCGTTGCCGAGCGATGGCCGATCTCGACGTCGCAGATCGGCAGCTCGCGGCTCTTGATGCACGAGAGAAAGTTCTCGTGGTGGTTGCTGCTCTCGTACAGCCGCACGTCGCCGTCCTTCAGCTTGTGATCGACAAGCTCCTTCGGCTCGGCGGAGAGCTTGCCGCGGTTGACGAACAGCTTTCCCTGGGAGCCGATGAAGGTCACGCCGCCGGGAATGTCTGCCTGCTGCTGGCCGACGATCACCTTCGTCCCGTCGGCATACGTGTGCGTGACGCGGCACTTCTCGGTCACCTCGTGCCACATCTGGGGATGAAACTCGCCGGTCCCCTCGACCGAAACCGGCCCGCTGTTATCCATCCCCAGCGCCCACTGGGCGATGTCCAGATGATGCGCCCCGAAGTTCGTCATTTGCCCGCCGGAATAATCCCAGAAGAAACGGAAGAAGTAGTGGACCCGCTTCTCGTTGTACGGGCGCTGCGGCGCGGGGCCGAGCCACATGTCGTAGTCCAGGCCGCTCGGCGGATCGGTATCGGGCACCGGCGCACCGGCGTGGTTGCACTTGGGAATGCCGACGAGGATCGTTTGCACCTTCCCCAGTGCGCCGCTGCGAACCAGTTCGCAGGCCCGGCGAAATTCCCGGGCGCTCCGCTGCTGCGATCCGGTCTGGACGATCCGCTTATTGGCGCGGGCCGCCTCGACCATCTTTCGCCCCTCGGCAATCGTCGGGGAAAGCGGCTTTTCGCAGTAGACGTCCTTGCCCGCCTGGCAGGCGTGAATCGTCGCCAGTGCGTGCCAATGATCCGGTGTGCTGATGACGACGGCGTCGATGTCCTTGCGTTCGAGCAGCTTGCGATAGTCGGCGAAGGCTTCGCACTTATTCCCCGCGTCTTCGACCTTCTTGGCCGCCTGCGCCGCCCGGCCTTGATCGACGTCGCAGACGGCCGCTGCATGCTTCAAAAAGCCCTTCAGGTTGGCGTTCCCCTGGCCGCCGACGCCGATATGGCCGGTGACGATGCGTTCGTTGGCGCCGAAAGCGCGAGAAGGAACAAACAGCGGCGCGGCGGCCAGGCACGAAGCGGCGACAGACGACTTGAGGAATTGACGGCGGCGCATAGGACACCTCGCAGCGTGGAGGAAACGAGTGATCATGGCGCCACTTGTAACGGCAAGTGCGCTCAGGGTGGCTTGCTTCGTACTGGGTACGAAGTACAGGGTACTAAGTACGAGCAGGTGGGACCAGTAAGTCACGATCTAGTTTGAGCCACAATTCCGTTTCGCCGCTGTATTTCCCGCGGGACTTGACTGCCCTGGCACCACGTGTCACGATCCATCACGGTCCCGGGCAAGTCCTCTTGTCACACGTTCCTGGATATGGCGGACGCAGCACAAGTCTATTTGGCGGCCGATCTGGGCGCTTCCAGCGGCCGCGTCGTCGCGGGAGTTTTCGACGGCCAAAAGCTCTCCCTGGAGGAGGTCTACCGCTTCGACAATGGCGGCATCCAGGCCGCCGGACGAATGCAGTGGGACCTCCTCAACCAGTGGAGCCACGTTCAGCGCGGCCTGCGGGCCGCGGGGAAGCTCTATCCGGGTCAGGTTCGCAGCGTCGGCGTCGATACGTGGGGGGTCGATTTCGGGCTCATCGGCCGAAACGACGAGTTGCTCGGCATTCCCTATCACTATCGCGACCGCCGCACCGCTGGCATTTTGGACAAAGCATTCGCCATCGTCCCGCGGGAGGAAATCTTTCAGCACACGGGACTCCAGTTCATGGAGTTCAACACGCTGTATCAGCTTCTGGCGATGAAGCTGGCCAAATCGCCGCTCTTGGATGTGGCCGAGCGGCTGCTGATGATCCCCGACCTGTTTCACTGGCTGCTCACCGGCGAGAAAGCGAACGAATTCACCGACGTCTCGACCACGCAGTTCTATAATCCCAAGACCAAGACGTGGGCGACCGAGCTGCTGGCAAAGTTCGGACTGCCGACGAAGATCCTGGGGACGATTGCCCAGCCGGGAACGAAGCTCGGCAAGTTGCTCCCCGCGGTCGCGGAAGAAGCCGGGTTGGACGGCGTGGAGGTCGTGCTCCCCGGCAGTCACGACACGGCCAGTGCCGTCATGGCGGTGCCGGCAGCCGGCGCACCCGCCGCGAAACCGAATTGGTGCTACATCTCCAGCGGAACCTGGTCGCTGATGGGAGTCGAAACGCCCGAGCCGGTGATCAACGATCGCTGCTACCAGCTCAACTTCACCAACGAGGGAGGCGTCGGAGGCACCGTGCGGCTGCTGAAGAACATCGGCGGTCTGTGGCTCGTACAGGAATGCCAGCGGATCTGGAAGGCCGATGGCACGGAATACGGCTGGGACGTGCTCGTTCGCCGGGCGGGAGAATCGTCTCCGCTGGCCAGCCTGATCAATCCCGACGACGCCAGTTTCACGGCCCCCAAGAATATGCCGCAGGCGATTCGCGATTACTGCCAGAAGACGGGTCAGACCGTGCCGGCCAGCGAAGGAGCGGTGATTCGCTGTGCCCTGGAGAGCCTGGCCCTCCGCTACCGGATGGTCCTGGGGATGCTCGAAGAACTGACCGGCTCGCGGCTGGGAACGATCCACATCGTCGGCGGCGGCAGTCAGAACCGGCTCCTCAACCAGATGGCCGCCGACGCCTGCAACCGCCCGGTCATCGCCGGACCGGTCGAAGCGACCGCCATCGGCAACCTGATGATGCAGGCCGTGGCCGACGGCGCCGTCGGCGGAATCTCCCAGGCTCGCGAAGTGATCCGCCACAGCTTTGCCGTGCAGCAGTACGTGCCCAAGAATCCGCAAGTCTGGGACGACGCCTACGAGCGGTTCAAGAAGCTCGTGGGGTGAATGCGGCCGGAGGAGGGTTCAGGGTTCAGGGTTCAGATACGTCAATCAGAGTTTTGTTGTTGCCTGTGCCGAGTCTCCAGTCTCCAGTCTCCAGTCTCCAGTCTCCTGTCCCCTGTCCCCTGTCCCCTGAACCCTGAACCCTCACTATGAACGTCGCGATCGCCGGCATCGGCTTTATGGGTTGGATCCACTACCTGGCCTACCAGAAGGTGAAAGGGATCAAGCTGGCCGCGATTTGCACCCGCGACAAAAAACGCCGCACCGGCGACTGGACCGGCATTCAGGGGAATTTCGGGCCGCCGGGAGAGATAGTGAATCTCGACGGGGTTGCGAAGTATGCCGAGCTTGATGAGCTGCTGGCCAATCCGAAGATCGACGTGGTCGATCTTTGCCTGCCGCCGCACCTTCACGAACCGGCGACGATTGCCTGCCTCAAGGCGGGGAAGCACGCGTTCGTCGAAAAACCGATGGCACTCACCGCCGCCGGCTGCGATCGGATGGTCAAAGCGGCGAAGAAAGCGGGAAAACAAGTCCTCGTCGGCCATGTCCTGCCATTCCTCCCAGAGTACGCAGCCGCTCGCACAATGATTGCCAGCGGCAAATACGGCCAAGTCATCGGCGGGCATTTCAAGCGAGTGATCTCCGATCCTTCGTGGTTGAAGGATTTCTTCGATCCGGAGAAAGTCGGCGGCCCGCTGGTGGACCTGCACGTTCACGACGCCCATTTCATCCGCCTCTTGTTTGGAATGCCGAAAGCGGTGACCAGCCAAGGGCGGCTGCGGGGGGACGTGGTCGAGTACTGCAACACGCAATTCAAGTTCGCCGACGAGAAGCTGGCGGTGAGTGCGACCAGCGGCGTCGTCAACCAGCAAGGGCGCCCCTTCACGCACGGCTTTGAGATCCACCTGGAGAAAGCGACGATCTATTTTGACTTTGCGGTCCTGGCGGACGGGAAGAACACGTCGCTGCCGCTGACGGTGCTGACGTCCAAGGGAACCGTGGAGTATCCGACTTTGCCCTCTGGGGACCCGATGCTGGCCGCGTTCGAGGGGGAGATCAAGGAAGTGGCCGCCAGCGTCAAGAGCGGCAAGGCTTCGACGCTGCTGGGCGGCGACCTGGCCCGGGATGCGATCGTGCTCTGTCACAAGCAGACGGAGTCGGTCAGGAAGGGGAAGACCATCGTCGTATGACGAACTGGGACCATTTCCAAATGACCAATGACCACGCCCCAATGACCAATGAAGCGGAAACCATTGGTCATTGGGGCTTGGTCATTGGTCATTTTCCCTACGACCCGTATAATTAAGCGCATCGAGCGACGGGCAGACGGCGAATTCTCCTTGGCGATCCGCACTTCTGACGCGCCGGGCCGGACTTTCTAAAGTCGGCCGCCTAGTTCATACGATGCTAACATTCGGAAGACGTGTCGTGGGGTGTACTTGTGGACTCGCCATCCGCGGGTGACACCCGTGATAGCACGGTCTTTCCAGGGGGAATTGCGGGGCGTTTATGACGCCCCAGTGCGGATGAGTGCCGAATCGACCCAGGCGCTCCTTCTTCACGGCCCCCTGCCGCAAGTACACCGCCGAGTACGGTCGGTCCTGGTTTGCCGGAATCCCGCTTTGCGGCGGTGTTACCCACCGCCACTGAAATTCGGGATTTTCCGCCGTGTTCCGGCAAGCCAGTGCCGATGTTGTTTGTAGGCGCGGATCAGAGGGAACTGAGCCCAAGCCACCCGAAGCACAACTTAGCCCTACCCAGCTGTTTGCGTCCACCGGCATCCCACGGCCGGCTAGCGATGGATCGAAAGCGACCGGTTGACGCAGGCAGGGGCGAAACGCAACGTCCAGCGGCTCCTCACCGCTGGATGAAGCGCCACGAGTCAAAGAGTGAGTATTGGAGAGCCTGATTATGAAGGTCTTCACTACTGGACAGGTCGCGAAGATCTGTAAAGTGGCCCCGCGCACGGTCAGCAAGTGGTTCGATTCCGGTCGCCTCAAAGGCTACCGCATCCCCGGCTCGCAAGACCGTCGCATTCCCCGCGAGTATCTGATCAAGTTCCTCAAAGAGCATGGAATGCCATTGGGAGACCTCGAAGACGAGGCCATGGCCAAAGTGCTGATTGTGGCGCAAGACCAGATTTTGATCGAAAACCTCCGGCGTGAACTTCCCAGCGAAAAGTCGTTCCGGGTGGCTGTGGCCGCCAGCGGATTTGAAGCTGGCATCCAGGCCGAAAGCTTCCACCCGGACTGCATCATCGTCGATTTCTCGATCGGCAAGGTCGAATCGCTCCAGATTTGTCAAAATCTGCGAAAGAACCCCGACTTCGCCGAAACGATCCTGATCGCTTTGTTGCCCGATGACGGAAGTCCGCTGAGCTTCGATCGCTCGAGCATCAATGAAACGTTCAAGAAGCCTTTCGACGCCAAGCTGCTGGCGGAACGCCTCCGCACGCTGATCGGCGCTCGCAAAGAGCTGGTATAAATCAACCCCGGGATGCGTCTGCGGACGCAACCCTCGCCGAATTCGTCCCGAATCCACCGTCGCGGCAGACCCCCGCGACGGTTTTTTTTGCGCTGCCGCTGCCGTCCGGTCAGAACGGACTGGCGGCCTTGCTCGCGTCGGCGGCATTCGAACTCGAACTCTCCGCGCCGCCGCCGGTGATCGCAAACGAATTGAAGGACCGGTTGACTTCCTCCGAGCCAGCCAGCTCCGGCTGACCGGTCCAGGTCACCTGATAGCCCGTCTTACCCGTCACATAGAGGCGGACCAGCGTCCGCATTCCCTGGGGATGGTTGAAGACCAGGTCACTGACTTGGGCCGCACCCTGCCGGCTCGTGGTGTCATGGAGGGGGCTTCCCAGCCGTCCGATCAACTCTTGCTTGCGCTGGCCGGCGGCATCGGCCAGTCCTGATTCGGGAATCACGGCGATGATCGCGCTGGCCATGAATGCCCCTTTCCCAGCCACTTCGCACACCCACGTCTCCTCGATTTTCTGCTGGTCGCTGGGATCCCGCATCAGTTTTGGCGGAGAGGGAAACTCCACACGGAAATGAAACTGCGCCGATTCCTGCATCGTCCATACCACGTCGCGTGCGATTGGAATGCCCGCGTTGAACGATTTGCCGTCGGTCTTGGGGGGTGGCGGTTCCCTGGTTAGGGCGAACGAATTCAGGCACTCGGCCGCTTTGGCTTCGTCGAACTTGCCCGCTTGACCCAGGTAGGCCAGCGTAAAGACCCGGCCGCCGGCCCCGAGCGTGCGGAAGAGCGCCTTTCCCGTGAATCCCGCCTTGGCGATGTCCGCCACAAACTCCTTCCCCGGTTTGCCGGAGATGGTCACGTCGCCGCTGCGCACCACCTTACCTCCTTGCATGGCGATCTGCACCTCGGTCAGCTTGTCGATCGGCACGACGGCCGTATCGAAGGGCACATCGACGTGCGTGATCACGACCATGCCGCTGGCTTCACTGCCCACGACCGCAACCGATCCGGTAACCGGGCCGTTGGGCGTATTGAGCGACTGCGGCACAATCTGCGGCTTGCCGGGAAGATTGATCTGGTAGCCGCCGTCCTGCGACGTGAACAACTGCCACTGGCCGATCTGGCTGCCCACCACCGGGCGTCCCTGCCCGTCTTGGGTGAATGTGGGTGCCCGAAGCTGATCCTGGAGCGAGGAAGCCGGGAGTACGGCCCCGCCACCGGGCGCCCCCGGCGAACCGGCCACGGGCGCCGTTCCTGTCGGCTCGGTGCGCGAAAGCGACTCCGGCGGAACGTAGCCGCGGGGCCGATTGTTGGGGCCCGTCAGGATGGCGACCAACGTCACACCCATGATCACGGCGCCAAGCACGACCGCGACGCTAATGCCGCCAATGATCCACACCAGGGGCGAAGTGGGATTCCTGCCGGCCGCCACGTGATCATTGGCGGGGCTCGCCAGCGGGTTCGGCGGTGCGAAGCCGGGATTTGCCATTCCCAGTGCTGGTCCCAGGGTTGGTGCCGGCGGCAGTCCAGCAAACGGATCACCCCCGGACAGGGGCGACAAGCCGTCAAGTGGAGCAAGAACCGCCGATGCCGCAGGCGTCGCAGGAGCCGGGGTTGGCGTCTCAACGAGGACGGCCACCAGCGGAACGGTCATAATTCCCTGGCAGGTGGGACACTTGACCTTCTTGCCCGCCATCTCGTTCTTGAGCTGGTAAGCTTTGCCGCAGGGGCATTGCAAGCGAATCATGTCAGTGCCCTCAATGATTGGGGAGTGAACCCATCGGGCACTGTAGCCATTCGGCCGCCCAGTTGCAACAAAAAGTGCCCGCTGGCGGCTATTTGTTTCCCAGGCTTTTGAGAAAATCCTGCAGATCGTCGTCGCCGCTGCCGGCCGCAGCAGGTTCCTCGACGTCGGCTTCAGCCGCTGCTGACGGAGCAGCAGGCAGCGGTTCGACCTTGGGCGCCAGCAGGCTGGCCGGGTCGGCCGTTGGTTCGGCGGCCGGCAACTGGGCCGCCGGCGGCAATGCCTCCATGCTCGATTGCGACGCAGGGACCGTGGCCCGATCGGACTGCTCGTCGCTGTTCTTTGCCGGGAACGGGAAAGGAACGGTCCCCGTTCCGCCAGAATTGTCGCGGCTGTACTCGGTGTCCGTCCGATTGGCGCCCTCAGCTACCTCCTCGGCGTTCGCCGTCTCGGCAACCGCATCATAGACGGCGCGGAAAGTGACGGTGCCCACGGTCAGCAATTCATTGGGCGGCAGCGGGGCCGACTCGCCGATCCGCTGGTTATTGACAAAGGTGCCGTTGAGCGAGCCGAGGTCGCGGACCATCAGTCCTCCTTCGGCCTCATAGATCTCACAGTGCTGGCGGCTGACCAGGGGATGGGCCAAAACAATGGAACTGCCGCGGCCTCGCCCGATGGTACACGGGAGGCGCAGCTTGATCTCGGAAGTTTTGACGTCGCCGCCAACGACGACGAGCCTCGCTTGCACGGCCATCATCCGCTCCGCGCGCCTGGGGTGACTTCTCTGTTCCAGGATTCAGTCTAGCTACGGCGGAATCGGGTCACAACCGCAGGGGCCAACGGCCGAACTACTCTTCCAGTCGGTACAGGCAGGTCTTCGTCCGCAAATAGAGTGCCTGGCCAGCAACGGCCGGCGACGCCGTGCACCCCGCATCGAGCTGGTTGACCGCCAGTTCCTTGTACTCGCGCGACGGCGCGATGACGGTCGTCTTTCCGTCCTGGTCGCAGAAGTAGATCCGCCCGGCGGCGTCAATCGGCGAGGCGGAAAAGTTGCCCCCCAGCCGCTTCGTCCAGACCGGCGTGCCGCTGGCCGCCTCCAGGCAGGTCGCCACGCCGCCATCGGTCACCATGAAGATCAGGCCGCCGACCAGCACCACCGACGGCTTGTTGGGAATGGCCGTCGCTTGCCGCCACAGGATCTGCGAATCATCCACCAGGCCGCTGACGCCGAGCTTCACCGCCACAAGCTGCGGCTTCATGTAGCCCGTGTTCAGAAACATCATCCCCTGGCCGACCACCGGCCGGCTGACGTTGCTGAAGCCGGCATACGGCATTCGCCACAGCTCCTCGCCGCTGGCCGGATCGTATCCATAAGCCGAGTGAGCTGCGGTGCTGATCAGCACGGGCTTGCCGGCGACGCTCGCAACCAGCGGCGTCGAGTACGCCTTGCGAAAGTCGGGATTGACGTCGGCAAAATTCACCGACCGCTCCTTCTTCCACCGCGTCTTGCCAGTCAACTTGTCGAGCGCGATGACATATTGCACGTCCATGCCGTCGCACGTCAGGATCAACAGGTCGTTCCACACCACGGGCGAAGACCCGGGGCCTTCCTTGTGGTCGAGGTTCAAGTCGGTCCGTTTCCAAAGAATGCTGCCGCTGTCGGTGTCGATGGCCGCCGTGCCATAGGTGCCGAAGTGCAGATACACCCGCCCCTGTTCGATGACCGGGGAGGGCGAGGCGTAGCTGTTGGCGGCATTGATCGGCTGCGGGGCGGCGACGTCGAACAACTTGATCCGCGTCGTCACCTCGCCGCTCTCCCGATCGAGGCACAGTGCGTACATCATCTTGCCGTCGCGCGTTGCCGTTGTCAGCCAGATCTGCTGGCCCCAGATCACGGGGGTGGAGTGCCCCACGCCGGGCAAGGCCGTCTTCCAGCGAACGTTTTCCGTCTCGCTCCAGGTGAGCGGCAATTCGGTCGCGTCGCTGCCGCCGTCCATCGTCGGCCCGCGAAAGTCGGGCCAGTTGTCGCCGGCATCGGCCGGGGAAAGCCATGACGCCAACGACGCCAAGGCGAGGAGTATCAGGACGAGACGCGGCAAGGAGAGCGGAGAGCGAACGGGCATGAGGGTCCTTTCGAGGTGCCCTCAAATATGCCTTCCACGCCCCGCCCTGGCAACCAAGCGCCCTACGCGGCATTTGCGGCGATTCCTATAATTCGGCATCTTTCCCGGCCTGAATTCCCTCGTCCGCACGCAATTCCCTTGCAGATCATCACCTACCCGCACCCGACCCTCCGCCACAAGAGCAAGCCGATCTGCCGCGTCGATGCTGACCTGCGGCAGATCGTGCGCGAGATGTTCGGCCTGATGTACGAGAACAAGGGGATCGGGCTGGCGGCGAACCAGGTCGATCTGCCGCTGCGGGTGTTCGTGATGAACCTCAAATCCGATCCGCAGGAGGGGGAGGAAATGGTGTTCCTCAACCCGGTGGTCAGCTTCCCCAAAGGGAGCGACGAGGCCGAGGAAGGGTGTCTGAGCCTGCCCGGCGTTTACGGCAACGTGATCCGCCCCAAGCAGGTGCGGGTCAATGCCTACACCCTGGAGGGGAAGGAAGTGGACATAGTCGTCACCGATCTGATGGCCCGCTGCATCCAGCACGAACTCGATCACCTCGATGGTGTCCTCTTTCCCGACCGGATGACTCCTTCGGCTCGCACCGACCTGCTGCCCGAGTTGGACGAATTCGAAACCGAGTTTTCCAGCCGCCGCTCGACGGGCTCGATCCCCAGCGACGAGCAGATCGCGGCGAAGCTGGCGGAGTGGGAGAAGAGGTATTGTTAGCCGTGCTGCATCGCGAGCGGAAAGTCGCACGATGAACTTCAACGAGTTACAGTCGCACGTTGCCAGGGGGGAGTCGGAGCAACTGGAGTTCTGAATGAGACAGAATGGGACAGAATGAGACAGAATGGGACAGAATAAGGCGGAATAACGCGGAATGAGGCGGAATAAGGCGGACTTTACCAAACCTATGCGTCTCCTCATGCTCGGCACCGGCCCCTTTGCTGTGCCCACTTTCGCGGCACTGCTCGACGCTGGGCACGACGTGCCGGCGCTCATTACCCGGCCGACGCCGTCGGCGAAGGGCCGCGAGAAGGGGCCGCTCAATCCGATGCGCGACCTGGCCGAGTCACGCGGCATTCCGGTGCTGGCCCCGGAGAGTATCAACACGCCTGAAGCGCGGCAGCTACTGACCGATCTCAAGCCGGAACTGCTCGTCGTCTGCGATTATGGCCAAATTCTTTCGAGCGAGTCATTGGCCGTCGCACCTCTCGGCGGCATCAATCTGCACGGGTCGCTGCTGCCCAAGTATCGCGGCGCTGCTCCGGTTCACTGGGCGATTTTGAATGGCGATGCGGAAACGGGGGTAACCGTGATCCACATGACCCCGCGGCTCGACGGCGGACCGATCCTGGCCGTACGAAGGACACCGATCGGCCCCGACGAGACGATGCCCGATCTGGAATGCCGGCTGTCGAAGCTGGGGGCCCTAGCGGTGCTGGAAGCGATTGCCAAACTCCAGGCGTGGGATCGCAGCTCGCCGCTGGGAATGCCGCAGGATCCCAAGCTGGCGACCAAAGCGCCGCGGCTGACCAAGCAGGACGGCGCGGTCGATTGGACCAGGAGTGCCGAGCAAATTCGCAATCAGGTGCGAGCGCTGACGCCGTGGCCGGGGACGTATACCAACTGGCATCGCAGCACCGGCGAGCCGCTGAGGTTGATTCTCATGCAAGTGCGGAGTGCGGAATGCGGAATGCGGAGTGAGCCGGGGAAAGTCCTGGTCAGCGACGGCAAGCAGCTCGTCGTCGCCGCCGGTGAGGGCGCACTTTCGATCGAAAAGCTCCAGCCGGCGGGGAAGCGGGGCATGGATGCTAGCGACTTCCTCCGCGGATATGCCGTCAAAGTGGGGGACACCTTTGGGCCGGCATGAACTTGGCTAAACAGGGGGTTTTTGCTAGAACCTCCATCGACCCACAAACATGAAGCGCAAGCGAAGGAAGGGCCTCCATTCGTCGGCAGCCTTGTTCTTCGCCACAGGCAGCTTTGGTATTCGATCAGGACGATCCAGTTCCCGCGAATGGACTCGCTATGAGGAATTTTCTTCGCGTCGTCAGCCTCGCGGTGCGCCGGCGCTACACCTTTGCGTTCATGCTCTTGACCGCGCTGGCCATTGCCTTCCTGTGGGGGGGTAATCTGAGCCTTGTCCTGCCGATCACCGAGCTGATCTTCAGCGGCAAGCCCCCCCATGCCGCCATGCAGGCCAAGGTCGAGAAGCTGCGTGATGAATTGGCCAACGCGGAGAAGGAAATCGCCGCGCTGCGGGCGCAGCTTGCCGCCGCTTTGCCGGAGCCCCAGCAGCTTCAGATGGAAATCGAAGCCGCCGGCGACCGCCGCGATGCGATCGCACATCAGCTTCTGTGGACCCGCCGGGCGCGCGATCTGGTCGTAAGCTGGATCCCCAACAATGCGTTTTTCGCCCTGGCGATCGTCATCGGCGTGCTGATGGCCGCGACCGTCCTGAAAGGGGCCCTGCTCGTGAGCAACTCGATCTTCGTCGAGCGGCTGGCGCAGTCCGCCATCTACGAGCTTCGCAAACAGCTCTTCCGCCGCACGCTCAAGCTCGAGCTCTCCACCCTCAGCGATGACCGCTCCAGCAATTTGCTGGCCCGCTTCACCAACGACATGAACCACATCCACAGCGGCCTGTACATGCTGCTGGGCCGCGTGATGCTCGAGCCGCTGAAGATGATCGCCTGCCTGATCGGCGCCGCGTTCATCTGCTGGCGGCTGCTGATCATCTCGCTGCTCATCGCGCCGATCGTCGTCTTCATCATCGGGCGGCTGATGCAATCGCTCAGGCGAGCCAACCGCCGCGCCATGGAGGAAATGACCCAGCTCTATCACCTCATCTCCGAAGTCTTCGCCGGCATTCAAGCGGTCAAAGCCTTCGGCATGGAACGCCACGCCCGCCGCAAGCTGCACCACAGCGGCAAGCAGTACTTCTTCCGGGCGATCAAAATCGCCCTGTACAACGCCTTGGCGCGGTGCAGTGCCGAGGCGCTGGGCATCTCGATCGTCTGCGTGGCCCTGCTGGCGGGGGC
>DATKDU010000540.1:0-6334 GCA_035512595.1 Pirellulaceae bacterium
GTCGGTGGCGAGCACGAGCGTCCGCTGATCGGGCGTCAGCGCCACGCTGTAAATCTTCAGGTCATGCCGCGGCTGAGACAGTTGATGGGCCACGACGGCATACCCGGGACGCAGGTTCTCGAACCGATCGCCGGCTGCCACATACTGACCGGCGTCGATCGAAATCTTCTCCCGCAGGCCGGCCAGGCTGACCGGATCGAGAGGCCGGTCAAACGCAATCCGCACTTCCTGCGGCGAAGAGCACCAGACGTGCGCCGGCTGCGGCGCTTCGCGATCGGCGTAGCGAATCTTGTAGAGCTTCCCTTTGCCGCTCGGGCCGGTGCCCCAGTCTGGGCCGCCGCTGTGACAGGCAACGACCAATTCGCCTGCCGGACTCAGCGCCACGTCAGCCGTCAGCATTTGCAGGCAAGCGATAAGCTGGCTCTGAGCCAGATAACCGCTGGCGCCCTTGACCAGCTTCGTCCGCCAGATTTTCCCGCGCGTGTAGCCGGCCACCAGCGCATCGCCGCGCCACCAGTCCGGCCCGAAGATCGGCCCGCCGCTGGTCAGCGGCTCGTTAAAGCACAGGCCGCACGTCGATTGGTGCTGCGGCAGGTAGTCGAACGTGCTCGGCTCGTCGATGACATCGGGCAAATGCCGCGGATGTCGCGGCGGGAAGCCGTAATGCCGCCCCTTCTGGATATGCAGCAGCTCGTCGAGCGGATTGCCGTTGGGGAGCCACGTTGCGCCCTCTTGATCGGTGCAGAACAAGTCGCCGCCGGGGTTGATCGCGATGCCGACGGGGAAGCGAATGCCGGTACACCAGATTTCGCGGCTCGCCAGATCGGGCGCGATGCGGAGGATCGTCCCCCGCTCGCTGGCCAGGCTGTAGTGGGGCCTGCCTTGCTTGTCGATCTGGTAGGCGTTGGTGAAATCGGTGCAGCCCAGGCCGAAAAAGACGCTGCCGTCGGTGGCGATCGCCACGCCCAGCGCATCAACGCCGTGCGGCAATTCCTGCCAGCCGCTGGCGACTATCCGTTCCTGGTCGAGCTTGTCGTCACCGTCGGTGTCGGTCAGCAGAGCCAGTTTTCCCTTGCAGGCCACGAAAATGCCGTCGCCGTGCGGATAGCCCTTCGGCGTCAGCGCCATGCCGATCGGGCTGCGGAGCGAACCGGTCGCATTGTCCCACCACAATTCGGCCTTGTCTTCGACGCTGTCGCCGTCGGTGTCCGTCAGCAGATAAACGTTGCCGTCATACGCCAGCGCCACCAGCTTGCCGTCGTGCCGATAGCGGAGGTGGTTGATGTTCGTCAGGTCGATCGGCATTTCTCGCACGGCAAAACCGGGCACGAGCATCTGCACGGCCGGCGGGTCTTTCACCGGAACCAGCGGCTTTCCCTCGCGAGCCAACTCGGGAAGCAGCTTGAGTAGCTCGGCGTGTTTGGCGGCCAGATATTTCTCGACTTCGTTTCGCTCAGTGTCCGACAGTAGGCGGTCGTAAACGAGCACTTCGGCGATGTCCCCCTCGAAAAATCCCTGGTCGAACGTCGGGTCGGCCGTGTTGCTGTAGTGCCGCACGCCGATCCGCAACTCATCGGCCCGCAGCGGCTCATCGGCACGGTCGCGCTGCCCATTGAGCTTGCCATCGACGAATAGCTTCACGCCGGCTTTGCCGGGGGTCAGCGTCGCGGCCAGGACGTGAAACGTGCCCAAGGGATGGTCGCCGGTCAGCAGATCGGCCGCGCCGCCGAACCCCCGCCCTTCGAGATTGAGCAGGCTGAAGTTGAGGCTGGGAAAGGCGTGCAGGTCGAGCGTCAGGCCGCTCGTGTAGTCGTTGACCCCCTGCTTGTTCATTGCCAAGAGCGCCCGGAAGCCGCCAAGGTTCGACTTCGGCGCGGCGACGACGAACAGCGTCAATTCGCGATAGTCCTTCTGCGGCCCGGCCAATAGCAGGCTGTCGTCCTGGCCGTCGAAGCGAAGAACCGACGCTTCCTTTCCCGGGACCAGGTCGCTGACCCACTTCGGCTGCCGCGGCTGGGCATCTTGCGTCAGATCGCGACGGTGGCCGCTGGCATCTTTCCACCGCCCGCCGCTGGAAGAGTCGGCCTGCGTCGCATCGAGCCATAGCTC
The DNA here is from genome assembly GCA_035512595.1 of Pirellulaceae bacterium. GTDB lineage: Bacteria > Planctomycetota > Planctomycetia > Pirellulales > Pirellulaceae > DATKDU01. The sequence goes on from DATKDU010000540.1 coordinate 2,110, forward strand.
CAGGCCGTCCGTTACCTTCAGCCGCTGGTCGGCCCACGGCTCCACTCCCCAACTTAAGGAGTTCGCAGCGACCAAACACACCGCCAGCGTCAGGTACCAGGTCCGTTGATTCATGGCTTCTCCTTGCTCCGCTCGATGCCCGCCTTTTCCCACGCCGGCGCTAGTGCCGCGTACGATTTCCTGGCCGCCGCCGCCGGATCGTATCCGGCCCGGCTGTGAATCTGCCCGCTCACTTCCACGACCACGTCCCCGCGGTAATTCAGCCGTGCGGCTTGCCGCAGAAGGTCAACATAATCGATCGTCCCCTCGCCGGGGAGCAGAAACTCAAAACGCTCGGCAGTGCCGCGGCCATCCTTCACGTGGATAAATACCGAGTGCGGCAGCAGTGCCTCGGCCGCCTCCGCTAGCCCAATGCCGCGAAGCTGAAAATGGCTCTGATCGAAGGCCCCTTTGAGCCACGGGCTGTCGATTTGTTTCACCAGCCAGGCGGCATCGGCCGGGCGGTGGAGTGCGCCCCCGACGTGGGCCTTGATGGCGACGACGACTTTGGCCTCCGCGGCGGCTGCGGCCCAGTTCTTCAGCCGCTCCACGGCCCGATCCTTGACCGCATCCCACTGGTCCGGCTTGCCCCCCAGGATCGTTTCCACCACCGGCGGCTGATCGGGCACGAGGTCGCGAGCGAGCTGCACTGCCCGCTTGAGCCGGTCGAGATGGGCTGCGTGCTGCCTGTCGTCCGACAGGAGGGGCAGGTTTTCCATCAGGGCCGACAGACCGAGGCCGCTGCCGTCGAGCGACTTGCGGAATGCCTGTCGCTGCTCGGTGCTGAACGATGCCGAATCGGCCGGCCACTGGTGCATTACCGGCAGCTCGACACAGTCGTAGCCGATCTCGCGGCACAGCGTCAGTGCCTCCGCGAGCTTGAGCGATCGCATGCCGTACAGGCTGAAGCCCAGGCCGATCTTTGGCGGCGTATCGTCCGCAAACGATCGTTGCCGAGCCGCCAGCGAGACAGCGGCCGATGCGCACGCAGCGAGGAACGTACGTCGTGAGTGGTTCATCATGATGTAGGCAATAGCACGAGGATGAATCTCCGCCGATTATGTCTTGCCGCACCGTGCTTCGCCACGCGCTCGCGCTCGCCGCGACGACGACGCTCCAATCTTCACGCTTCCGGCGCGCAAAAAAACTTTGCCTGAAGTTTTCCAATTCGACTTGACGAAACATGCCCCATGCTGGAAGAATCTGATTAATCGATCGTGCGTGTCACGCGCATCGAGAGTTCAGGGAAGCCCGCTCGCGTGTGCGAGCGGGACGATTCGCGAAAGCGAGTCACACGGATGTGTAGTGGCATTCCTCGCCAGACGTCCCGAGGAATTGCCAAACAAAGAGGACGCGTCACAGCAAGGAGCCATCGAGAATGGCCAAGAAGAAAGCGACCAAGAAATCGACCAAGAAGGCCGGCGCGAAGAAGAAGTAGCGCCAGTGCCGGCTGCGAAGCCGGCATGTCTTCCGGTCACAACGAGAAAGGCCGGCAGCGGATGCTGGGGGCACGTCCGCTGCCGGCCTATGATTTTGCGCATTGCCGCGAACTTTCCCACGTCCGCCCCCCTCTCCACTGGCAGGCCGCCGCGGCGTTGACCGTCGCTGGGCGGACGACTAAATTCAACGGCAGGTAAGAGCCCCATGGTGGCTGTAGCTCAGTTGGTTAGAGCGCCAGATTGTGGATCTGGAAGTCGGGGGTTCAAGTCCCCTCAGCCACCCTTCTTTTGGCTTGCTGGAAGTGCTTTCCAGCAAGCCATTTGTCTTTGATGGGATTGAGTTTACGTCAATCGCCTCATCGTCAGGTCGATGGACGAGTGCCAATCGCTGCCTGCGCCGTCCGCGGTGCCACGCCCCAGTCCGGCCATTGCGTAGGCGCGTGGGTCAGAACGGCTGGCCAGTGAGGCGGTAAACCTCGACCAGCGCCAGCAGCGAAGCCAGTATCGTACCCAGAACAAAGACAATCGTGCGCGTGATGCGCCGCTCGGCCCCGATCCAGGCCAGATACCCTTCCAGGCATGGCCCGGCGCAAAAACAAAGATTGGCGACGATTGCGTCAATCGCGAGCGTAACTGCAAGCTGGCGCCAATTGACGAATTCGGTTCCTACGATGCCAAGGCCGCCAAGCGTCACCAGCACAAGGACGATGTTGTACGCCAACCGGAGCTTCTCCCAGGCGAGGAACACCTCCTGCGCTGTGGTTTTGACCGCCGAAATGCTGAGGACCGCGGGATTCTCTTCGATCGGCGGCTGGTAGGGATTGATGGCCGACATGCGCTCGCTCAATCGTTTCCGCGATTCAACTTCCGCTCCAATTCCTCGACCTTTTGCCGCAGCCGAAGATTGTCGGCTTCCGCCTGCTCAAGCGCCTCCTTGGGCGTCGGCAGCCATTGGCTGCTGGCGGCGTTGAAGAAGCGGAGCTGCGCTCCCGCCGCTTCCAATTCCAGCCCCAGTTCCATGCTGGGTAGGCGGCCTGCGACTGGCTCGATTGGCACATAGAGCCCGCCTGTCAGCCGGTGACCTTGAAGCTGCGGAGTAAGGTATTCCTGCCACGGGTCAAAAAGAAAATACTCGGCGACGCAAATCTCGTCGCGATAGATGCGCATCTTGTCTTCGAGATCTTCGTCGCGGGTGGAGGCCGACGTGATTTCGATGACGATACTGGGCGCGCTGCCTTCCTTCCACAGCAGGAAGTTTTTTCGGTCCCGTTGCTCCAGTCCCTTCACGACCATGCAATCGGGAGAGACATGCCGCCGGCGATTTCCCTCCTCGTAGAAGAGCAGGAGATTGCCCGTTACATAAACCAGTTTGCCGGCAAAGTAAGCCTTAAGGGTCTCGATCGTGTCGAGCATCACGCTACGGTGCAGATCGGTCTCGCCCATCGGTTGGCCGTCCGAGGTCGGATAGTCCTGCTCCGAAAGCGAGCCAGGAGCGGACTTGGAAATGATGCTGGCCATTGTGGTATCAGGATGCTGCCAGGAAAGTCAATGCACTTGCACGCATTCCATTATAGCTCCGGGCCTCAATCGAATGCGCCGTCCGGCGGTGCGCAGGAAGCGTTCCGGCGCTTATTCGTCATCTTCTACCGATACATGCCCGCCTACAACACAGCCGATTGCTTCTGCACAGCGGCGAAGTAGCGGTCTTGCATCCCGCTCGTGCTGAGCAGACGAATACCCGATGAATATCTTCGTATCCCGAGTGAGGACGAACTCCAAATAGGCGGACTTCGACTTGCGATCGTCTGCACAACGCACCAAATACGCCTGTTTCAGGCGATCTCTATCCTCCCGTATCATTGCGTTAAGTTCACCAATTGGGCAGGGCGCGCCGTGCCGCCGGAGCCCCAGCAAGTATTTGAGACCATGCATTACTTCTGCCTCCCCCTTCTTCTTGCTCGCAACTACGTAGGCGAACTCCTCTCGCAATAAGCGAATGATTTCTCGCGGCGAGAGCGGCTTGCGGTCGCGTCGATAAATGTAGTGACTCATGGTTGCGACACGCTGAGCAGTTTTACGTACTCGGCTCCGCACCCGCGGGAACAGCAGGCGCGGGAACAGCAGGCGCAGGGCTGGCAGCAACACTCGCCGCCGGCTGCCGCTGGCGGCTCGGCCAGAGCCACAACAGCAGCCGCCCAACGTCGTCGAAGTACGAGTAGAAGACCGGCACGGCCAATAGCGTCAGCAGCAGCGACAGCGTCTGCCCGCCGACCGCCAGGACGGCAATCGACCGCCGCTCTTCCGCGCCGGGGCCGGTGCCGATCAGCAGCGGAAGCAAACCGGCGACGAAGGCGATCGTCGTCATCAAGATCGGCCGCAGCCGGTCGCGGTTGGCCTGCATGATCGCATCGAGCCGATTGAGCCCCTTGGCCCGCAGCACGTTCGTGTGATCGACCTGGAGAATCGACGCTTTCTTCACCACGCCGAACAGGACGAGAATGCCGAGGGCCGAGTACAGGTTGAGCGTTTCCCCTCCCCAATACAGGCTCACCAAACCAAACGGCACGGCCAGCGGCAGCGAGAGGAGGATGGTGAACGGGTGAACCAGGTGCTCGTACTGCGCCGCGATGACGATGTACATGAAGATGAACGACAGGGCGAACGTCCAGACAAAGTCCGACAGCGTCCGTTCCATCTCGCGTCCGCGCCCCAGCACGCGGGTCTCGAATCCTGGCGGAATGCCGACC
>DATKDU010000541.1:0-13473 GCA_035512595.1 Pirellulaceae bacterium
CTGGCCCGCTGGCGGCTGCCGTCGCGGTGGAAACCACACGGCCCGGCGCGCCGAGACTGGATGCCGCCGCCGCCGCACGCGCATCTGACGCTCGTCTTGCGGGAGTGATGGCCCCGCAACTCGACCCGCGCCGCCTCGACATTCACTGTGGGGGAAAGGGGGCCCTGCCGCGTGAGCCGAGCAAATCCCGCTCCGCCGCGCCCATCGCCCACCTCAAGACACCCGAACAGCTACAATTCTGGGCGGATGAATAACACGGGTTCAATTCTCTTCAGCCGCGCCACTTCGCCTACCAAAAAGCCCACCTCATCGCCGTCGAGTCCGGCGGCGGCCGCTACGCCGTGGATGTTGCGGATCAGGTCGGCCTCGGCTCCGATGAAAGTCTTGAAGGAAGCCTCACCAGCCACGCGAGCGAGCAAACAGCGATCAGGCCTGAGCCGCAGCTCCTCGATCTTGGGCTCGCTCCAATCCTCGTGTAGCAGGCACCCGAGGATCGCCGTGAACATGCCACTCGTTTCCACAGATCGGAGCTTGCGGGCACAGTCCCGTCGGATTTGGTCGGGCTCACGCAGTTGGTCCGTCATGCAGTGGTGCTCATGTCCAAGGCGGCAAGCCGAAAGGGGAGTCTCGCCAATTATCGCCCGCTCACGGTGGTGATATTCTGCTCGGATCCGGATCATAAACCATATTGACGCACGCCGACGCTGGCGCAAGCGGTTTTGGGGCCGTGTCCGAATCATCGTAAGCCATCGGCAGCTTCGCCTCGGGCACGGGCCGGGGGTCGTACGTCACGTTGACGCACGATTTCGCCGGCTGAAGAATCGGCGGACTGAGTCGCTGCAGCCCACGCTTGGCGTAGTCGCCGTCGAAAGCAATCATTGTTGGTCTCCCGAATCGGCTGGCTTGGCGTCACGCGGCCGGATGGCCAATCGGGCTGTGCCAATTGGCTTCGCTTCATCAGACTAACCTACTTGCCTGGATATCCTCCCGCCCGGAGGACCGGTTGGCAAGCGGATTGCAGGTTCACTTGAGTCCCCCAGGTTGGCCGGAACTTGTTAGCCCGGAAAGCCGCATCGTTGGCCTTCCCTCAACCGCAAATCCGAGAAATCGATGTCCCAGCAATACCTGTCGATTGACGGAGTTCGAGTCCCCCGCTTCCTGTACGGGACCGCGTGGAAGGAAGATCAGACGCAGCGGCTGGTGGAGCTAGCCCTGCGACTGGGATTCCGCGGCATCGATACGGCTAACCAGCGCCGCCACTATCACGAAGCGGCAGTCGGGCAGGCCATTGCCGAGTCGATCAAGAGCGGCTTGGTTGTTAGGGAAGACCTGTTCCTGCAAACCAAGTTCACGTTCCCGGCGGGGCAGGATCATCGACTGCCGTATGATCCCGGGGCCCCGGTTGAGGTCCAGGTCGAGCAGTCGTTAACCAGCTCGCTGGAGCATCTAGGCTGCGAGTCGGTTGATTCCTTCGTCCTGCACGGCCCCAGCCAGCGGGTCGGCCTCGCCCCGGCCGATTGGGCGGCGTGGCGGGCCATGGAAACCATTCATGACAGCGGCCGAGCCCACCTGCTCGGCGTCAGCAACGTCAGCCTGCAGCAACTGGAGCTTCTTGTTCAGGAGGTGCGGGTGAAGCCGCGGTTCGTGCAAAATCGGTGCTATGCGGCCAGCGGCTGGGATCGGGGCGTGCGAGGCTTCTGTGCAGAAAACGGCATTGTCTATCAAGGCTTTTCGCTGCTGACCGCCAATCGCCAGGTGCTTGCTCAACCCGAGTTGGCTCAGATCGCCCAGCGCCACGGCCGAGACGTCAGCCAGATTATCTTTCGGTTCGCCCTCGACGTCGGCATGATTGCCCTCACGGGGACCACCAATCCCGATCACATGGGGCCGATCTGGAAATCTTCGACTTCCGTCTGGAACCAGAAGAAATCAAGCGTATCGAGCTTCTGGCGGCGTCATGATGGTCCCGCCGAGATGGTACGCTGGCAGGACCAAACGGGCAGACCATTGCTGCCGACAAAAAGGTGAGCATCCATTGGGATCCCATGGCGGCTGAGACACAACAGTCTCGGCAGGCGCACGCCCAGAAGACTCACGCTGTGATCACGATCGAAGCGATCGGTACCTGCTGATAGACTCGCAAATCGGTACCCCGTCCTGACTCATCCCAAGAAAATGAATTGCCGCGACTGGGTTGGCGTGCTGATTCTCCTGGCAGGAGTCCTGCTGCATACGGCCCGCGCCGCTGATCCGATCGGTCCATCGCCGCAGCAGTTGGTGGGCTATACCGAGCTGCGGACGAACTTGCCGGGGGGCCGGCATGCCAACGTGCGCACGATGCGGGCCGCAATCGTTGCAGCGGATGGCGGCCAGCGTCGTCTACTGGCAGAAGGGCTGGCGGACAAGCCCGACAGTTGGACGCAATTCGCCGGCTGGTCGCCCGACGGCCAGACGGCGATTGTCATCCGCGGCTGGCAAAGCCCCGAAAACGCAGCCTGGGAAGAGGAGCACAAGACGTTTCGCTTCACCGAGTCGGGGTGGCTGCTCGACTCGTATCTGGTGGACCTGGCCGGCGGGCAGGCGACCAACGTGACGGCCGTCGAGCGCGTCAGCTTCTACAACAGCGGCCTGTTCTTCTGGCCAGGCGACGACAGCAAGCTGGGTTTCACCGCGCTAGTTGGCGGCAATTCGCACCCGTTTCGCATGGATCGCGACGGTCGCCACAAAATCGACCTGACGATGCAGTCCAAGGAGTTTGTCTACGGCTTTTCCAGCTCGCGCGACGGCCGCCGGATCGCCTATCACCAGAACTATCAGATTTACGTGGCGGATGCGGATGGGGCGAATGCCGTGAAGGTCGAGACCGGCCAGCCCTTCAACTTTGTGCCGACCTGGTCCCCCGACGGCCAGTGGGTGCTCTTCCTCTGCGGCGAGCACTTCCGCTGCCATCCGCACCTGGTCCGCGCCGACGGGACGGGACTGAGGAAGCTGGCCGACCGCGGCACCTACAAGGGAGTGAGCGAGTTTCTCGACGTCCCCGATTTTCACGGCGGCAGCAGCGACACGCCCGCCTGGTCTGCCGATGGCAGGTCGGTGTTCTACACGGCGCAGGTTGGCGACTGCGTCGAGCTGTTTCAGGTGACGCTCGACGGCAAATCCACGCGGCTCACCCGGTCCGCGGCCGGAACGCTCCATTACCACCCGCAGCCATCCCCCGACGGCAAGTGGCTCGTATACGGTTCCAAGCGCGACGGTGTGCGGCAGCTCTTCCTCCTGCGGCTGGCCGATCACCGCGAGTTTCAGCTCACTCACCTGTCCGCCGGCCACGCCGCCATGTGGCCCCACTGGCAGCCGGCCGCAGCTCGGTAACCACGATCCCTGGGAAAGGCGATCCGGCACCGCGGACTCGACACGGGAAGGTCCCAACCGAATGCCACAGCATAACTCTTCGTTTGCTAGTGTCGTTCCTTGAAAGCCGGACGAGCCTCTCGCCAAGTAGCGTTGCGATCCGATTCAGGGCCCCTTCGTCTCCGCGATGTCGGAACAACCGCACCAGCACGTCATCGCCCGCATCAAGCAGCCGGCGGCCGCCTCGCAAGAATTCTCGACGCGCCAGCTCAAGTTGGCGATCAGGATACGCCAAAGCCATTGGTACGTCTGGCACGTATACTGTGGGTCGATTCACCAATTGGCGTTCAACTCTCCTCGGTTCAGCCACTGGTACGTCTGGCACGTCTACTGTGGGTCGATCCACCAATTGGCGTTCCACTCTCCTCGGTTCAGCTCCCTGGAGCTTTAACTTCAGTTTTGGGTTCTCGTCACGTTTCCTTGGCAACTTGATTTTCACAGGTACACCTCACCATTGTGTGACATCGTGTCGATCCACTCGGTTCTGACCGAAAGGTAGCCACCACGCAGGTGTAGGATTCGATGTCGCAACAGATCCGCGGTGGAACATGCTGATCGAGCCGTGGAAGTGCAATTTTCTCGCCGTCACAAACGGCGTCAGGGGATCGAATATGCGGATTCCCGACGAGGTACAGCAAATGTGTAGTTTTGTAGCTCGCACCTACATGTCACATACTATGGGGAGGGGAAGCTGAAAGTGCCCTGGGCGGGACGCCAGGCAGGGTTGTGCGTCACACCGAGGGCGGGACGACTCGGGAGTTACACTGGAGGCCCTGAAGGACTATTCGAGGGGTGTTGTTTCCGGTGAGCCCATCGCGTGTGACAATCGGCTCAAATGGTGTCACCGTAGGATTCCGGTCGGGGGCGAGCGTTTGTGCCCAGTCTTTGGGCGACGCTTGATGTTGGATCCTATTTGTCACCGCAGGTCGGTCTCGACCACTGTTGCGAAACGTAGGCCGACACGTCGATCGCGACGTGGGGCACTACCTCTCGCATGGCATCGATCATGAGGCGGCGGATCCGTTCCCGGTGCTCCTCGACATGTGCATCATCCGGCACCGAAACTAGGATCTCATCGTGGATGAAATTGTGGATCAGATAGCCGGCCCGCCAGAGCCGCCAGAGGGCCAGCTTCGCCCCGTCCGCCGCCAGGCCCTGGAACAGCGTATTCCGCCGCGCGCAAAACGAGGCGGCGGCTCGCAATCGGCCAGTCAGCGTGAAAACCTGGAGCCGGTCGAGGAAGTCGACTGTCTCACGGCGGAGCCTCGGCGACGGTTTCCTACTCCTGATGGGCTGCCTGATGAATTCAGGCAGGGCATTGGCACGGCGTTTGGCCATCCGCCACAGGAAATCCACATTCCGCGGGTAGTATGGCCTTCCGCGCTTGCCCGCTGGCCGAGAGCTTGCCAGCACCTTGAGCAGCATGCCGCCCAGGCTGCCGCTCGGTTCCTCGCAATCATGGCAATGTTCTTGGTCTTCTAACAACCACCGGTCGCCAGTCGCGCGGTAATGCGCCTCCGGCGTCAGCTGGAAGAATTGCGCGACAAGTTCAACCAGATCAGATTCCGCTCTTAGGAATTCGCGCATCTCCGGGAACAACTTGAACCAGGACCTACTGAACCGTCGGACCTCGTCGTCCGACAGCACAACGCCGTAGTTGGCTTTCGCATAGCTTTGGAGCGCCCGGTCGCCCATGCCGGCCGGCTTGCCGAAGTTGATCGCCTTGGCCCGCTGCCGTTCCTCCTCGGTCACCTGCTCAGGCGACTTCCCGGTGACTTTCGCTGCCACCAGCCGGTGGGGATCCTGTCCGTCATTCAAGATCTCCGCGAGCCGCGAGGGAATCTGTGTCTGGCTGAGAATGCACTGCGCCAGCGTGGCCATCTCGATGGCATGGTAGTCGGCGCAAACGAATACGCGGCCCGGAGGGGCCACGAAGCAGCTGCGGACTCGCTCGTCACGGGGGAGATTTTGGGCGTTGATTTCGCCAAATGACGACGTGCGGCCGCTGCGAACCAAAACATTAAACGACGGGTGCAGCACTCCTTTCCCTAAGCGGCTGACGAATGTGCCGAGGAGCTTGTCCACTTCCTGGTAGGCCAGGAAATCACTAACAAACTCGTGCTGCTCGGCCACGGGGCCGAGGGCTTCCGTGCTCGTTGCATACGCATCTAAATTTGCGACCCGCGGCAAGGGGATGTCCACCTGGGGCGCCACTTCCCGCCGCAGGATCTCCTGCAGTGCCTTTGCCGAGCCACGTTGCCGAGGCTGATAGCCGTATTTGCGGAGCCGGACTCGGTACGCTGCGGCGGCCTCTTCTAGCTGCTGTCGGAGATCGGCGGACCTCTCCGTATCGATCGGCAGTCCCGCCCGCTCGACTGACCGCAGCACGATCGCCGCCTTGAGTTGAATGTGATGGGTGAGCGGGCCCCACTTGCGCTGCGACTTCTTGAGCCAGGCGGGGGAGATGTACCCCTCGGCGTCCGGATTTGAATCGAGAACCTTTCGGGTACTGCGGCGCAGCTGCCGGTAGATGAGGTATGTCGCCTGGACTTGGCGGACAAGCCGCTGGAGCAGGAAGCCAGGAATGTCTTCCAGTGGTCGATGCACGTAGGAGTCCAACGCCAGCGGATTGGGGCCGCCGGCGGCGGTGCGCAATTCCTTGGCCTTTTGGGCGTTTAGGTGCTGCTCGATGCAATCGTTTAGGGACGAACGATCATGACCGTCGCTCCCATCCGTCGCGAGCAGATATAGCCGCTGCAGCAGCTGCGTATCGTAGACCTCACGCTGGTGGGGATCGCCCTCATAGTGCAGCCGGATCGGGCAGCCGCGGGCGAACAAGGTCTTCGCTGGCGCGGGTGTGATTCATGGTCAGGATCCAGACAATCGCGTTCGGTCGCGAAATCATCAAGCTAAACCCTAAATCGCGTCCGCCGACTTGTGGGGAAGCCGTCATCGATTCCAGCGCGGCGCTGTCGATCCTACCGCCCGCTGAAGTCTTGGCATTGTCGATGATGAGGACCGAGCGACTTAAATCTTTGATCGACGCGACGATCCTCTTCTCCAGCTCTGTCGCATCAGTCGTAAATGCAATCGATGCCGGATGGGCGGTGCCTTCAGCCACAACACCCACCAAAGACGCGAACAACGACTTGCCGACGCTCGGTTTATTGCCGTCGATGAGGAATATCGGCTTGCCCGCAGCAACGAAGTGATGGACTAAAACGGTCGTAAGCAGCGCCGCGACGGCATTCACGCAGTCGGCCGGCTCGCGGAAACAGAAATCCTTCAAGGCCTCGCGTAACCGAGGCGGAAGCCGCTCGAGAAGCGGCAGTGCGGTGTCCGGTGCCGGACCAAGTTCGGCCGGCTCGATGGGGTCCGCATGAACCAAGACCCCTACATCGGGGTGCCATCCTGGGCCGAGCACGACAAAGCGTTCGTCGACAATCGGGCATCGGTAGTAGGCCTTTATCTGCGGCAGGACTCGTCGCGTGGCCCCACGCATCATTAGCGACTCGACCAGCTTGTCAGGGACGCGAAACTGCCTTGCCGGGTCGTCGTCGTTCTTGCCGGAAATCTCGCAGACCATAATGTCGGCAAGGAAAGCGCCGGCGGACCGCGAAGCCTTGTCGATGCCCGCCAATGACACCAAGCGACGGTCGATGCCCAAGCCACGCTCCATGACGACGTCGTTGCCGAAGACGAAGGTTCGGCCATCCGCGAGGAGCAATTGAGACATTTCCGCTAGCTTGGCGTCAAAGTCTCTCGCGATGTTGCCGCCCGGGGAAACGTCTCGCAATACGTGCAGTGACTGCCGGCCCGGCACCGAGACGGCAGAGAACCTGGCGCGCGCCTTTTTCAGGCGATTCCCAAGAGCAGCAGCTCGAGAAACCTTGTGCTTATTGGAGCGCGGGCGAAAAAGCCCGTCCCAAAGCATCTCCAATGTCACGGTGCCGCATGAGCCGTAGCAGCGGCCCCGGTGATCCAGTGCGGCAAGTCGGCTGCCGACTTTCTTGCAGACCGGGCACGGTTCAGCTGATGTATTGCCGAGCAAGGCACCGGCGATGCTGGCGAAGGGGGCGCGATGGATCTGCTCGGCAAGCTGCTCGAGCTCCGAGAAAGCGATCGGTTTGCCTTGCCGCAGCACTTTCACCTTGGCGCCGTTCTTGCTATTGATTGACCCGATCTGACGTGTCGTCGCTGGTATTCCCGGCTGGTCGGGGTCTATCGGCAGCAGCGGCAGGAGCATCTCGATCACGGCCTCGGCACGGTCGCGGTCTGCATCGGAGTGCAGCTCAAGAGGCTGGTCAAACATCAGCAGCACGTGCACGCCAGTACCCGAGCAGACTACCCTCGCTCGGCGCAACAGGGGATGGCGGTCGAGAAGCGGCTTGAGAATTCGACGAAAGAACTTGTGAGGATCTCGCGGTACCTTGCCGAGGATGGAGGCCGAACGGAGTAATTTTGGATCAACATCAAACATCATCCCGTGCAGCGTGTGGATCCGATCGCGTGACAGCTGGATCTTCACCAGCGGACCGCACTCGCGATCGTTATACAGCTGCTGTCGAACATCGCGTCCGCTGGCGATCTTGAGTTTTAGACGATGCCTTTTGGGCTTGTTCTTGCGGCGAGGTTTCCGCAGAATTGACTCTGTCACGTGACCCTCCAGTTGTAATGGGACGGGGAAATGTGATGAGGACGCCGGCTCTCATCGGGGCAAGGCGTCCTCGACTTTTATTGGCAGCTCAATCTGTTTGTCCTTTCGCGGGCAAGGCTGCTGAATTGTCCGCAGTCGGGATTCAGGTTCGTCTCACGCATTGGGTTACGGCCACCGCCAGCCGAACTCGTTTCAGACGATCCTATTTTTGTTCTGACAATCGAACGGCCGGAAGTGCAGTTTGCTTTTCGGCTCCTGGCTTGCGCTAGAATTCTGTCACGCAGTGAGTCGCGGGTAGAACCTCAACGTTGATCGTCATTGTGATGTTTTCTCTTCGTCGAATTCGCAACGCATGCCGAAATGATCGCATTCATCGAACTCGCCGCACTCATTCGGGCAATCGCGGCGAATGTGTCCGACTTGGCCGCAGCCATAGCAAACGACTTCTCGCGCTGGCCTCGCGATGCGTGGCACCTCCAGCCGGGCGAACTCCGAAGTGTGATCTGGCAACCGTTCGAGGAGATCCTCGGCATCGATCAGCCGCATCTCCGCAGTGCATTTTTCGCTGGCACTGATCGTGATTGGTTCGGGGTCGGCCGGCAATTCGACCCCGTTGGACACCAGTGTGGAGTGAAACGAGTAGCCCAATCCTGTCCAAAGGCAGAGCCCACCGTGGATGCCTTCCGCCGCAACGTGACCATGGTGGGCCAGCCACGCGACTGCCAGATCCTTGAGCTGGTACATACGCTCTTTGATCTCGCGTGATCGACGCGCAAAGCCATGTAGAGACTGCCCATATTGGCGGCTGGCAGCATCTCGATACCGCTTGGCGGTCTTGTTCGCCGTCCAACATGCACAGGCAACGTTTTCAGGCGTCAGGGGCAGCGCAACCGGAACTGGTTTGGACCGTTTACGGATGCGCCGCATCTGCGACGCGGCGTAGAGATGGATCTCTCCGCCGCCGTATCGCTTCTTAACCTGTCGCGGCTTTTCTCCCTTTTTTGGCGTCATGCCGCGCTGCCGTCATTCGGATTTGCACAGCAGCTTAGAATCGGACACTTGGACCCTCACTTGCGCCCCTTGATTGTTGCCAATTCAGCGGTCGGCCAGTCGGTTCGTGCCCCGGCGTCCGCGACCGGATGCAGGGAGACTCGGTTTCGGCGCTCACCCGGATTACCGAGCCCCATTGCCGCGGAATCGAACTGGCACTCACCGAGGCAACTGCAAAATGGGCAGTGGTTTGGCGGTCGTCGTCATCAGCTTCGCCGAGTCAACCTTGTGAGCGAAAGTCCGACTGGACAACTCCCTCATTCGTTCTGCTCGACCGGGATTGATTTCCGAGAAAGCACGCGAAAAGCGTATTTCGTTCGCGCGCGCTTTCCCGGACCGTCCCAGCGCCGATAGCCGCCGTCGAGTTGCAGCACGTACCGATCGTGCTCCGTGCGTGCAGAAAACTGCGATCCCCGATGGCGGCTGAGCACAACGCCGATTCCACGTTCGCGGCCCGCTACTGTATTGCGGTCAGCCGACGTCAGTAGCACTTGCGCCAAACCTAGAGTTACGGCCAGTTGAGCCCACTTTTTGGGACGTAGTGGTTTTCCGGGTGCTGCGGCGCCAAGCATTCCGATCGCAGCTCGGACTGGCTCATCCGCAGTCTTGCGACCTTCGCAATTTGCCAGGAAATCGCGAAATCCAGCGTGCCGTAGAATGCCGCCAATCACTTTGGCCCATGGGGACATGGAGTGTCGCACCGAGTCGTCGACCGGGCACCCCGCCGCCTTCCAGCGCGCGATCATCCCCCGCAGCTCACCCGCAATGTATTCCCGATTCGCTGGAAGGAAATCGAGACGTGGATTGCCGATTGGCGTCGTTTTCAGATGGACGTCTTCGCGCGGAGCCAAGTGAATCGGCAGTCCGCGATTGAGTAGGTCGATACTCACCGAACCATCATTGGTATTAATGACCGCAAGAAAATGGTTGGCACTCCAAAATGTCTCACGGGCTCCTGCAGGAGCAAGATGCACCTGCGGTGAGGTCACAAGACCCTCGAAAAATGCGGACCGAATGCACTTGGCCTTTCCACCGGCACTATCTAGCCGGACATTGTCGAGGACGATTGCGCCGATGTCGGGATTCTCTGTCAACTTTTGATGCAGCTCTCGCTGCATCGGCCAGTCGGTAGACTCGTACAGGATGTCTGCTCTGGGCGTCTGCCCGCAGATAAAATCAGTGATCGTAGTCTTGCCAGAGTGACTTCGAGTCGACGTTAGCAACACCACAGGTTTCTGGCCCGGCCACAGCCTTCGCAGCTGCAGAGTTAGTGCAGCTGCTACCGCGTTGGTCCGGTCGGCGTTCGACGCGAATGGCACCACGTCCAGGAACTGTTCGATCGTTTTCGCCGACTTAGCTACCGGTGGTACCTGACCCAAGTAGAGAATACGTTGGCCGGGGGTTCCGTCATTGAATCCGGGCTTTGCTATAGAAAAATCGTCTAGGTATACGGGCAATTTCGCGACAACATCAACGCCTCCGAATTGTCGCAAAAACGTTTCGCTTGCCAACATTGCTCCCAGGTGCTCTGCGGTGGGGGTTTCGCGCTGAAGCTTTCCCTCCTTCACGACGCGCATTCTCACCCGGTCGACAATGACCGGAAGTAGATCTTTGGCTCTGATCAGGAGCCTGGTCTCACCCGATGGCAATGCCAGGATGAGTCCATGACGTTCGCCATTGCGGTATAGGTCGCCCCCCTTCGCCAGTAGCTCGCCAAGGCGGCGATAGTTGTACGCGGCACCGTGATCGACGATCCATGTGAATCGCGACCTACTCTGTAGGGGGTCTATACTCCCTACACCCACTACGCGCAGCGCGGAAGGCATATGAATGACTCCGGGGACTAGATCTCAGACCTGACCTGCAAATCAGTAGTACTGTGTGACATTCTCCGGCTGCCGCCGCTTTCGTTTGGGGGCGGGAGCAGGCGGCTGGCTCCGCCGGCGGCGGAGGAAGTCCCGCAGATCGTCGTGGCTGACTCGCCACCTCGCCTTGCCACCGGCGTGTCTAGCGAGATTCACGGCGAGCAGGGCGCCGTCGTGAATCCAGTCAAGCACCTTGTCGGGCGTCACCCGACACAGCTCCGCCACTTCCTTGGGGGTCATGTGCCGGCTCATCTCGCGCCCTCCCGCCGTTGCGCGGAGGCGGACGGCTTGCGGCGGCGTCCCTTTTCAGCGCGGCTCGCCGCGCGAAGCAGGAGCCAGAGTGCCGATCGCTCGGCATCCAGCTCGTCGATCCGCTGCCGGATCTGGTCAGCAGAGGGCAGCCGCTCGATGATTTCGGCGGCGGCCGGGAAATAAGATGTGGTGCTCATGCCGGGATGATAATCCCAGCGCGGGCAAACCGCGGGCAACCGGCGGGAAAATCACGCTCCGCGATGGTTGAGCGCTACGCGGTCTAAATCTCCGCTGACTTTTACTTCTAGTCCAATCTTGTGCTTTCGGAAAAACCGGTTTGCCTCTCGTCGCAGGCCGGCAAGACCATCCTCTGGACCATATTTTTCCCCGTAGATGGCTTCCATAGCACTTGTAATCTCACAGGTCCGGTTCCGCGAATTCCAAAGCATTTCCACCAGCTTGAACGGTTTCGGAGCGAGTCCAGCGTACTCGATTCCTTTCCAGCGAACCCCCCCAATTCCAAATGGACCGTCTGGATGTGATTCCTTCTGCGGCTCTTTGGGGGGAAGTTTCCCGTGTGATCCCTCGTTTCGCCGAAATGCCCAAACAGGAAATGTGACATATTCCCCAGCCGCCTTGTGCTTGTGGAACTCGTCGATCGCGACCAGCGGCGTTATCATGCCCTGCTTCGCCAGTATTCGTACGCCAACCCTTCGCATAGCAGCGCGCATTTCAGGCGGAATGACTGCATCCGTTTCAGTTCTGCGAAACCAGTGCAGCAACTCGCTGGCATCAATGCCGAGGATTTCTGCCTGATCGATCAGGCTGGCCCAGTGTTGTCGTGCGGCACTTGAAAAGGTGGGGCCAACGATCTGCTCGATGATGTCGATCGGGAATTCGATGGGGTTATGGGCCATGCTGTACCGCCTTCCCCTTCGTCCCCTTGGCCGAAGCCGTCTTGGCCAACAACCACTTCCGCACGTGATTAACCACGGCCACGAGCCGCGAATCGTCGATCTGCTCGCGGTACTCCGCCGCCATACTGGCATCGACGTGCCCCATGATCGCATCGACGGCGACTTGATCGCGACTGCCGCCAGCTTCGGTCTCAAATGTGTGCCGCAAGGCGTAGAACGACAGGCCGGGCCGCTTGATGCCCAGGTTCGTCAACAGCTTCGTCGTGGCTTTGGCGATCGCGTCGTCAGCCTTGCCCACGACCTTGACCTTGCCGTCATCCTCCTTCGTCTCCGCGAGCTCGTAGCGCACCCACGGCTGCCCGAGGCGCGTGAGGAACACCAGGATCGCGTGCTCGGGGCTGCGGGGAAGCTGCCGCTTGGCGATCACGGCCTTGAGAGCCTTGACCGTCTCTGGCCACAGCGGCACGCGGCGATCGATGCCGGTTTTTGGCCGCGGGTGGTCGATCCAGTTCTTAAGGTCCAATGCCGAGACTGGCAGCGAGGCGCAGTCAGTGTTTCCGAAACCACAGTTGATCCCCAGCATTATCATCGCCTTGAGTTGCGGGCCCGCCGCTTCGAGCATGCGGTGGATCTCGACGGCGGTGAACGTCTTGGCCCCGTGGACCTGTTTCAGCTTGGCCTTGTGCTTGCGCTTGTCGGTCTTGCTGGGCGCCACGAACTCCGGTCCGTACTTGATCGCCTTAGTGATCAGGTCGCTCTCGATGGCGAAGTTGAACAGCGTGCGGACCTTGATCACCTCGCGGCCGATCGTCGTCAACCCGAACGATTTCACGAGCTGCCCGTAAAGCTTCGAGAAGTCCGCTGGCCCAAGATCCTCTGCGAGTCGATCGCGGCCGTAGGTCTTGATCAGTAGCTGGCAGGTGCGGTCGTACTCGACGAACGTCCTTGCCGACAGCTTCCCTGAATCGACGGCCCGCCGCTTTGCGCTGAGGAAGCTGTTGCAGACGTCGCTCAGCTTGATACCGTCCACCTTGGCCCGCGGCACGCGTCCGGCCAGGAGATCGTCTCGCTGTTCCAGCCAGAGCTTGAGGGCCGCCTGCTTTGAGGCCTCGCTCTCGACGCGGCCAAAGTAGTGGAACTTTCCCTTGATCTTGCGGGTCCACAGTTGCTTGCCCTGGTGAACCCACAGCGGGAAATCAGTGACCTTCTTCCGCGCGGGCTTGGCCGTCTTCTTCGTCGGGCGGGTCGCTTCCGTGGGGAAGCGCAGCACGTTAAGATGCGTCATGCTCACCTCCAGGTAACAGCGGTTAGGTGGGTGTACCGG
>DATKDU010000542.1:0-58915 GCA_035512595.1 Pirellulaceae bacterium
GGATCGACATGCCCCAATCCGATTCCCAGACCAGCTTCTGGCCACAACCTCGGCACCTGGCGGCTGTGGCGTGCGCCTGGTCGCTGTTTGTGGTGTACGGATCGCTGACGCCGTTTCAGTTCCAGCCGCTCGACTGGCGCGAAGTCCCGCGGATCGTGCAGTGGATGCTCGAGCAGCCGCTGGCGCCGGCGTCGCGCGGCGACTGGGTCACGAACGTTTTGCTGCTGGTCCCTTTCGGTGGTGCGCTCCTGGGGGCCTACTTAATCGATCGCGACCGGCCGCTGCGCCGCGCGGCGGGGATCGGGCTGGTCCTCGTCCTGGGGCTGGTGCTCAGCAGCGGCGTCGAATTCGCCCAAATCTGGTTCCCCCCGCGCTATCCATCCAAGAGCGACGTGCTGGCGCAGACGCTCGGCAATGTCCTGGGGATGGGGCTGTGGATTCTGGCCGGTCAACGGGTGATCGATTGGGTGCGGCGCGAACTGGCCGGCGGGCGAGCCGGCCGGGCAGCGGTGCTGCTGCAAATGTACGCGGCCGGGCTGCTGCTGTTTTCGCTGCTGCCGCTGGACCTGACGATCCGCCTGGGAGAACTGTGGGGCAAGTACAAGGCGGGGCAAATCGTCCTCGTTCCCTTTGCTCACTGGAACTGGAACCTCGCCCACTTCATGGGGGTCGTGCTCGATGCCGCGGCATTGTGGCCGATTGGAATGTTGGCCGCCCTATGGCCCGACCCTTCGCATGGGCGCCGGCACGGGATTGCCGTTCGCTCTCTGGCGGCAATCGCTTTTGTCGGGCTGATCGAGTTCTTGCAGCTCTTCGTCCGCAGCCGCTTCAGCGATGTGACCGACTTGATCGTGGGGACGCTCGGGGTCAGCGGCGGGCTGTGGGTGGCTCTGTTGTGGAGGAGTTGCCGCGGACCTTCAACCCGCAGCAGGCTTTGGATACCGGCCGGATGTTGGATTGCCGTCGGGTTGCTCGTGGTCGCGGCCTATTTGACGCCGTTTGAATTGGAGTCCGATCCCGGACTGGCGCGCGAGCGGCTGGCGGCCATGTTCCGAGTGCCGCTGGAAATCCTGCGGCACGGAGAACCGCTGGCGATGGTGCTCAATGTGCTCAAGAAGCTGATCTGGTTCGGCGTCTTGGGATGGCTGACCGGAGAAACGGCAAGCGCCTTTGCTGGAGCGGAGCGCCGCAGTTGGCCGCTGGTCGCCGGCGGCGCGATCGCCGGCCTACTATTGGCCGCTACGATCGAAGTTTTGCAGGCCTGGTTTCCGCCGCACGTTCCCGACGTGACCGACATCCTGTGGGGAGCGGTGGGTGGCGGCCTGGGAGCCTACGTCGGCCGATGCCTGTCCGACGAGAGGGCCGCCAACTTGTCGAGCTAAAATGTCCCCAGCTTCTCGCCATGAGAAATGTCCTGATGACGATTATTTGCTCGTATCGCCCGCTACCGCTCTGCAGTACGAGGTTAATTGACCGGAGCGGTCGAACCAGAGGGTGCGAAGAGCTGCCGTAAAACTCCAGCTTGGGACCCAACAATCGAATGTCACTCCGCTTGTCCAATTGAGCAAGCGGGTCCGCGGTCATGCGACGGAAAGGAAAAGTAGGGCCGCCGGGACTCGAACCCGGAACCAACAGATTATGAGTCTGCTGCTCTAACCGATTGAGCTACGGCCCCAAGTCCGTAAAAGATGGGTTACTTCCGCTGTCCGCCTTTTCTCGTCTCCCGGTTGTACACCCTGCTAAAGATGATTGCGTTGAAAAAGTGATACCCGACGCGGCAGTAACCCGCGGAGGTATCGGTCACCCACCACCGCGTTTAACTGGAGGTGAGCAGATGACTTATCTTAGCCTGCTGCGCTTTCCCTCGGAAGCAAAGCCAGTCCGCAAACAAAAACAGCCCAGCAGTCCGCAGGCGATCAAGGGAGTGATCGTAGGCATCGTAGGCTACGAGACGAAGCCCAAGCACCAGAGACCTTTGCCCCTGTGAACCATCGAGGGAAAAAGGAGTGTCACTGTTCGACGCGGTGATCTTCTTTGAAAAAGGCGATGAGAGGCCATGCTACACCGTCCTCCGGCCGCTGTCTTTTCGGGCGATCAGCGGAGAGGAAGCCGTCCCGCCGCATCCCGCCATCCGGCCTGATGCGCCGCGGACGCGCCGGCAATCGCCGGAGTGAAGCTCGCTCTCAGGATGCGATTGGCTCATGCGTCTCCCTCTTGCGCAGGCTCCGCCCGGACTCATTTCCGGCGTGGGGTTTTCGACTACGGCAATCCCCTACACGGCAACCCTCTTTTGCCTGATGGCTGCAATGTGCCGAGGGGCAATCATGGAATTGTTCGCTCCGATTGCCGCCGCGTGAGTGATTCGTCGATCGAGTGTGCATTCGCAGGTGCAACCTCACTCCCACCTCATTTCCACTGTCGGGGAGAGATGCCATGTTCCAGGGTTCGCGCTCGTATTTGTCTCGTGTTCACAACTGGCTCCAAAGTTCGAAACGGCGGAGCCTCTCGACCAATCGCCGTTTCCGCACATTCGAGATGCTCGAAAACCGCTGCCTGCTGGCCGCGGACTTCGTGGATGGTCAACTGCTGATTCAGTTCCAGGCCCATGCCTCCGACCAGGCGAAAGCGGCGGCGTTCGGCCAGATTGGCGCGGCACTTCAAGAGAACATTCACACCCCGGCCATGAAAGAAGCGGGCGCCGGTGAACTGAGCCTCGTGACACTTCCGCGGGGTTCAGGAATCCAGGAAGCCATCGAGCGGCTGAAGAATCACCCTGCCGTTCAGTACGCGGAACCCAACTGGATCTTCCACCCCCAGGCCACCTCGAACGATCCCTACTACACGCAGGGCTATCTGTGGGGCACCTACGGGGACGCAACCAGTCCTGCCAATGCCTTCGGCAGCCAGGCCGGCGAAGCCTGGGCGGCCGGCAACGTCGGGCATTCTTCGATCGTCGTCGGCATCATCGACGAAGGCATTGACTTCAGTCATCCCGATCTGGCCGCTAACATGTGGCGGAATCCGGGCGAGATTGCGGGAGACGGCATCGACAACGACGGCAACGGCTACATCGACGACATTTACGGCTGGGACTTCCACAATAACGACAACTCGGTTTACGACGGAACCTCATCCAACACGGTGGATGATCACGGGACGCACGTCGCCGGCACGATTGGCGGCGTCGGCGGAAATGGACAGGGCGTCGCTGGCGTGGCCTGGCAGACGCAGATGATCGCTGCCAAGTTTCTGGGGCCGGACGGCGGCTATCTCTCCAACGCCATCAAGGCCCTCGACTACCTGACGACCCTCAAGACGAAATACGGCGTCAACGTCATTGCCAGCAACAACTCCTGGGGGGGCGGCGGATACTCTTCCTCGCTGGAAAGCGCCATTGTCCGCGGAGCCAAAGCCGGCATCTTGTTCGTTGCCGCGGCAGGCAATTCCGGAGACAACAACGACACCAAAGCCAGCTATCCGTCGAATTACAACACCACGGCCGGCGCCGGGTACGATGCGGTCATTGCGGTTGCTGCAATCGACAAGTACGGCAGTTTGGCCTCTTTCTCGAACTATGGCAGCACCACCGTGGACGTCGGGGCGCCAGGCGTCGGCATTTACTCCACGCTCCCCAACAACACCTACGGCGGCTACAGCGGCACGTCGATGGCGACCCCGCACGTCACGGGCGCTTTGGTGCTCTACGCGGCGGCCAATCCCGGTGCGTCGGCGGAGGCGATTCGCAGCGCCGTCCTGACTGCTGCCCAAAACACTCCCACTGCGTCACTGGCGGGCGCGACCGCCACCGGCGGCAGGCTCAACGTCAGCAACATGGTAGCGCAGCAGCCTGGTCTGTCGATCAACGACGTCTCGGTCGTCGAAGGCAACAGCGGCACTGCCGCGCTGACCTTCACGATCACGCTCTCCTCGGCCAGCTCGCAGACCGTCTCCGTACAGTATGCCACCGCCGACGGCTCCGCCACGGCGGGTTCGGACTACGCGGCGGCCAGTGGCACCCTGAGCTTCGCAGCCGGCGTGACCTCGCAGACGATCACTGTGTCCGTCCTGGGCGACACGGTCAACGAAGGAAATGAAACGTTCTTCGTCAACCTGTCCACCGCAGTCAACGCGGCGATCGCAGACAGCCAAGGGCTGGGGACGATCCTCAATGACGACGTG
Organism: Pirellulaceae bacterium; assembly: GCA_035512595.1. Lineage (GTDB taxonomy): Bacteria > Planctomycetota > Planctomycetia > Pirellulales > Pirellulaceae > DATKDU01. Next base: position 4,180 of record DATKDU010000542.1, read on the forward strand.
CCGCCGACGGGCTTTTATGTCGTCGATAACGGCAGCTCCGATCGGACGTACGAGTACGGGGCCAGCGGGGCGGCCCTCGAGAATCATGCAACCGCCAGCGGCAACACGGCTCCGCGCGGAGTGGCCAGCACGGCGGCCGGGGACAAGTTCTGGGTTGTGGATGCCAACAAGAAAGTCTACGTCTACGACGCCAGCGGCGGCCTGCTCGGCTCCTGGACGGCCGGTTCGCTGTCGTCAACCGCGGCCCTCCACGGAATCACGACTAACGGCACCGACGTCTGGATCGTCGATACCAAGAGCGACAAAATCTTCAAATACGCCGGCGCGGCCGACCGCCTGTCGGGGAGCCAGAGCGCGGCCAGCAGCTTCAAACTGAACAGCGGCAACGTCACCGCCAAGGGCCTGGTGACCGACGGCACGAGCATCTGGGTCGCCAACAACACCTCCAGCACCGACAAAGTCTTCAAGTACACCGTCGGCGGTTCGCTCCTGGGAAGCTGGACGATTTCCTCCGGCGGCACAAGCCCCACCGGCATTACCATCGACCCGGCCAACGTGAGCAACATCTGGATCGTCGATAACTACACCGACCGCGTCTATCAATTCGACGGCGCGGCCGGTCGCACCTCCGGATCCCAGTCCCCCACCAGCAGCTTCGCCCTCGCCGCCGGAAACACCAACCCTCAAGGCATCAGCCAGATGCTGACGCAAGCGCCTGAATCGCTGGAGCCTGCGCTGTCGATCAACGACGTTTCCATCGTGGAAGGCAACAGCGGCAGTGCTGGGCTGACCTTCACGGTCACGCTCTCTGCGGCCAGCTCGCAGACCGTCTCCGTACACTATGCCACCGCCGACGGCTCCGCCGCGGCAGGGTCGGACTACACGGCGGCGAGTGGAACCCTGAGCTTCGCAGCCGGCGTGACTTCGCGGACGATCACTGTGTCCGTTTTGGGCGACACGGTCAGCGAAGGAAATGAAACGTTCTTCGTCAACTTGTCCACCGCAGTCAACGCGGCGATCGCGGACGGCCAAGGCGTGGGCACCATCCTCGACGACGATGTGCAAGCGACGAAGTTTTATGTCGTCGATAACGGCAGCTCCGATCGGACGTACGAGTACGGGGCCAGCGGGGCGGCCATCGAGAATTATGCGACCGCCAGCGGCAATACGGCTCCGCGCGGGGCGGCCAGCACGGCGGCGGGGGATAAGGTCTGGGTCGTGGATGCGAACAAGAGCGTCTACGTCTATGACGCCAGCGGCGGCCTGCTCGGCTCCTGGACGGCCGGTTCGCTGCCGTCAACCTCGGCCCTGCACGGAATCACGACCAACGGCACCGATGTCTGGATCGTCGATGCCTATAGCGACAAAGTCTTCAAGTACGCCGGCGCGGCCGACCGCCTGTCGGGAAGCCAGACCGCGGCCAGCAGCTTCAACCTGAATAGCGGCAACCTGGGCCCCAAGGGACTGACGACCGACGGCACGAGCATCTGGGTCGTCAACAACACCTCCACTGCCGACAAAGTCTTCAAGTACACCGTCGGCGGCTCGCTGTTGGGAAGCTGGACGATTTCCTCCGGCGGCAGCAGCCCCACCGGCATCACCATCGACCCGGCCAACGTCAGCAACATCTGGATCGTCGATAACTACACCGACCGCGTCTACCAGTACGATGCTGCCGCGGGTCGCACGTCGGGATCCCAGTCCCCCACCAGCAGCTTCGCCCTCGCCGCCGGGAACACCAACCCCCAAGGAATTGCCGACCCGCCGCCGCCGGTTTCCAGTGAGGCAGCCGCCATCGATTACGCCCTCCTGGCACTCCTTTCCGAATTCGACAGTTGGGACGCCTCGCTGAAGAGGCGGCGCTAGGCCTCAATCAAGCGACCGCTGAGGGCATTTGTCGGCCAGTTCGTACTTCACGCCCGGCGGATCCAATACGGGGCCGCATCGGCGGCACAGCGATTGCTGCTCGGCCGGACGTCTCCCGCGATCTACAGCTTTGCCCTGTTGACCGGCGCAGTTTCCGGGACACGTCAAGTCGTTATTTCTGGAATAAAAATAAAAATGGAGAAGACGGGGCCTACTCGCATGCTGTTTTTTGGCCCTTTTTGTGGATCAGTGTCCGGTTGGACGGCCGTTTTACGACCTCATTTAGGGGGGGAGTTGTGAATCACCCCTAACCGGGGAGCCGCCAAGTGACTGCCGCCACGCCTCTGACCGTCCTGCTCGTCGAAGACCGCGAATCGGATGCGCAATTGATCCTGAGTGAATTGTGCAGCGCGGGCTTCGATCCGGCGTGGACGCGCGTCGAGACCGAGGCCGAGTATCTGGCGGGTCTGGCTAGGAAACCCGACCTGATCCTGTTCGATTGCGACCTGCCGCATTTGGACGCACACCGCGGCCTGCAGCTACGCGACGAGAGCGGGGTGGACATCCCCTTGATCGTCGTGTCGGCCAGTAGCGGCGAAGACATGGCGGTCAGGGCCATGCAGGAGGGGGCTGCGGATTATCTGGTCAAGGACCGGCTGGTTCGGCTGGGACAGGCCGTGGCGCAGGCGCTGGCGCAGAAAAAGCTGCGGGACGCCAAGCGCGTGGCCGATCAGGCGCTTCAGGAACAGCTCCGGCTAGCGGCGCTCACCGCCGACATCGGCCTGGCGCAAACGGCCAGCGATTCCCTGAGCGGCGTGCTGGCGCGCTGCGCCGAATCGCTGGCCAGGAACCTGCGAGCGGCCCTGGCGCGGATCTGGATCCTGGACGAACAGCACCAGGTGCTCGATTTGCTGGCCAGCGCCGGCGACTCGGCCGGGGACAAGGGACCGCCTGAGCGGGTAGCGATCGGCCGATCCTGCGTAGGACTGATCGCGGAGCGCCAACTTCCGTACCTGACCAATGATGTGGTGAACGATTCGTGCTTTGACGAGCTTGAATGGGCCCGCCAAGAGGGGCTGACCGCCTTTGCCGGATATCCTCTGCTGGTGGAGGACCGTCCGGTAGGGGTCATGGCGCTTTTTGGCCGACAATCTTTTCCGCAGGCCACGCTCGACGCCATGGCCGCCGTGGCCAACCACATCGCGCTGGGGATCGAGCGGAAGCGGGCCGAGGAGGCACTGCACCTCACCGAGCGGCGGCTGAGGCATCTTGTCAGCTCGACCCCCGCCGTCAGCTTTGCGCTCCGGGTCGAGGGGGATACGTGCATTCCCGCCTGGGTGAGCCAGTCGGTGGAACGGCTGACCGGCTACGAAGAACCGGAGGCGCTCCAGCCGCAGTGGTGGCAGGACCACGTACACCCTGAGGACTTGCCTCATGCCCAAGCCTTCCTGCCGGCTCTGCTCACGCAGGCAAATTTCGCCGCGGAATACCGCTTCCGCTGCCTAAGCGGAGAGTATCGCTGGCTGCTCGACCAAAAGCGGCTGGTTCGCGACGGGCAGGGGAACCCGCAGGAGATCGTCGGCTCGTGGCTCGACATCACCGAGCGCAAGCGGCTGGAAGAACAGTTCCGCCAGGCGCAGAAGTTGGAGGCGATCGGGCGTCTGGCCGGGGGCGTCGCTCACGACTTCAACAACCTGCTGACCGTCATCATCGGATACAGCGAGCTGATCCTCGAGACGTTCCAAAGCGACGATCCGCTTCGCAAGTTCGTAGAGGAGATCATCCGCGCCGGGGTCAACGGGGCCTCGCTGACCCGTCAACTGCTGGCTTTCAGCCGCCGCCAGCTCCTGGTCTCGGTCGTCGTTGATTTCAACGACCTGCTGGCGAAGATGGAGAAGATGCTGAGCCGGTTGATTGAAGAGGACATCGACCTGGTCATTCGCCCGGCCCCCGGGCTGTGGCCCATCCGCGTCGATTCCGGGCAGATGGAGCAGGTCGTGATGAACCTGGTCGTAAACGCCCGCGACGCCATGCCCAACGGGGGAAAGCTCACGATCGAAACGGACAACGTCGTCCTCGACGATATGTACGTGCGGGTCCACCCCCAGGCCCGGAAGGGAGAACATGTGAGGATCTGCGTTTCCGACAACGGGTGCGGGATGGATGCCGCCACGCGGGCGCGAATCTTCGAGCCGTTCTTTACCACCAAGAAAGTCGATGAGGGTACGGGGCTGGGGCTGCCGACGGTGTACGGCATCGTGGCCCAGAGCGGCGGCCACATCGGCGTCTACAGCGAGCCCGGCCTGGGGACGACGTTTCGGATCTACATTCCGCGCGACAGCGGGGACGTGCCGCAAGCGCCCTTTGCAGCGAAGCTCCCCTCCCAGAGTCGGGGGACCGAAACGGTGCTGCTCGTGGAAGATGCCGAGCACGTCCGATCCCTGGCTCGGCTCGCGCTCCAGAAAAAGGGGTACCAGGTGCTCGAGGCCGGCCATCCGCACGAAGCGCTGCGAATGCTGGAGACGTTCCCCGATCCGGTGCATATCCTGGTGACGGATGTCGTGATGCCCGCGATGAGCGGCAGGCAATTGGCCGAACGATTGGCGGCGGATTGGCCGGGAATGAAGGTGCTGTTCATTTCCGGATACACCGACGACGCGGTGATGCGGCACGGGATTCTGGAAAAGGGGACCCCCTTTCTGCAAAAGCCGTTCACCCCGGATGCCTTGGCGCAAAAAGTGCGCGAAGTCCTCGACCAGGCGGGGTGAGCAGCCGGCGATAACTTTGGGCAACGGCAGTCCCTCGCCAGGATCACCCGTTCTCCAGGACCCACTGCGCCGCTTCGCGGACCAGCTTGGACGCGTCCTTGATTTGCAGCTTGTCCTTGATCCGCTGGCGGTGGGTCTCCACGGTCTTGACGCTCAAGTGCAGCGCGCGGCTGATCTCGGCGGTCGTCATCCCGTTGCCGATCATGCGGAATACCTCGAGTTCCCGGTCGGACAGGGTCTCGATGGGAGTCTGGCCGTTGCGCGGCCGCCCGCCGACGCTGCGGTGGATCATGTGACTGGCCATCTTCTCGCTGAGATACACCTCGCCGTCCATCACCTTGTGAATTGCCGCGATAATCCTCTGGGTGGCTTCCCGCTTGTTGATGAATCCCATCGCTCCCGCGGCCAGGGCGCGCTCGGCATAGACCAGGTCGTCGAACATCGACCAGGCGAGGATGCGAATCGTCCCGTTTTTGGCCTTGAGCCGGCGGATCAGATCGAGGCTGTTTTCGTTCTCCAGCGAGATGTCCATGATCACGACGTCCGGAGACACCTGGCTGATCATTTTGATCGCCTCCGGAACGTCGCCGGCCAGGCCGCAGATTTCGAAGCCTCCTGCACGCTCCAGCAGCGCCCGCAGCCCCTCGCGCACGCTGGGATGATCGTCCACGATGGCCAGCCGGATTCCTTTGCCCGCCGGATTTAACTTATCCATTGCCATAGAACTGCCTCTATGCGAATAGGATCGTCCCGGAAAGGGTAACGCCGCAAGAGGCTGGCGTTCGTCGCGACCGTGTGGGGGAAGCCCCGACAGCCAGTTCCGCCCGAACCTGACTTCAGAGGGGCGTCCGCTTGCGATGATGTCCAGTGTACCTGTCGCCGTCAGAGAGCACCATAACGAACTCAGGACAGAAATCATGTACGAGATTCAACTTCGATCTGGGAATCAATGGGCGGTTGTGGACGGAGACCAGGGGCGGACCATGTACGTCGGCCCCCTCTACCAGTGTGAAGACTGGCTCGACAGCCGCGAGAACGAACTCGTGACTCAGGCCGGTTCGGAAATGCTGTGGCCAGATCCACGAACGCGTGCCCCGAGTGCTCTGCCGTGGGCCGGCGTGCTCGGCCAGAAGCTCTACGCGTTGCTTCGCCATCCGTTCACCAAGGGGGTCGCGGTAGCTCGTGAAACCGCCCAGCCAACCGAATGAGGCGCGGGATCGTCGTTTGAAACCACTTACCAATTTGAATCGGGAGTCGATCACGCATCCGGCTGACCTTCCGGCCGACCTGGATAACGTCCGCCGCCTGTTGGCGGGTGAAATCCAAAACTACCAGATGGAGAAGGGGTTCCTCCATAGAGACGGTCGCATCGTGTACACGATTCTGGGAGTCGGACTGGTGAGAGACCAGGACGGACGCCCCTCCTATTTCGTAAGCCAGATTCAAGACATCACGGCCCGTAAGGAGGCGGAGCAGGATCGGGAGCGGTTTTTTGTCCACTCGCTGACGCTGACCGCGCACGCCATGAAGGGGGATCGCGAGCGCTGCCTGGAAGCGGGGATGGACGGCTACGTCGCCAAGCCGTTGCAATTGGACGAGTTGTTCGCCGCAATCAGCGCCGCGACTGCTCCAAGTCACGCCGATTGGGCTGGCAACGGCGAACTGATCACAAGCTGAGTTGGAGTCGCGGCGAACGCCTCGATTCCCTGGGAAGGTTATGAAACGATGACCATCAAAAGGCTTTTTCAAGTTCTGTACTTTACGCACTACATTCTGCTGGTGATCCTCGCGTTGTTCGCAGTTCTTTCGGTCGCGAACCATAGGCATTTGACCCGAAGCCAGAAGGTCCGTTATGAGTCTCGTTTGCTGGCCGAACGATTACGTCAAAGTTCCGAGGACTTGACCCGTATGGCCCAGACCTACGTGTCCACCGGGGATCCTAAATTCGAGCAGTATTACTGGCATATCCTGGCCATTCGTAATGGGACCAAGCCGCATCCCGAGCACCATCAACGATTCTACTGGGGATTACTCCCGCCCGAGATTTCCGCAACCGCGCCAGCCGTCCCTCTGCAGACGCGCATGAAGGACTTGGGCTTTACCGAGATTGAGTTTGCCAAGCTCAAAGAAGCGCAGGCGCTGTCCGATCGCCTGGTGCGAACGGAAGAAATTGCCATGGCCGCGATGAAAGGCCGTTATGACGATGGGACAGGCCACTTTACAAAAACCGGACCGCCAGACCAGAAGCTGGCTATTGGCCTCGTGTTTGATGAAACCTATCACCGCAACAAAGCCGCGATCTTCAAGCCGATCGACGAATTCTTCCGGTTGCTCGACAAACGAACCGCGGCAACGGCGGAAACCGCTGTTCGACGGAGCATTTTCTACGTGTATTCGATCCTTGGCATACTGATTGTCTTGGGGGGCCTGATTGCGGCCTCGCGGATCGTCGTCATGCGCCGAGTTTCTCGCCCAATCTCCGCGCTGCAAAAGCAAACCCAGATGGTGGCCGCCGACCTGAACCGCCTGGCCGACGTGGCCGACGAGATTTCGAGGGGCGACCTGGCAGGGAAATTCTTCACTACCGCCCAGCCGCTGCACCTCGTTTCCCTGGACGAAATCGGGCATTTGGCGCGAGCGCACGATTTCATGATTGCCCGATTGCAGGTGGCAGGCAGTTCCGTCGCCAAGATGGGGGCCGATCTGGGCCACCGCGCCAGCCAACTGCTGCAAGCCAACCATGAACTGGAAGCGAACAATACGCTCCTGGAGGAAGCCAAGGCAGACGCCGAATCCGCCAACCAGGCCAAGAGCGATTTCCTGGCCAATATGAGCCACGAGATCCGCACGCCCATAAACGGCATTGTCGGCTTTACCGACCTGGTCCTCGATTCGGAGCTCACCGGCGAACAGCGGCAGTATATCGAAGGGGTGAAGTCCTCGGGCGAATCGCTGCTGCGGATCATCAACGACATCCTCGATTTTTCCAAGATCGAGGCCGGCCGGCTCGACCTGGAATCGACCGACTTCGACTTGAAAGAGTCGCTGGCCGACACCGTCCGCACGATGGCCCTGCTGGCCCACGAAAAGGGGCTCGAACTGCTCTGCGAAGTCCACTCTGACGTTCCCGACGCCCTCGTCGGCGATCCGGCCAGGCTGTGGCAGGTGCTCATCAACCTGGTCGGCAATGCCGTCAAGTTCACCCACAAGGGAGAAACCTGCATTCTGGTCGAGACGGAGGAGCTGACCGCGGAACACGCCACGCTGCACTTCACCGTCAGTGACACGGGTACCGGCATTCCGGCCGACAAGCTGCGGGCAATCTTCGACCCCTTCGTCCAGGCTGACAATTCGATGACGCGGAAGTTCGGCGGGACGGGACTGGGACTGACCATTTCGTCGCGGCTGGTCGAGATGATGGGGGGGCGGATCTGGGCGGAAAGCAAAGCAGGCCGGGGGAGCAAGTTCCATTTCACGGCCCGCTTCGGCCGGCGGACCACTCCGCTCGTCAAGCTCGCTCCGGCACTGCGTCCCAACCTGAGCGGCCTGCGCGTGCTCGTGGTGGACGATAACGAGACCAGCCGCCGAATCTTGAAGCAGTTTCTCGCCCACTGGCAGATGGAATCGAGCGAGGCGGCGGACGGCCAGCAGGCACTGACAACTCTCCGCGCCGCTTCGGCCGGCAATCAACCGTTCCAGGTGATTCTGCTGGACGCGATGATGCCCGGCATGGACGGGTTTCAGTTGCTGGAGCAAATTCAGCGGGAACCGGAGATCGACCGCCCAACGGTCCTGATGCTCAGCTCGGCCGATCAGCGGGACGCTCTGGCCCGCTGCCGTCAGTTGGGAGTCGCGGCCTACCTCGTCAAACCCATCCGCGCTGCGGAACTGCTGACCGCAATGGAGCAGGCGCTCGCCGGCCCTCAGGCGGCGGGGGCCGCCGCCGCACAAGCGCCGGTCGCGCCCGCCAAGGCGCCCGTCGCGGAAACAAGGAGCCTGCGGATTCTCGTTACCGAGGACAACCCGGTCAATCAATTGCTGGCGGTGCGGGTCTTGCAGAAAGCGGGGCACACCACGGCCGTGGCCGACAACGGCCAGGAAGCCCTGGAAGCCCTAAAACGCGAAGCCTTCGACCTGGTCCTGATGGACGTGCAAATGCCGATCATGGACGGATTTTGGGCGACGGCCAAAATCCGCACGCAGGAAGTGGGGACGGGCCGCCATTTGCCGATCGTGGCGATGACCGCGCACGCCATGAAGGGGGATCGCGAGCGCTGCCTGGAGGCGGGCATGGACGGTTACGTCGCCAAGCCTCTGCAAACCGACGCGTTGTTCGCCGCCATTGCCGCCGCAACGGCGATTGCTCGTCCTGCGCCGAGTTGCGTCGAGACGGTTGCGGGCGAAGAATCCCAAAACGCTTACACACCTTGAAACCCGAGAAGAAGTTGACGATGAACGACATGGCAAGCCCCAGCCTCCTGTCCCCCACCGCCGACCCGCTGAACGGGGATCCGGATCTCCGCAAGGAATTGGCGGCGCTCTATCTGGCGGACTATCCGCAGCTCCTGGCGCGAATCCGTCAGGCAATCGGGGACCGTAGCGGCCCGGAATTGAAAGCCGCAGCGCATTCGCTCAAGGGTTCCTCGGGCGTTTTCCGAGACCAGTGTGCTTTCGACGCCGCGCTGCGGCTGGAGATCATCGGCAGCAATGCGGATTGGGCGCGGGCGGAGGAAGCCTGCCAGCGCGTCTGCGAGGAAACGGGCCGCCTGGCTGGAGACCTGGCTGCGCTGATCGCGGCGCCTTAAGGCGCGCCGCGAACGTCGGGGAATGCCCTACATCCGGTTCGGTTTCTGCTCGACAACCGGAAATGCATTGGCCGCCAGAATGAAATGGTCGGATTACCCAACCGGCCCCCTGACGAGAACCCGTAAGCGACATGAGCAATTCCCGCACAACGTGCAGCCCGCCCATCGAGTTGGAAGATGCCCAACGGCAGATCGGCCAGTATCGCCTCCAGCGTTTGTTGGGCAGCGGCGGCATGGGCGAGGTGTACCTAGCCGAGCATCCCATGATCAAGCGGCCTTGCGCGATCAAGATCATCCGGGCCGACAAGGCCGGGGATCGTCGCGCTTTGGCCCGCTTCGAACGGGAAGTGAGGGCTACGGCCGCGCTCTCGCACTGGAACACGGTGGACATTTACGACTTTGGCCGCACCGCCGATGGAACGCTCTATTTGGTGATGGAATACCTGCGAGGCATGAACCTCAGCGAGCTCGTGCAGGAATATGGGCCGTTGCCGGCGGACCGGGTCGTGCACTTGATGCGCCAAGCCTGCGACGCGTTGACGGAGGCCCACGGACTGGACCTCATTCATCGCGACCTCAAGCCGGCCAACATCTTTGCCGCCTTGCGGGGCGGACTGTACGACGTGACGAAGCTGATCGATTTCGGCCTCGCCAAGCCGCTGCACTCCCTGGCGGGCAGTGATCTCACGCTGGAAGGCTCCTTCACCGGCTCGCCGTTGTACATGTCCCCCGAGCAGGCCAGCGGCGACGACGAGCATGATAAACGGAGCGACATCTATTCCTTGGGGGCGGTGATGTACTTCCTGCTGACCGGCAGGCCGCCCTTTGATTACGACAAGCCTCTCAAGGTCATCATGGCGCACTCCTACGAGACCCCGCGGCACCTCTCGGAGCTCGTGCCCAACGTGCCCGATAGCCTCCAGCAGATCATCCTCCGCTGCCTGAAAAAAGATCCCGACGAGCGTTTCCAGGACGCCGAGCATCTGGCGCTCGCACTGGACTGGAGCCGGCTGGCACGCAGTTGGTCGCGTACCAGGGCCGCGCAGTGGTGGGTCGAGCGCCACACAGGCGGCTTCCGCCTTTCCGAGGCGCCTCTCGTCTCCTCCGATCTGACGGAAACGCTCGACTCGGAAAAACTGACCAAGACGATCAAGGTCGCTGGAAAGCAGCACAACTGCGCTGCTTCGCCGCAGGCGAGCAAGCCCAACAGGAACACTTCGGGGTCCCCCGCGGCAACCCCGTAGCATGCTCAGCCTGCGGCTTGTCGGGGAAAGCCCGACATGAGCTTCCGCCTTTGCCGGATGCCTGACCAATGGATTGTCGCCAGAATGGACTTGGTGGATGATCATCGGCGCGCATGAGCCAAGGGATGAGCGTGAAGCTTCAAGTCGAAAGGTAAATGCATGTTCCCCGTCATTCGCATACTGTTGATTGAAGACAACCGGATCGAAGCCCGTTTGACGCAGCAGCGGCTGGCGACCGCCAAGGACGGAGCGTTTGAAGTCGAGACGGTTGATCAGTTGCAGCTTGGCACGGAGCGCCTGGCCCGGCCCGGAATCGATATCGTGCTGCTGGACCTGAACCTCCCCGACAGTCGCGGGATGGATACGTTCATCCGGCTCCACGAGCAGTTTCCGGACGTTCCGGTCGTCGTGTTGACCGGCGAGTACGACGAGCAAATAGGTCCTTTGACAGTCGAGAAGGGGGCCCAGGACTACCTGATCAAACAGCAGGCCGACGCGATCTCGCTAGCCCGCGTGCTCCGCTTCGCGCTTGCTCGCCACCGCGCGCAGGCCGAGCTGTTGAGCAAGTCGAGCCGCGTCAAGGCGGCGAAAGTGCTGGGTTTCGTCGGGGCCAAGGGAGGGGTGGGAACGACCACCGTGGCCCTCAACGTGGCGGTCTCGCTCGCCGCCCGCAAGAAGTCGGTGGTGATCGTGGAATTGCAGCCTGGTTCCGGTTCCCTGGCGCATCACTTGCGGCAAGTGCCGGTGGACAATCTCAGCAATCTCCTCAAGCTGCCTGCCGATCGAATCGACGAGCGGTCCCTCGAAGCCGCGCTGGGGCGGGGACCGGCGAACCTGAGCGTCTTGTTTGCTCCGCAAGGAAAAGATCCGTTCCAGGTCATTGAGCCGGAACAGGCCGTGGCCATCGTCCGTGGTCTGGCCCGCCTGGCCGATTTCGTCATCCTCGACCTGCCGCACACTCCCACCGCGGCTACGCGGGCGACGTTTCCGCTGTGCCACTTCACGGCCCTGATTACCGAGCGCGAGCCGGGATCGGTCGCCAGCGGCAAGGAGGTGCTCCAGCGATTGCACGACTGGGGGGTGCCGAGCCACCTGGTCGGGACCGTGATCGTCAACCGCACGATCTATCCGCTGTCCATGGAAATGTCCAAGATCCAATCCCAACTCGGCTGCGACTTGATCGGTTCCATCTTGTCGGATACGACCGCCTGCCTGAACGCCCAGGAATCGGGACTGCCAATCGTTCTCGCGTCGCCCCAGCATGAGATCAGCCTCAATCTCGGGGACATCGCCGATCGGCTCGCGGCGGAGAACGTCGCCGTGCTGTCCATTTAAGTCGAGACGGCAACGCTGGCATCCCGGCCCAGGGAAAGCTTTGGTTCCAGGTGCTAAACTGAACATGCTAGCGCCCCTGGCTCCTGGCAAAGGCTCCCTGCTCCGCCCGCCCGTCACACCTGGAGACCGACGACGACCAAATGCCTAACGCCCCGTAAACAGCGACCCCGAGGAAGTCCCGGCGCAATCACCATTTACAGAACAAAGGTTACATTGCGACGCACCCAGCGGCCGATACCAAGAGAACAACCCAGGATAGCCGACCCGATCGATCCTACCTGCCTGACAACCGCTGCCGGACGGGGCACGTTGGTACCAGCGACCCCTTTGGCCATTGCATTCAGTGGCGCCCGTTCGTGGGCCCAAGGGAACCATGTTGACTGGGAGCGTCGCAGGTAAGTCAGGACCGCACGGGCCAGCCCCTGGTCCGAGGACCACGGCGCCAATTCGTCACACGGCGCCGGCACATGAACCGATGGCAAGGAATGCTGGGAGTTGGGGATCCGGTCGGGTCTCAAATTCATTTCCGAGGGAGCGGCAATACCCGTGCAAGTCGCCAAGATCAAACCCGCTGCGGCGCACCCGCCCGGCGCATTGGCTGGGTCCCCGTTTCCATTCCTGATTTGCTGCGCGGTGCTGCTAGCGTGCGCGGGCTGGACGCAGTCGGCCTCCGCCCAGCCACAGCCACAGTCGCGGCCGGAACCGCTGCCGCCGCCGGAACCGCTCACCAGCGGCTTTCAGCCCCATCTGCCGGTCATCCCATCCAGGGTGGCGCCCTCTGCCGAGCGGTTTAGTGCCGCGTCTTCGTTCATCGAGAGCCTGAGCCGCAACGACGCCATGTTCGAGGTGGTTCTGGGGCAAGGCCGAATGCTGGTCTTGAAGGAAGATCTCGCGCCGCCGGCCGCGCCTGCGGACGCGAACCAGCCGTTGATCGCGGTGGGGAATCCGGGCGTGATCGACTTCCAGGTGCTGGGGCCGCGCCACATCCGCCTGATCGGCAAGCGGATCGGAGTAACCGATCTGGTGGTGACGACGGTCGATCAAAAATCGTACAGCTATCAAGTCCACGTCGTGTACGACCTCAACCTGGTCCAGGCCCGCATCCGCGAATTGATGCCCGACGCCCAGGTGCGCGTCGCACAGATCGGCAAGAACTTGGTGGTCGAAGGGCAGGCCCGCGACGCGGCCCAGATCCGGCAGATCATGGAGCTCGTTTCTCGGGGCGTGCTCGTGGACGCGCCGGCCACGAGCAATGGAGCAACCGATTTCCCCGAACCAGGGCAGCCGGCCGCTCCGCAGTCCATGCTCTCCGCGGGCGGCATGGCCGAGGACGTCGCTGCCACCGGGCCGGAGATCATCAATCTGCTGCGCGTCCCTGGTCCCCAGCAGGTGCTCCTGAAGGTTCAGATTGCCGAGTTGAACCGCACGGCGCTGCGCCAGATCGGCGCAGATATCCTGTATGCCGACGGGGGTACGATTCTCGGCACGAAGCTCAACGGCATCACCACGTCGGCCTCGGTGGCGGACGCCTCCGGGCTGTTCGGCACGGCGGCGACGGAGGCGCTTGGCTCCTCCCCCACGACCGCGTTCGGGATCTTCAATTCCGCCGGCCTGCAAGTGATGCTCAGCGCCCTCAGGCAGAACTCGGTGCTCAAGATTCTCGCCGAGCCGAACCTGGTGGCGATGAATGGGCACGAAGCCCGCTTTTTGGCGGGTGGCGAATTCCCGGTTCCGGTTCCCCAATCGGGGGCGGGAGGGGGTGCGCCGACGATCACCGTGCAGTACAAGAAATTCGGCGTCCAGCTCAACTTCATTCCCTACATCATGGACGACGACGTCATCCGCTTGTCGGTGGACCCGGAAGTCAGCTCGATCGATTTCGGGCTCGGAATCCAGCTTTCAGGCACCAGCGTTCCCGGGCTGAACACCCGCAACGCTCATACGGTCGTCGAACTGCGGGAAGGCCAGACGCTGGCCATCGCCGGCCTGATGCAAATGTCGCTCACCCACCAGAACACCGGCATTCCCGGTCTGGGGGACCTGCCTTACATCGGCCCCTTCTTCAGCAACAACACGGGCAATCGCGTCGAAAAGGAACTGGTCGTGCTGGTGACTCCCTATCTGGTGGAATCCATGCACCCTGATGAAGTTCCTCCGCGGCCCGGCGACGAAGTGGTCGAACCCAACGATCTGGAGTTCTATCTCCTGGGCCGCCTCCAGGGGCGGACGGGGCAAACGGAATTCCGCTCCACGACCAATGCCGACGACCCTCTGCACCTCATGCGGCGCATGAAGCTGGAGAGCCGCTGCATTCAGGGCCCCCTTGGCTTTTCGGAGTAATCGACCGATGGTAGACGCGAAAAGCGCCTGGATGGTGGCCGGCGGACTGTGGCTGGCGATGGCGGCGTGGCTCCCCGCAGTGGCGCAAGAGGTGCCCCTGCCGCCAGCGGAGCCTGCCGCCGCCGAACCGGCAGTACCGGCCACGGCCAGCTTGAGCGATGCGGAGGTTTGCGTCCAGTGCGCGCCGTCAGGAGGCATGCTGAGCCGCTGGTATCGACGCCACGTGGCGCGGGCCCAGGAGAAGTACTGGGGGTATCCCGAAGAGTTCGAGGATGCGCCGCTGGGCCTGATGGTCAATAGCCACATCGCCACCAGCGTGGCCAGCGGGTACGCGGCGCGGATGGTCCTGTATCAATACGATTTCTACCCCGGCACCGACCAATTGAAACCGCGCGGCAAGCAACAAGTCGCGAAAATCGCCCCTTGGTTGCCCTTGAATCAGTTCCCGGTGTTCGTGGAACCCTCGGGCCAGACCGCCAGGCTGGACGAAGCCCGCCGCCAGGCCGTATGGCGCGAGTTGGCCGGCGCCCCGTATGAGATTCCCCTGGAACGGGTGATTGTCGGCTACGGGGCCAGTCGCGGATTGGGGGGGCTCGAGGCGCTGGCCATCGACCGCAACCGATTGAGCCAGACCGCTGCCCGCGGCGTGGCCGGTGGCGGTGGCGGTGGCGGTGGTGCTGCCGGCGCCGGCTTCGGAGCAGGTTCCGTGACGACAGGCACGAGCGATGGTTCCGAGGGACAAAGCCCCTAAGGGCCGGGATGACGCCATGCAAACACCTGCGCTGCGACTGGCTGGAGCGATTGGCATTTGTCTGTTGACCACCGCGGCCGGCTGCCGGTTTCCCGATTTTCTCCGCAACAACCACGTCGCAGCGAGCAACTCCTCAGCCGACGACGACATTTCGCGACTTTCCAATCGCCAGGTCGCCGACGTTCAGTTCTCGCTGGCCCGTTCGCTGGAGCAGCAGGGGGATTCCGCGCGGGCCATGGAAGCCTATCGCGAAGTGGTGCGGAACGATCCACGTCATCCGCTGGCCTACTGGCGGATGGCCGTGCTTCACGACCGGCAGGCGAACTTCGCCAAGTCGGAAGCTCTCTACCGCCAGGCCCTCAAGGCCGACCCCAAGAGTGCCGAGATCCACTGCGACTTCGGGTATAGCCTGTACCTGCAGAGTCGTTGGGCAGAGGCCGAGGATCATTTGCGGCAGTCGGTGGCGCTCCAGGCCGAACATCGCCGGGCGCACAATAACCTGGGCCTGCTCCTGGCCCAGACGGAGCGGCTGGACGAAGCGTTCGTCGAATTCCGCCACGCGGGATGCCCGGATGCCGAGGCCCATGCGAACCTGGCGTTCGTGCTGACCTTGAACCACCGTTGGGACGAAGCCCGCTGGCAGTATGAGACGGCGCTGGCGGCCGACCCCAATTCCACCGCGGCGCGTTCCGGTCTGGAATCGCTGAACGGGATTGTGGCCAAGGCAACTCCCGCCACAGGACAGTTGACGCAGGCAGCCTATGAAGGTCCGGCGAGCTATCAGCCCGCATCGCCGCAGTGGCCATAGGAGCGATCCTGGTCCTGGTCCTGCTCTTTCTCTTACTCCAGCCCGACACCGGATTAAGAGAAGGATGAAGATTAGGAACAGGAAGAGGATTAAGAGAATCACTCGACCAGATACACTAAATCGCTCTTGGCGCTGTTCTGGTTCGTAATGTCGAGCGTCAGAGTGCCGTTGCCGCTGAGTTCGACGGATTTTACGACGAACTGCGCGTTGAACGTGCCGTTGCCCGACAGGTCGAGCGGCGCCCACTTGGCGTACAACGTCCCCGAGAAGACGTCGGACGTCCCGTTGCCGCCCAGTTTCAGAGGCTGGGGATTGAGTCGCCGCTGATAGAAGACCATGCCGTCGAAGGGGCTGGAGGCGTTGCTGTACGGGGTAAGGTTTAACTCGGCATTGCCGGTGATCGATATGGATCCAAAGGTCGCGCTTCCGGAGGCTGGGGGGGCGGACGAACCATCGCCCGAATCGGGGAGCCCGGTGTTGACGTTATAGTCGCTTCCCGTGTTGTAGATCATCACATTGGAGCCGGTGAGGGTCGAGTTGCCGGTCATCGTGATGCCCCCTCCCGCGATAATGTAGATCCCCGGACTCAACGTTACGTTGACGTTCGACGAAACGGTGATCGAGGAATACACTCCCGGCGACAGGGTGACATCCGAGTTGCCCGAAAGTTTGACCTCGCCGTAATCCGTGGCAACCGCCCCGGTGGCTGTCGTGGGGGGCGGCAGATACTGGTAGGGATCGGGCTGTGCGAGGCTTCCCGTGTGCAGCGGACTTTCCGAATTGCCGGTGTCATAGTTCTTGATCATCGAAGGAGCGTTGACCCCGCCCACCGACTGGACGTCGCTCGCGTACAGCACTCCATTGCCGGCGGTCGTGATGGCGTTTCCAGAATTCCCGTTGCCGATCGGCTGTCCGAACTCGTCGAGCCCGCCGCCGTTGGAGTTCACGATGACGCCTCCGTTCACTTTCAAGTCTCCGTTCCCGGTCAGATTGATCCCGGGACGGGCGTTGGGATCGAGGGCAATCACCCCCGCGGCGACCCTGGCCGGCTCCCACCCGGCGACCGAGCGGGCGGACACGGTGCGCAGCGATGCGACCCCCAGCACCTGAATGAACCGCGTCCGCACCGGAAAGTCCACGATGACTTCCACGAAATTCACCTCCCCCAGGTGAGCGCCGCTCCCGGGGGGAATGTTGGCCGTCACCGTGGCGTCCGCCAGGGCGTTGTGCTCCTGGACAAACGTCGCGGCCGTGGCGATCGCCGTCGCGTCGGACTTGCCGGTCAGCATGTCCATCGCCGCGGCAGTCGCTCCGGCGTCCGCGGCGTTCTGGGCCTGGCGATGCGCGGTCATGAGCAGGCCGGCGTCAATCACCAGCCCGAGCAGGCCGACGAGCGCCAGCAGGACGATAGCCGTGATGACGAGAATCGTCCCCGTGCGTTGGTTTTTGAGGGAGCGGAACGATCGGTAGTTTTTCGGACGCTTGTTCATAAAAGTTTTCTAGTGAGTGATCGGCATCGTGGATGCGGCGCTGAGCGTGTAGGAGGCCTGGCTGAAGAATGAGGGGATGATCGGCCGGTATTCGCTGCTGACGGAATACCGCACGCGCTGCTGGACTTTGTTTCCGCCGTCGATCCATTCCACGCGGATCGTGACGTCGCTCAGCTTGAATCCGGCCAACATGGAAGTGACCGCCTGCGCCTGTTCGCTGCCGTCCGCCGCAGTCCCTTCGTAAGAGCTCGGTCCCCACACGGTCATTGCTGGTGCAGCCAGCGCTCCGTGTACGACGGCCTGGCGAACTCCCTGCCGCGCGGCCTGCGAAAGGGTGTTGTACTTGTAGGTGGCCACGCCCAGGTCGAGGGTTCCAAGGATGAGCAGCAAAAAGACGCTCAGGACCACGGCGGTCTCCACGAGCGCGGCCCCGCGGCGGGCCGCGCGGGCCTGGCGGCGCTGGTTGGGCATTTTGCAGTCAGTCGGCAGTAGTGGGAACATCAGGGTTTCTCCGCGGACGAGGCCTGCTATCGCATCTCGCGCATCACGACGGTTTGTTTCAGGTCGATGGAATTGGGAACCAGCGGCCAGGAGATGATCGTTTCAAAGGGATAGGCGGCCACAACGCTGACGCGGCGCAGGCCGCTGCTCTCGGGCGTGCTGGTGGCGGTGATCGTCAGTTTGCTGGCGTCGAAGGCCGGCGACTGGCTCAGTTCATCGACGGCCGCCTGCCGGACCCGCGCGTGCCAGGCCGCCTGGTTGCTGCTGTCGTAGGGATTCATGCTGGCGTAGGCCGCGCCACTGCGGGCGGAGTTGGCCAGGGCGATGGCGCTGTAGCCGAATCGCCCAAAATCGGTCATCCCCAGAAAGACCGTGATCAACAGCGGCAGGACAATGGCGAACTCGACCGCGGCCGCGGCGCGGCGCAGCCGGCCCGCGCGGACGGGGGAGCGATGCCGGGGATGCGCTGTGGGGCGCTGCCTGTGGATTGGTTGGGTTTGCAGTCGCATGGGATGTCTCCTGAAGGATGGGCGGCGCACCGGTCATTCCATGCCGCCGAGGACCTCCGCCATCTTGATTGCCGCCGGGCCGAGGATGATGATCAGGATGGATGGAAAAATGAACATCAAAGTGGGAAAGAGCACCTTGGTGGCCGCTTTCTGGGCCATCTCTTCGGCCCGCTGCTGGCGCTGCACGCGCAGCGATTCGGCATAATTCTGGAGTGCCTTGACCATGCTCGAACCGAACTTTTCGGCGCTCTTGACGACGGAAGCCAAGGACCGCATCTCCTGGAGGTCGCAGCGGGTCGCGAAACTGGTGAGGGCCGCGGCCAGGGGCTCGCCAAGCTGCACCTTGCGCTGCACGATGTTCAACTCGTCGGCCAGCAGCGGATGGGCGGTCCGCAACTCGCCGACGACGCGGCGCAGCGCGCCGGTCAGGCTCAGGCCCCCCTCCATGCAAATCACGATCAGATCGCAGGCGTCCGGAAGCGCCCGGCGGAGCATCGTCTGCCGCTGCGCCTTCTTGCGGTCGAGCCAGAAGCTTGGGCCAATCGACCCGAAAATGCTGGCGCAGGCGCCGATCAACACGCCGTAGATCAGGGGGAACAGGCCGAGGCTTCCCACGAACAGCCCGATCAGGGCGGGAGCGACCATCAACACCATCTTCACCCCCAGGTAGATGACCAGGGCTTGCGGGCTGTAAAGCCCGGCGAGCACCAGTCTCGCTCTCAACTTGCTGCGCTCCCCTTCGTCCTCGGGCATGAGCGACTGCCCCACCTTCGGCAGGGCTCGCTTGACGGCCGCGGCGATCGCACTGGCGTTTTCCCCCTTGTCCGCAACGGGCGCCGTGCCCGCCAAACCGAGCAGGCGGGATTCCAGCCGGCGATCGCGTCCCGACAGGTACAGTCCCACCACGCCGGCCAGGCTCACGGCCATAAAAAACGCGATCAGAATCAGCAGCCAACTACCAGACATGGAAACACCTGCACCTGAAGTTAAAAGTCAAAATTCACAATCTTGCGGATCCACAGTCCCCCCACGCCCATGAAAAACACCATTCCCCACAGCAGCACCGGCTGCTCGAGCAGCACTTTGGCGTATTCGTAGTTCACAATGAGCATCGCCACGAACAACAGCGGGGGGAGCGCCATCAACACCCCGGCCTGCATTCGCCCCTCGGCGGTCAGGCCGCGGATCAAGCCGCGGGTCTTGTATCGCTCCCGGACGACTTGCGCCAGCTTTTCGAGAATTTCGGATAGGTTGCCCCCCACCTGCCGCTGCACGAGCACCGCCACCACGAAGATGTTCATCTCGACCAGTCCCGTTCGCCGCGACAGATCGCGCATCGAAATCTCGGTGGACAGGCCCAGATTCTGTTGCTCCGAGCAATAGGCAAACTCCTCGGCAATCGGGGAGGAGAACTCGGTAGCGACTCCCTGCATGGCTTGGGCCATCGACTGGCCGGCGCGGAGGATGCGGGCCATCAGGTCGAAGGCGTCGGAGAGTTGCTGGCGGATGGCTTCCAGCCGCGCGTTCCGCTTGAAATGCACATACAGGAAGGGACCGAGGGTCCCGACGGCGGCCGCCAACAATCCGGCCAGCGGGCTGCGCAGCCACATTCCGACGGCCAGCCCGGCGACTAGCGCGGCGATGGCGCTATAGGAGAACAAGCGCTGGAGCGTCAGCTCGAGCCCGGATTGGTCGAGCATCGCCTGGAGCCGCTGGCGGATGCTCAAGGAGGGCGTTTTAGCGCCCTCCGCCACTTCGCCGCGGGGCGATTGGAGGTCTTTGAATTGCAGCGACTTCTTGGCTCGCTCGCGCTGTTTGCTGTGGAACTCGGCGTCCAGCCGATCCTGGACCTTGCGCCGATCGCGGAGGAACAGGTCCGACAGCAGCGAGTAGGCGCCGAAGATCGCCAGAACGACGGCCAGGAAGGTCAGGAGTGGGAAGAGCAGGTCGGACATGGTGATTCCATCGCTTGCACTAAAACGTGAGCGTTTTGCCCTCGAACATTTCCGGCGGGAGGTGGATTCCCTGGATCTCCAGGTGTTCAAGGCACTTGGGGCGGATCCCCGTGCTGACGAAATAACCCTCCGCCACGCGGTCGGCATCGAGCCCCGTTTGTTTGAAGACAAACAAGTCGTGCATGCTGATGATCTCCCCCTCCATCCCTGTGATTTCCGAGATCTTGGTGATCTTGCGGACGCCGCCGGTAAGCCGCGCGGCTTGAACCACGATGTGTACGGCCGATGAGATCTGCTTGCGGATCACCCACATGGGCATATCGAAGCCGGCCATGCCGACCATCATCTCCAGGCGGCTCAGCGCGTCGCGCGTGTCGTTGGCGTGCAACGTGGTCATGCTCCCGTCGTGGCCGGTGTTCATGGCCTGGAGCATGTCCAGCGCTTCGGGACCGCGCGACTCCCCGATGACGACCCGATCGGGACGCATGCGGAGTGCGTTGCGCACCAGGTCGCGGCTGGTGACGAGCCCCTGCCCTTCCACATTGGCCGGACGCGTCTCCATCCGCACCACGTGCCGCTGCTGCAGCCGCAGCTCGGCGGCATCTTCGATCGTGGCGATTCGCTCGTCGTGCGGAATGTAGCCCGACAGCATATTGAGCAGGGTCGTCTTTCCGGAGCCCGTTCCCCCCGAGATCAGAATGTTGCGGCGGGCGGCGACGCACCCCGCCAGGAACTCCACCATTTCCTTGGCAACCGACTGCTTGGCGATCAAGTCGTCGGCCTTCAGAGCGTGGGCGGAGAATCGCCGGATGCACAACAGCGAACCGTCGAGCGCCAGCGGGGGGATGATGGCGTTCACGCGGCTGCCGTCCGCCAGGCGGGCGTCCACCATGGGGGTGGTTTCATCCACCCGGCGGCCGACGCGCCCCACGATCCGCTGGATGATTTGCAGCAGGTGTTGTTCGCTGCCGAAGGTGACGTCGGTCAGCTCCAGCCGGCCCTTTCGCTCGACGTACACGGTCTGGGGGCCGTTGACGAGGATGTCGGAGATGGTGGCGTCGCGGAGCAGCGACTCGAGCGGGCCCAGTCCGAAGGCTTCGTCCATCACCTCGGCAACGAGCCGCTCGCGGTCGCCGGCGGTCAGCAAGCTCGAGCTGCGGTTGCACAGGTCGGCGGCCGCCTCGCGGATCTCCGCGCGGATCTCCTCGTCGCTCATCGAACCGATCCGTGACAGATCCAGTCCGGCGATCAGTCGGGAGTGAAGCTCCTGCGTGGGAGTTTCGCCCGGCCCGTGATCGCCCGCCATGCCCCCACGCCACGAGGAGCCATTTCCGTTTTTCGACGTTGCGATTCCAACCATGTTTCGTTCCTTGAAAGTAGCAATTAAAAAATGCCCGGGATCAGGCGAGATTTGACGCGCGCCTGGTATTCGCGATAGCGGCAATCCACCGCCAGCAAGCGCTCCTCGGCCATCAGCCGCGGAATTTGCAGGGCATAGCACAGGACATACGCCCCGACGTTTTGCAGCGTCGGGTTGACGAGCAGAAAGGCGATGTGACTGAGGAGGTAACCGGCATACATGGGGTGGCGGACGAAGCGGTACGGGCCGGAAAGCTGCAGGCCGCGATGCGCGGGAACGCAGCCGAAGCTGCGACCCAGCGTGATCTTCGCGTGAATCTGCACGATCAGGCCCATCAACATCAGTCCTGCCGCCAACCAGGTGGGAACCAGCGCCGCTCCGGTTCCCCGTTCGACCAGCATCGGCGCCAGCGTGGCCGTCAGGGCCAGGAGCCACTCGCTGCCGCGCAGAGAAATGTCCGTTGTTCGCCGCCGAAATAGCAGGAAGACGACCACGAGCCCCTCCGACGGCAGCAACAACAGGCTCGTCAGCTCGCCGCTGTACCAGCCGTGCGCCAGTAGTCGCGCGACCAGCCCCAGATAGACGACGGTTACAATCGCCCGCTCGGCCAGATCGAGCGCCTGGGCAAGGTGCTTGCTCGGCAGCGCAGGAGCGGCGGATTGTGGAGCGGCGACGTACATGGGAGGGGCGTGGGGGCGCGATTGGTTATGGGGATCGAGTCTCTGCGACTAGTGCAGGAATCAGGGATGGCCGGAAATCGCCGCGGACGGATCGATCGGCCTGGCATGGTGCGCCTCCAATGTCGCCGCGGCCGGCGTGACCTCAGCGTCGTGGTGGATGGAGGAAGGCAACTGCACGAAGCCAGGCGCGGCGCCGTGCAACGTGCGGATCAAGACGGGCCGGGGGGGCGCGACCGGTTTCGATTTCTCGCTCACCACCTGTTCCAGGACTTGTGGGAGGACTGTGATCGGTTCGAGCGGGTTGATTCTCAGCCCAGCCAGCGTGGCGGGCTGAACGAACGTAGTGCCTTTGTCGGCGTGACTGCGGAGGGCCAGTCGCAAGGTCCCCTTGTTTTGGCCGAGATCGAGCCGGGCGGCCCCATCCGGATTTACCAGGAGCGTCACCGAGCGCAGCTCCTTGAGGTCCATCTTGTTGTCCTGGGGGGCATCGATGCGCTGATCGACCGCCAGGATTTCAACGTTCTGCAGCAGGGTAATGGTGCTCCCGCCTCCCGTGGGGTCGTTTGTTCCCGAGCTGCTGACCGTCAGCAGAACATCCACCTTGTTGCCGGGAAGAATGAACCCGGCGACGCCCGAGGCGACATTGGGTGTCTGAATGGTGACGGCCCGCATCCCGTCAGGAATGATGGCGGCCATGCCTCGTCCGGCTCCGGCGGGAGCCAATTTGCCCTCCGACAGCAAGTCCCCCTTCAACAGGGCGATCCTCGCCGTCCGGTCGACCGCGTCCTTCATGTGAAGGACGACCCCCTCCGGGACGGCATCCTTGGGCCATTCGCGCTGCACCAGGTGCTCCGCGGACAGCGTCTCGCCGCGGTTGATGTCCACGGCCGCCACGACCACGGAGACCGTCTCTGGCTTGGACGCGGCGGCGGGGCTCTGCACCAGCAGATACGCTCCGATCGCTGCCGCGATCCCGAACACCAGGGCAAAGGCGCCAATCAAAATAGTTCTTAGTTGCACGTTGCTCCTCCTCCGCGTGGAATATCCGCCAGAATGCTGCCGACTTCTCAGATGGTTCTTTGCGTCCGCCGCTGCCCGAGTCTCGCGACCAGGGCGGCTGACGAATGAACTACTGTCATGATTGCCGCACCGGGTGCTGCAGCCATCAGCCGCCGCCTCAATGCGTCGTCAGGGAATCCCTTCGCCCGAGCCTCAGATTGACCCGCCGAGCCACACCGCGGTGGCGATCACCCCCAGCGCGATCAGCAGTCCAAACGGAATCACCTTTCTCCGCCGATCGCGCCGGCCCAAAGCGGCCTGTAGCGCAGGAACCTCTGCGGCGGACGGCAGCGTCGCACCCAGCGGAATCTCGGCGCGCGACCAGGTTCCATTCCGCTCCCAAATCAGGAGCGCGGCCGAACAAAGTCCCATGGACAGGCCGCTGACGATCAATACGTGCAGTGCCGCCCACGGTCCCAGCCAGACGCCGACGCCGGCCATCAACTTCAAATCCCCCGCTCCCATTCCGCCGGCGAAGTACGGAATGAGAAGCGGCCCGACGGCGATCATCGCCCCCAGGACGCACTCCGCAAAACCGCTCGCTCCGGCAGTCGCGCTGTGGTAGAGCACGCCTGACAAAACGAGGGGGAACGTGAGCGCGTTGTGGATGCGGAAACTCCACAAGTCCGTGCCGGCAGCCACCAGCACAGCGACCAGAACCACACCCAGTGGCAGCGCGGACAACGATTCCATGGCATTCTCCGCTGTCGATCGACGCCGCCGTTTTAGACGGCACCGGCGATCTGGGTGAAGATTGCACTGATGTTGGTCCCCAGCGCCGTTACCGCGATCAGGCAGACCACGGCGATCAGGGCCACCATCAGGCCGTATTCGACCATCGTGGCTCCCTCCTCGCGGCTGAAGTGATTTCGCAGCTTGTAGTAAAGCTTTCTCATGGCAAGACTCTTTCTTTCTGGTGTGATACGGATGTGAAGGCGGGTGCGAAACAGCTCGCTCCATGCCTTCAATTGGCGAGCCGCTCACACGGCGGCCGCCATCGCTGGGCACATCTCTATAATCGCTTTCAATCGCGTTTCGGGGATCGGGCGAAAGAGGTTTGCCGTGTAAAGGATTCCCGTACCGTCCAGACCATCGTTTGTCGCGACATTCAAAGATCGAATGCCGAGCGCGGCAGCCGAATCGCGGCCGCGGCGGGCGCCGCTGAAAACGCTTAGATCGCCGCAGTGGAATTGGTGCCGCCTGCCACGACCTTGTCGAGCGCCGTTCGCAAGGCGTCCAGGAACAGCGGCTTGGGGAGAATGCAGTGCGGACGATCGGGCTCGTCGGCACTGGTTTCCGCCCCGTCGTATTCCGCGCCCGCCAGCCAGATGACGGGCGTGGACCCCAGGGCGCGGATTTTCCTCGTGATGCCGCGGCCGTCCATATCCGGCAGGCGAATGTCGGTCAGCACCGCGTCGTACCTCCGTGATGCGATGAGCTGCACGGCTTCCGATCCGGAACTCGCCGATTCGACGTCGTGTCCCAGATGGGCCAGCAGGTGCGCCACCGCGCCGCGCACGCTCAGATCGTCGTCCACGCACAGAATCCGCAGCGGGCAGGCCGGAGCGGGCGGCGCGAGTCTGGCGGCCGGTGCTTTTCGTTCGACCTGGGATACCGACTGGTTTTCCAAATGGCGCTGCACGCGGTCGCTCATGCGCGCGGCGATCTTTAGCGCCTTGTGCATGTCGCCGCCGATTCGATTGAGTATCTCCGCCAGCACGGCTGCGGACGACTCGCTGGACGCACAGTCGGCCTGCACGCCTGCCGGCCAGAGGAGATTCTTCAGGTCGTGCAGATCGCGGTCGAGGGCGCTGTAAAACTCCAGATCGTGCGGCTGAATCTCGCGGCTTGTTCCGCCGCTCGGCTGTTCGGCGGGTGACGAAGAGTCGTTCGTCATGACGTTGCCCTTTCTCAGCCGCCGGCCGGTTTAGACGCGGCGAGGTTGGTGGCCAGTTCCACCAGCGCGCGGGAAACCTTGGCAGACGGCGATTCCAGAACGACGGGGACGCCATTGTTCGACGCCCGCGTCACCGCCCGCTGGTCTTCCGGGATGAAGTGCGCGATCTTGAGACCCAGTGACTCCTCGACCTGCGCGGCGGTGATTTCGCCGGATTGTCCGCAGCGATTGGCGACGATTCGCACCCGCTCCCGCAAGATGCCGATCTCCTGAAAAAAATCCAGCGTCCGCCGCGTGTTGCGCAGCGAGATAAAATCCAGCCGCATCACCAGGACCAGGATGTTGGCTTGGCGCATGGCGGCCTGTTGCTCCGGCCGATAAGAATGGTCGAGGTCCACGACGACGAAGGGAAAATGCCGGACCGCCAGCGACAGCACCAATTCGATGGCTGCCGGCGTGATCCGCGCGGCGTCGGAGATGCGCGCCGGGGCCGCCAGCAACTGTAGGCCGCTGCTGTGCCGCACCAGACAGCCCTGTAGCAGGCTCAGATCCAGCCGATCCGCGTTCTGGCACAGGTCCGTCAGCGTGTATGCTGGCTTGAGGTCGAGCAGGGGCGCCATGTCCCCCGTTTCGAGATTCATGTCGAACAGAGCGCAGCCGCTGTACTTCTGGGCGAGGGCAACGGCCACGTTGGAGGCGATGGTGCTCCCGCCGCTCCCGCCGCCGGGAGTCAGCACGGCGATCACCGGCCCCACGTTTTCACTGGTACCGCGGCGGGCAATCGCCCCCGAAAGCTCGGACCGCAAGTCCGATTGATCGAGGTATTCCGATGCCCCTTCGCGCAGCGCGCGGAGCACCAGCTTCGTGTCGCCCGTCGATCCGACCGCCAGAATCCCCGCTCCGATTCGCCGGCGGAGCGCATGCACCACGAGCAGAGCCAGTTCGGGATTGGGGGGGAGCACGACCAGCACGATCTCCGGCACGCTGTCGGCGGCTGCCGGTCCGCCCCCTGCGGGCGAAGAGCGGAGGATGGCGTCGATCGCCGGCACAATCTGCTCGACGCGCAGAATGCGCGAGGCGGGGCAGTCGTGGCCCAACTGAATCAGCAGGTCTCTGATCTCATGGGCCAGGGCGATGTCGTCGCTGGCTACGGAGCACCTCATGATGGTTTCGTCCCGTTGCAGTAGTTGAGGCTCCCTGTGCCGAGCGGCTCTGAACAGGCCAGAACCGACGATTTCGTAGGGCTCCTTCGCGTGGTTGCCACTTTTCAACCCTAGGGGATTTTGCCCGGCGGCGTCAATGGGCAGGCATCCACAATGCCCCGTAGTGGTCCAGTATTGCAGAAACGCCTCGCTGACACGCTTACGGGTTGGCGTCGTGCTGGTTGTGGTTCGCGCTGCGTACACCAGCGGCAGCGCCTCGTCGCCTGGCCGAAGAATCGGCGCGCCAGCAGGCAGCCGTGGATCGGCGTGCCGTGCGCGATGCCCTGGTGGCGCAAGCGCTGCTCCGCATCGAGCCGCGGCGGAAGAAGCGCGTCCCACCAGCCACGTCGCCGGAAGAGGCGGCGGGTGGCACAGTTTGATCTTGTGGCACGGCCGTCTTGCCGTGCAACCCGGCAGTGAATTTGCCAGTAGCTGAGGCGTCGATCAAGAATGTGTTCTGACAAGACGCGGCCCCGCGGAAACACGTTCCATCACCGCCGTCCGGCACCCGGAGGCAGGTTTGCCTCCGGCTAGGAACATCTGCTCCCGCCCGCACACCCCTCATCGCGGCGCCTCGGCAGGGGACCCTCGCATCAGCGAGCCGCCAGGCGACTTGCCATCACCCCCAAGCGAAAGACACGCTGGGCTGCCGATAGGATGGCTGCTGACGAATTCGATGCCAGTCACTCGTAGTGTCGATGGCGAACCGGCACAGCGCTATTCACCGCGCTGAGCCGGGCCGAGTCGTTACCCACGCCAGGCTCGCGCTATGGAGCACATCCTGCAGACGCCGCCCGCTCCGCTGGTCGATGACCACGACGTAGAGCACGTCCCCTTGCTGCCACGCGCCGATTTCCAGTCCCCCCGTCGCGCTCAGCCGCGTGTAAGGAACGCTGGAGACGTTGTATTTCTTGTTCGTTTTGGCCGCAAACAAGAAGACCGGGCCTCCCATTTGGAGCCGGGTCAAATCGAAGGCCACCAGCGAGCGCTCTTCGGCCGTGGGCATAGAACGCCACGCCTGGGGGGCCAGCCGGACAGCGGCTTGAGGGAACGCAATGGGCGCTTGGCCCAACTGCGGACCGCCGGGTCGCTTCACTGCGGCATCAAACCAACTCTGCGCACTGTCTACCAGTTGTTCCTTCGTCACGCGGGTCGGCGGGGCGAAAAAGGTCTGCTGAACGACGACTGCTGCCAAGAGAAGCAGCGCCACGCCGCCAATCCACGACCAATGCCGGCGGGTGAGCAGTGCCTGGCGCGTGGGGGACTGCACCTCCACGTCGGCATTCGCGTCCCCAACGGTGGCAACCGCCTGCTCGGTCGTTTCCGCCAGTCGATTGCCGTCGCACGCGCGGGCAGCGGCCAGAATACGATCCGCCAATCCCGCGGGGACAGGCAGATCCTCCATGGCCGCGACAATCAGCCGCTCGCTCCGCTGCCGGCTTTCCCATTCCTCGCGCAGTGCCGCATCGGTCCGCAGCGAGGCCGACAGGTCGGACATCTCCGGCAGCGCGAGGTCGTCGCTGCCGATTCGGCAGGCGTCCATCCGCTGGCGGAGGAGTTCGCGATCGTGAGGTGTGAGATTCATGGAGCCGTGTGAGTGGACCGGGAACTGAGGGAAATGTCTCCGCTGGGAACGTGTGGTTTGCGTGGGCTGCTGGCCGCCGGGGTTTCGATCCCCAGCCTCTGCCGCAGCCTGTTTTTGGCGCGCGACAAACGGCTCATCACCGTGCCGATGGGGACCTCGAGCTGTGTGGCGATTTCCTGGTAGGACAGATCTTCAAAGTAAAACATGGCCAGTGTCAACCGCAATTCGGCTGGCAGCTCGGCCAGCACCTTGGCGAGCTCCTCGGAGTCGATCTCCAGGATCTCGCGGCTGGGTGCCGGGGTCTCGGCCAGGTTGCCGTCCGTCAGTGCGGGAAACCGCTTGGCCAGCGATTTCAAATAGGTCGTGCGGGCAATGGCAAACAGCCAACCAGCCGCCCGTTCTGCCTCGCGAAGCTGGTGCAACTTCTGCTGCGCGATCAGAAACGTCTGCTGGGTCAGGTCCTCGGCATCGGCGGCGGTCCCGGTCAGCCGGTAGGCGTACCGGTACACGGCCGCATGATGCGCCAGTACCAGCGACTCCAGCGACAACCCGGCCAAACAGCAGGCCGCGGGGGCCGGCTCCTGGCAGGGGCCTGTCTGGTGTGGCGGGGTCGGTACCTGCGACATCAACCGTATCCCTTCCTGGAAGAACCGTTCAGCGGGGACATTATTCCCGAAATTCGCCAAAAATTCAGAGGTCTTAAGGATGAAGAAGCCCGTCCTCCGCATTTTAGGCGCTTTTCGCCACTCAGGTTGGCCGATCGAGCGTTAAACGACGTTTTGTCGCTATGAGCCCCTTTTTTGCGCCAGGGGGAAAAAATTCCAGGCTGCGCGAATAAATCGTCATCCAAACGGATCAATCCTGCTAGCGACGGCAGGGGCGTACCCTGCGCTCGCAGGTCCCCTTTTCATTTCCCAGCTCGAACAAGCAGGAAAAAGATTATGAAGAAGTTGATTGCCTTGATGGCGGCCTTGGCCGTCTGCGCAGTGCTCGTTGGTTGCGGCCCGACCATCGCGCCTGTCGACACCACGACCCCGGGCGACACGGGCACGATGCCGCCGGACGACACGACCACGACTCCCCCCGGTGACACCACCACACCCCCGCCAGGCGACACGACGACTCCCCCGGATGACACCACCACGCCGCCGCCAGGCGACACGACTCCGCCGGCTGATCCTCCCAAGGATGACAGCACGGAAGAGTAAGGAATAAACTTCTCGCCGTTCTGACCGACGACTCGCCCCCAAGCTCCGCTGGGGAGCGCCGTCTCTGAAGTTCCGCTTCCAGTCTCCGGAAGCGGAGCTTTTTTGCGCGCATTTGGCCAGCTCACCGCAACACGCCCAGCGGCGTCAGGTCGATCTG
The DNA here is from genome assembly GCA_035512595.1 of Pirellulaceae bacterium. Classification (GTDB taxonomy): domain Bacteria; phylum Planctomycetota; class Planctomycetia; order Pirellulales; family Pirellulaceae; genus DATKDU01. The sequence continues at coordinate 33,700 of DATKDU010000542.1, forward strand.
CGGTTGTTCGTCGCGGAGAAGCTGGCTCATCACGACTGCGACCGCCGGCGACAGGTACAGCCCGCTGCGGAAATGCCCCGCAGCGACCAGCGCATTGGCCAGCCCTGGCAGCCGCCCCATATACGGCAGTCCGTCCAGCGACGCCGGCCGCAAACCGGCCCAGGTTCGCTCAATCTCGGCATCGGCGAGCGCCGGAACGAGCTGCCGGGCGAATGCCGTCAGCTCCGTAATTCCTTCTTCGGTGGTCCGCTTGTCGAAGCCGACTTCTTCTTCCGTTGATCCGGCCAGCAGCCGGCCGTCGTCACGCGGAACCAGGTACCGCGAGCCTTCGTTGACGATCCGACGAATCGGCGGCTGGTCACAGCGAAAGAGAACCATTTGCCCGCGAATCGGCAGCACGTTGACGGCAGTGCCGAGCAGCTTTCCGGTCCAAGCGCCCGCGGTGAAGCAGTATCGGCCGGCTCGCATCGCGCCGCGGGTCGTTTGCAGCTCGACGATTTGACCGTTCTGGACGACGAGCTCTCGCACCTCCACCTGGGGGATTACTTCGACTCCCGCCAGTCGGCACGCCGCCACGAGCGCCTGCAAATGGCGCGGGTTGCGCAGTTGCGCCTCGTCCGGATCGAGATAGACGTCCTGGATTTTCCAGCCGTTGCCATGGCCCAAATACAATCCCGGCTCGCGAGTCCTCATCTCATCGATGGGAACTGGCTGGATTGGCAATCCTTCTTTTCGGGCCAGATTGGCCCAGGCGGCGAGGGCTGCCCGCTCGCCGTACGTGCGGCCGAGATACCAGCCGCCACAGCGCCGATAGCCCGTGTCGATTCTCGTCAGTTCGCAGAGCTGCGCTGCCCAGTGGGGATGAAGGTCGCACGCCAGCGCACAGAGCCGCTCGTACGGGTGGCTCGACGCCCGGCTGGCCGACGGCAAAATCCCCGCTCCAGCCCACGATGCTTCCCTACCCGGCTCGCCGCGCTCGACGACCTGCACCCGGCTGCCGCGGCGAGCGAGCTCCCACGCCAGCGACAAGCCGATCACGCCGCCGCCGATAATCAGCACGTCCACCATCGAGCGAAACATCCCCCGTAGCCGAGCTCGCCAGAGTTCGGGAGCCGTTCAACGATTCGCGCCCGCCTGAATTCTGGCGAATTCAGCGGCGACCGTAGCGAGCAACGCCGCCAGCGGCTCATCGAGCTTCGCGCCCTGCTGCGAGAGCCGCTGCTGGAGCGCCGCCAGATCGTCCCACTCGTCCACGTCGCACCACGCCGGCAGCAAATGATAGTCGATGCCACGTTTTGCCAGACGGTCGAGCGTCAGCGGCAATACGTGCGGCGTGCTCCAGGGAATGCCGTCAAACAGCACTTCCAGGTCAATCGTCTTACCAGGCCGCGCACTTTGGCCGATCAAGTAATACCCGCCGTCGCCGGACGGTCCCAAAACCACCGGCACTCGCGCCAGCTCCGCCAGCGCCTCCTCGACATATTCCCGCGGGAGATCGGGGCTGTCCGAGCCAACGAGCGCCACCCGATCGGCCTGCTCGAAGGCCCGCGAGAAAAAATCGCTCATCCGCGAGCCAAGGTCGCTGCCGTTCTGCTCGCTCAACCGCCAATCGGCCGCTGCATGGCACTCCTGTGCCATCTGCGGCAGCGCCTCCCCTGGGCTGACTGCCAGCCACTGCTCTCCGCCCAGGCCAGCCAATCGCAACAGGGTCGTCTCGACAAATTTTCGATGTAACCGGGCAGCACTCTCGTTGCCGATCCGCCTGGCCAGCCGGGTCTTCACCTGCCCCGGTTGCCAATACCGGGCAAACACTCCCAGGAGCGTCCCCGGAGTCGGTGAGTCTTTTCGGGCCATAAACGTAATGCACTCGCTGCGCTAGTGCATGAAAGGCGTCCCTGGGCGGAAAGGGTGAAATCCTCTGCGGCGCATTGGATCACCTGGGCACTCGCGGAGCGAGTGCCCTACATTCGCCGAATCAGCCTTTGGAGCAGAACCTCGTTGACTTGGCCGCGAAATCGTTCTTTGCCGTCGATCACGACCACCGGCACGCACGTGCCGTAGCGCTCGCGCAGTTCCGGACTGGCGTCGATGTCGATCGGCGTGGGTTGCAGGCCGTGGCGCAGCAGCACCCCCTCGGCCTGTTCGCACAAATGGCAGCCAGCGCGGGTAAAGAGGATGACCTGATGAAGCATTCTTTTTGTCGAGCGGCGAATTGTCGCTGCCAACGGGATCGTTTGGGCCGACTGCCCGGTCTATCCTGCCCCGTCGCCATGGGGCGGCCGCAAACCATGATTCTTGGGGACTGCTGACCCAGCGTCAACGGCGCGGTCCTGGCTGTTTTGAATTGGCCCAAATCTTGCTAAAATGAAGGAAAGATGCTTTACGCCTGCCCCGCGCAGGTGTAACCTTTTCATCCATCGGTTATTCCCGTCCGTTCCCACATCCTCGTACCGCCCGTGGCTGCTTTCCGGGCGTTTGGCGCCACCACGAGGATGCCCTTGGTTGCCGGCAAGGAGCGCGGCCGACATAGGGGAGATTGTTGATTCGATTCCCACGCGAGGCATGACCCGATTGGGATCCGAGTCCGAACTCACGGTATGGCCACTCTCAGCGTCGAAAATTTCATCGACTACCTCGAGCGCAGCCAGCTCATCACGGAGGACGCGCTGCGGACGACGCTCATGCAGTTGCGGCAGCAGCACGGCGGCATGCTCCCCGACGATGCCGAGGCGGTGGCGGCGCACCTGATCAACGCCGGCCTGCTCACCGCCTGGCAGTCTGAGGTCCTCTTCAGCCGCAAGTACAAAGGCTTCAAGCTCGGCAAGTACAAGCTGCTTCGGCATATCGGCTCCGGCGGCATGAGTGCCGTCTACCTGGCCGAGCACACGATGCTCAAGCGGCAGCGGGCGATCAAGATTCTGCCCAAGAAGCGGGTCAACGATTCGTCGTATCTGGCCCGGTTCCACCTGGAGGCGCAGGCGACCGCTTCCCTGGACCATCCCAATATCGTGCGGGCCTACGACGTCGATAACGACGGCGATCAGCACTACCTGGTGATGGAGTACATCGAAGGCAAGGATTTCCAGACGATCGTCAAGCAGGAAGGGCCGCTGCCGCTGGAGTTGGCCTGCAACTACGTGGCCCAGGCGGCCGAGGGCTTTACCTACGCCCACGAAAACAACCTGATTCATCGGGACGTCAAGCCGGCCAATCTGCTCGTCGATCAAAAGGGGGTGGTGAAGATCCTCGACCTGGGCTTGGCGCTCTATTCGGATGGTGAGAACGCCTCGCTCACGATGACGCACAATGAAAACGTGCTGGGGACGGCCGATTACTTGTCCCCCGAGCAGGCGGTCAACAGTCACAAGGTCGATTCGCGGACCGACATCTACAGTCTGGGCTGCACGCTCTATTACCTGCTCACCGGGCATCCGCCGTTTCCCGAAGGGAGCCTCGCCCAGCGGATCGCCAAGCACCAGACGCAAATGCCGGAGGACATCCGCAAGGACCGTCCCGATTGTCCGCGCGACCTGGTCGATATCTGCGTGAAGATGATGCAGAAGAAGCCGGAGCGGCGCTATCAGTCGATGCGGGAAGTGGCCGAAGCGCTGGAAGGATGGCTCGCTAATCACGGCTACAAATTCGAGCCGGGGAGCAGCGAGATGGCCCTCAAAGCGGCTGCTCTGACCGCCGGCTCTCGGCGGGCGGTGCGTGTCGGCGGCGGCTCCTCCAGCGGTTCCAAAAGCGGTTCTCGGCCCGGCGGCTCCAGCGGCGGTTTTCGCCTGCGTCCCAGCCCTGCCGGCGACACCGTTTCCGACGAGAGCAAGGAAGGAACCGTCAAAGGATTCGATCCGAACAAGCCGCGGAAGTCGGGCGATTCCGATCGCAGCAAAGCCGGAAAGTCGGACAAGCCGCTCCCGGTAGCCAAGCCAATCAGCAATCCGACCGCCAAACCGTCCGAGTCCGATTTGGATTTGATCTTCAAGTTGAATACGGGGGGCTCTCCTCCCGCATCCGCTCCGGCCCCCGCCATCACTCCCCCTCCGCCGGCAGCCCCCAAACGCGTCGAGCCCAAGCCGGCCGATGCCGCGCCGCTGGCAGCCCCCGCTCCGGCGCCTAAAGCGGCACCCGCACCGGCGCGCGTCGTCAAGCGGCGGAAGAAAGCCCCCCTCTGGTTGTGGGGGGTCGTACTCGCGGTGGTCATCTTGGCGGTCATCCTCGGCATCTTGGCAGTCGTCTCGTTCAATCCGGTGCCCGGCACCGGTTCGCCGATCGATACCAGCCGGATCGACCCACCGGCAGCTTCCTTGCCCGCCTGACCGACGGCGGCTCCAGCCCCAGAATCGTCTCTCCGGGCCTTTCGCGTCCAGGTCGCCAGGCGGCGCAAGTCGTTGCTAGCAAGGCACTTAAATATAGTGCTTGAAATGTCCCTGGGAGGGTTCGTAGGATGGGAGTGGCAACCCGATGGCATTCCCGGATCCAGATTCACCTTCCCAGCCACTGGCCATGTACCCGCGCAGCCGACCCACCCGCAAGAACGCTGCCTCGCCGCGCAGACCCGCCGGCCGGGCTGTGGCGTCGCGCCGGGTGGTCATGGCGGGTAAAGGGGCTCGCGTGGCCCGCTCGACGCTGCGTGGGCCCTTTCTCCCTCCTGAGAACTGGTACGAGCCGGGACAGCGCGGTAGCGGCGATTACAAGGTCATCGTCGCTCCCGCCGGCAGCGGCTATCGCCACGTCCTCACCGAAGACGAAGTCCGCCAGCGGCTCAACCAGCTTCCTGAGTCGCTGTTGGCCCCGCTGGAAGTGGTCCAGATGAGCCAGATGACGCGCAAGCGGCGGATCGCACCCTGCTACGGCATGCAGTGGGGATCGGCGGTCTACCTCTATCCGATCGAGGAGAATCTAGTCGAGAAGTTCACCTCCCCCCCGAAGCCGTCGCAGCAGATCGAAGCCCGCATGTTCGGCGCCCAGTGGCAACAGACCGGCGCCCGCGAGTGGAGCCTGTTTTGGACGGAGGAAGCGATCAAGGACTTCTACCTCAATAACGTCCTGATCCATGAGCTGGGCCATGTGCTCGATAGCCGCAACTCGCGTTCCATCGACCGCGAGCGGTATGCCGAGTGGTTCGCCGTGGAACACGGCTACAAGGCCAGCCGCCGGGCTGACCTGGCCGAGCGGGCTGCGAGCAAGTACGTCGTCCGCCGGCACCACCGCAAGGGGTGAGTACAATCGGGTAATCCGGCCGCTATACCGCTAGGGGCGATTGCGGCGCTATGCGCTAACTTGTTGACGGCCTGTGGCTTACAATGCGGAACCGTAGGGCGCGCCGCCGTCAACTGCTGCTTTGAGGATCTTGCATGACCCTTCCACGTCTGCCCTTGGCACTGGCACTGATTATCGGTTTGACTGCGGCCTCCTCAGCCGCCCCGACTGCTGAGCAGCGCAAGGAAATCACCGCCATCGCAGCGCTGGTGACCCGCGCGGGGAACCTCTTCAACAACTCAAAGTTCAAGGAGTCGGGGGAAGCGATCAAGGAGGCCCAAGCGCGGCTGGAAAAGCTGGCGGCCGAGGCCGACGAACAGACGCTCGGCCAGCTTGAAGGGGCTTACAGCCGCCTCCTGCGGGCGCATTCGTTGCTGGAGCTGGAAGGGGTCAAGCTGCCGGAGCTCAGGCCCCTCGCCAAGAAGGGGGACAAACCGACCGCCGGCCCGGGAACGATCAGCTTCACCAAAGACGTGGCCCCGATCATCGTTTCCCGCTGCGGCGGCTGCCACGTTCGCAATGCCCGCGGCGACCTGTCGATGGCCAGCTACGAAGCGCTCATGAAGGGCTCCAAGGCGGGCAAGGTGATCTTCCCCGGCGATGCCGCCGGCAGCGTCGTCATTGAGAAGATCGAAGGGAAGGAAATGCCCCCCAGCGGCTCGGGCATTCCCGATGCCGAGCTGGCCAAGCTCAAGACGTGGGTCACTGAAGGGGCCAAATACGATGGGACGGATCCGGCCGTGAACCTCAACATGCTCGTAGCCAATTTGCCGCGGCCGATGCCGATGGCAATCGAAATCAAAACGGCCACCGGCAAGGAAACGATCAGCTTCGCTCGCGATGTGGCGCCCGTCTTGGCCCAGACTTGCACCGGCTGCCACGGCAACATGCAGCCGCGGAACAACTTCAACCTCACGACTTTTGAAGGGCTCCTCCGCGGGGGCGACGGCGGCGCGCCGATTATCTCGGGCAATGGGGCCGAAAGTTTTCTCGTCAAGAAGCTCCGCGGCACTGGCAGCGGCCAGCGAATGCCGATGAATCTGCCGCCGCTGGCCGACGACGTGATTTCCAAGATCGAGAAATGGATCGACGAAGGAGCGACGTTCGACTGGAGCGATCCCAAGCTGCCCATCGGCCAGGTTGCCGCGTTGTACAAGGCGACGAAAGCCACCCACGAAGAGTTGACCGCCGACCGCGCGAAGCTGGCCGACGGCAATTGGCGACTGGGCATGCCCGGTATTGCCGCCGACCGTCACGAGACGGCGAACTTCCTCGTGCTGGGAAGCATCGGCCCCAATGCGCTGCAGGAAGTTGGCGAGAAGGCCGAGGCGCTGGCGCCCAAGATCGGCGCGATCTTCAAGGCGCCGCCGGACCAGCCGCTGGTGAAGGGGCGGATGACGCTGTTTGCCTTCAAGGAGCGGTACGATTACGGCGAGTTCGGCAAGATGGTCGAGCAGCGCGATCTGCCGCCGGCCTGGCGCGGCCATTTCCGTTTTAGCATCGTCGATGCGTATGCCGCGTTTTTGCCGCCGAAGTCGGAGGATTTCTCGCTCGATGCTCTGTTGGCGGAGCAGATCGGCGGCTGCTATGTCGCAGCACTCGGCAAAAGCGGCACTCCGACCTGGTTCTCGCAGGGGGCGGGGCGGGTCGTCGCCAGCCGCATCGACGGCAAGGATGCACGCGTGCTGGCCTGGGACAATGCGGTGCCCGATGTCGTCGCGCGGATGCCGAGCCCGGACGCTTTCATGACCAACAAGATGGACACCGACAGCGGCGGCATCGCAGCCTACAGCTATGTGAAGTACCTGATGACCGACGCCCGCAAGTTCAATGTCCTGCTCGACCAGCTTCGCAAGGGGGGCGAGTTCGGCCCCAGCTTCATCCAGGTTTACGGCGGCAGCCCCAACCAGCTCTGCGATATTTGGATTCGCAAGCCGCCGGGACGCAGCGTAGGCCGAAGATCCGGGAGGTAATGCCTCGTCGGGCAGGCGTCTGGCCTGCGGTCATGATCCGCTAAGGAAATGCGCTAGTGTCAGAAGCTGTCCTGGGGCGGCGTCATTCGTTTTTTGACACTGAGGCTCGGAGGCACGGAGACACGGAGCAGCAATGTGGTCCCTGCTGCTCTGTGCCTCCGCGCCTCCGCGCCTCCGCGCCTCCGCGCCTCCGCGCCTCCGCGCCTCCGCGCCTCCGAGCCTCTGTGCAAGAAACGATCGACACTGCAATCGCGAAACGGCTGCGCGCCGTGATCGGTCGCTAAACGGGGAATTGTTTCCGTTCGATTCTAACCGCCAGCACGGGGCGGCGCATTGAGCTGAATCAGTTCGTTGAGGCTCCCCGAGCGGAAGCCGGCTGGGTCGATGGTGATGCTGCGAAAGCCTAGTCGCAACAGCTCCGCTTCCACCGCTTCGCGCAGCGGAGGCTCACAAAGCCGCGCCACTTCCGCCAGCGGCACTTCGATCCGCGCCACGTCGCCGCCCAGGTACCGCACGCGGCAGATGCGAAAGGCGTGCTGCCGCAGGAACTGCTCGGCCCGGTCGATCATCGCCAGCCGCTGGGGGTTCACTTCCTGGCCGTACGCCACGCGGCTGGACAGGCACGGACTGGCCGGCTTGTCCCACACGGGCAGTCCCCAGCGGGAGGCAAGCTGGCGGACTTCGCTCTTCGTAATGCCGCATTCGAGTAGCGGGCTATGGACGCGATGCTCGCCGGCAGCCTGCATCCCGGGGCGATAGTCTCCCACATCGTCGGCATTGGCGCCGTTGACGATTGTCGCCACTCCAAGCTGCGGGAGCAGTTGTTCAAGCTGCGTATACAGCTCGGTCTTGCAGTGGTAGCAGCGGTCGGGGGCGTTGCGGGTGTATCCTTCCTGGGCGAACTCGCTGGTTTGAATCACCCGATGCTCGATGCCGATCAGTCGGGCGATTTTCGCGGCCGCTTCCAGCTCCCCCGCGGCCAGGCTAAAGCTGACGCCGGTGACCGCGATCGCCTGCTTGCCGAGAGCAAGGAATGCCGCTTTGGCGACGACGGCGCTATCGACGCCGCCGGAGTAGGCCACAGCGCAGCTTTCCAGCTCGCGGAGCGAAGCGAGAAGCTGATCTTGTTTGCGATCGAGCTCAACCATCAGCGGCAGAGAAAAAAAGCGACAATCTTCCACCAAGTGCCGTGGGCCCGGGTTCTTGAGAGCCCGCAAGTTAAAGTGGGAGCCAGAGCCTAGGGGAGAGTTATTCAACGGATGCGCGTGAGCGCACGAGCGTTGACTGGACTCGCAACCTCGGCCAAATTCGGCCCCCCTGCGGACTTGTATCGGCTCCCCAGAAAATGGCGGGCGCAAACACGAGCACGGCAGAGGATTGTCGCCGGGAATCGTATCAGTGCGCCCCGCGCGGGGCAAGGTGGACGAAGGAGGGGAGGATTGCCGGCAAGATTTCCAAGAAGTCTTTGCCCGGAATGTCCGCTTCCTCGCTCCGTTTGCGACTATCTCTTGGGGGAATGGATTTCCCGGGGTTCGAACTTGCCTGCACCTGGGTCTGCAAGGATTGCCGGCCCAGCGCAAGTTCTTTCTACGAACCGGTATTCTCTCGTTCCCACGCTCCACGCGGAGGCAACATGACCGTCGGGCGCCCCGACGGATGAAAACCCTCACCCGGCGGCTGCGCCGCCACCCTCTCCCAGGGGGAGAGGGATTTTCGTGGGAGCGTCTTGAGCGTCTTTGAACAGATGTATACACTTGCGGCACGGCACTTGCAGCCTGCCTCCCGGCGGCCCGGCAGCCTGCCATTTCGGCCGGTCGCTGCTGCGCGCTGTTGATCTTTCAAAATCTGGTAGACCAAGGCTTGGCTGCGACGCCGGGCGATAAGGCGCGTTTGGCCAATTTTGCGCTGATCGGCACTAATCGCCCGCAAGGGGCCGGCGAGGCTGTTGGCGCCGCAAGTCGCTTGCTGACTGGAACATACGTTCATGTTCCGGCCAGCCGTCGCCGGGGGGCGGCGGGAGGGCACTTATTAAAGGAGAAAAGGTCCGAAACGTTAAAGGCTTGCGACTCCAGGACTTAAGGGCGAAGCATAAGCGAACATGAATGTATTTTTCGCTTATCGGGTTGGTGAGTGGTGAGGGTGCCCCTGAACCCTGAACCCTCGCAAAGCGAAAGCCGACACGGGCAGCACGGGCAGTGGACAAATACCCCGCACAAACGCGCTAGCGGAGACTGAACGTCTTGAGATACCTTAGGAGCAGCCAGAATGTGGATCGGTGATCGGTGAATCCAAGTCAAGGCAGGCCAACGAGTTGCGCACCTGCGTCCGTAGTTCGGCGCGACGTAAGTGCCGGCCAGAGGGGTGCGTATACGCGCTATCAAGGTGGTGAGTGGTGAGTGGTTGGAGACCGGCTTTGAACTTTGAACCTTTGAACCTTTGAACTTTGAACTTTGAACTTTGACTTCCCTGAACCCTGAACCCTGAACCCTGAACCCTGAACCCTGAACCCTGAACCCTGAACCCTGAACCCTGAACCCTCCCCCGTCCTATACTTAACGATCCAGCGAGTTACGCGGAGGTCCCTATGGCCGGCAAAATGCACTCGGCGGCTTGGCTTTTGGCGGGTTGCAGCCTGCTCCTGGCGCAGGCCGGATTGCCGGCCGAGGCGCTGGCTCAGGACGCGCGGGTCGAGCTGGAGCTCGTCATGGCGCCCGGCTTTCCGACGGAGCAGGCCCGCAAGTGGATCGCCCTGCTCGACAAGGCCGGCATCACCGGCGTCCGCATCCGCGGCGGCAACGTCGGCGACAGCGTCAAGCTCCAGCCGACCGGCACTCGCGAGCGGCCCAGCTACCGCGTCACCGGCATTCTGACCTTGGACGAAAAGCTGATCCTTCCCGGCGGCAAATTCACCGCCAATGATGCCGCCGGCATTGCCCGCTGGCTGGCCAGACTCAAGGAAGGGGGAAGCGAGGGGCTCGACTCCAAACCGGCTGCGTTCGGGCTGTTGCCGACGCAGCTTGTAGCGACGCACGAAGCCCTGGCGGGCAAGGTGAGCTTCAGCACCAAGGGGGAAGCGCCGCGCGACGTCGTCGAGAAGATCGGCGGCACGCTCAAACTCAAGCTGACGACCGACGCGGCGGCACTGGCGGCGCTGGAGGCGTGCGATCCGGTCGGCGACGAGCTGCTGGGACTGTCGCACGGCACGGCACTGGCCGCGGCAATCCGCCCGGCGGGGCTGGTCATGGTGCCGGTGAAAGAGGGGGGGCAGGTGGAGCTTCGGATCACCAGCAGCAAGAGCGCCAAGGAATCGTGGCCGATCGGCTGGCCGCTGCCCGCGGAGAACTCTCTCAAGGACGTGGTGCCCGATCTCTTGAAGTTCATCCCGGTGGAGATCAACGACACGCCGCTGGGGGACGCGCTGACAGCCATTGTCGGCCGGCTGAAGGTGCCGCTGGTCATCGACTACAACGCGCTGGCTCGCCAGCGGGTCGATCTGGCGACGACGAAGGTGAGCTTTCCCAAGTCGAAGACGTTCTACGACAACATTCTCCGCAAGCTGCTGTTCAAGGCGGGGCTGAAGTACGAGCTGCGGCTGGACGAAGCGAACCAGCCGTTCCTGTGGATCACGTCAGCGAATTGAACCGTGCCGGAGCGAGTGACCGGGCGGGCGGACTGTGATATGGTTAGGTCTTGAATGGCGAGACGAGTGACACATGAAGCGCCACAGCCACATGAAAATTGCCGACTGGTGGGATTCGGGCGATCCGCGCGACGTCCCGGCGTACAGCATTCCGGAAGCGGCCCATTACCTGTCGATTCCGCGGGCCACGCTGCGTGCGTGGGTGTTGGGGATGCGGTATCGGACGAAGGAGGGGAAGGTCGTTCGGTTCCGCAGCGTGATCGATCTGCCGGTTCGCAGCCGGCCGCTGTTGTCGTTCTTCAATCTGGTGGAGGCGCACGTCCTGCGAGGGCTGCGGACGCAGCACGCGGTGCGGCTGCCGAAGATTCGACGGGCGCTAGACTACGTCAAGCAGGAGACGGGGTGGCCACGGCCGCTGATTCAGCAGGAATTCAAGACCGACGGGGTCAGCCTGTTTGTGGAGCGGCTGGGGGGGCAGATCGTGGACGTTGCGGAAAGGGGCCAGCTCGTGATTCGCGACGTGATGGCCCATCTGGAGCGCGTGGAGTGGGAGCAGAAGGTTGCGGCTCGGCTCTATCCGTTCACGCGGCTCGATGCGGCCGACGCGCCGCGAAGCGTGGTGATCGATCCGCGGTTCTCGTTTGGGCGGCCGATGCTCATCGAATCGCGCGTGACGACGGCCGTGGTGGCCGAGCGGTACAAGGCTGGCGAGTCGATCGAATCCTTGGCGGAAGACTATGGCTGCACGCCGCTCGAAATCCAGGAAGGGGTCCGCTGCGAGCTCAAGCTCAGCGCGGCCGCGTGAGCTTGTCTTCTTCCTCGACAAGTGCCTCGGGCGAAAGATTGTCGCCGAGGCACTTCGCGCGCAGGGCGAGCGGGTCGAATTGAAAGAGGATCACTTCGACAACGACACTCCGGACACGGATTGGGTGCCCGAAGTTGGGAAGCGGCTGGATCATCCTCACCAAGGATCGGGCGCTGAGGCACAACACACTGGAGCAGATGGCACTCCTCCAAGCGAACACGCACTCATTCGTCTTGACGTCCGCGGACCAAACAGGTGCTGAGATGGCGCAGGCGTTTGTTGCCGCGTTGCCGCACATGAAGAGGATGATCGAAAAGTTCCAGCCGCCGTTCATGGCCACGGTCTCACCGCTCGGGGCGGTCCACGTTTTTTGCACCCACGACCAGCTCTTGGCCGCGATTGCCGCCAGGCGATTGCCATCCGGCGGGTCGGAACCGCGATCCGCCCGCTAGACCAACCGGCCAGCGGTTTCTACGATCAAGGCGTAGGTCCCGTGCTGGGCTGTCTCGGCAGCCCCTGCGACGGCCGTAAAGTGCGACAGGTCAATCACTTCCATCGTGTGGAGTAACCCGCTTGCGGCGGCTATGGGCCGCTGTGGATTGCCGGAGCCAGGACGCATGGTCGAGCGACAACACGATGCCGGGGAAAGCCGGCGTCCCGACGAAGGAGCGCCCCCGGCGCGGCCCCTCGTCGAGCACCTGCTCGGCTACCTCAACTTCTCCTCCGGCGCCAGCGACGGGCAGTTCCTGGCGAACGTGAACACACTGTTCGGCCAGGTTGCCCAGGAGCCGACGGGTGAGTCCAAGCGGCCGGCGTGGAAGCGGCTGGGGGATCGGCTTCGCCAGGCTCTTGCGCAGCTCGGGCAGACCAGTCCCGCCTTCAGCGACGCCCGGCAAGCGAGCGAAGTGCTGCGGCTGGTGTTTGATGAGGCACTGCCGGCGTACCGCCGCCACCATGCCGATCTGCTCTTCCATCAATCGGAGGAGGCGCTTTTCCGGCCGCTGTTCATCGGGCGGATGTGCGAGGCGGTGCTGAGCCAAGGGGGCCCGTGGAATGAGACCGAGCGGATCATTGCCGACGCGCTCGACGGGCTGAACGACTTCCTCGGCCACCGGCCGGTGGCGGCCCTCGAATCGCAGAAGATTGAGCCCTATCCGCACGAGTACGTGCGGCCGATCCCGATCTACATTCGCGGGGCGGGCATCAGCTACGGACCGGAGCGGGAGGTAGTGAAGCTGGCCCTGGAGCTGCTTCAGGGAACCGATCCCGACCTGCTGCGGGTGGCCTGTTTCAACCCCGCGCAGCTCGAAGAGCTGGCGATCGACCCGCGGGCCTACGATTTCGATCATCCGGCCAACAAGCGCCCCAACTACCACTTCGGCCAATGGGACCCGCACCAGGTGGACAAGCACGGGCGCTACCGTCGCTTCGTCGTCCAGCAGGTGACCCTCGACGCACTGATGCAGCGGCTGACCGACGCCGCTCACTTGCCCGCCGAGGAAGTGCTGTTCGAAGCGGCGGCCGTCCTGGCCGGCACGATCCTGATGGCCGCCGGAATCAGCGGTGACGGCCCCGCGGCATTTGACTCGACGGTGACGCTCGCCAAGTTATTGCCGCGGATCGCCCGCTACCGGGATGAGTTCTACGAGCGGCTCATCGCCCGCACCAGCGGAGTACACGCTCGCCGGTTGAAGGTCGAGCAGGCGGAGCGGCGGCAGCCGTTCGGCGGAGCGCGGCAGCATCTCAACGCCCAGCTCGCGCGGCGGCGGGCCAGCCAGCTCGAGCACGTTCACCTGGCGCGGATTTTCGCCCGCATGGGACACGTCGAGGCGGCGACGCGGCAAGCGCACGTCGTGCCCTGCGCTTCGGCGCGGATGCTCTGCCAGATCGACTGCCTGCTGGCGACTGGCAACCTGGCGTGCGACCGCGGGCAGCTTGAAGAAGCGGCGGAGTACCTGCCGCAGATCATGGACCTGCTGAAGCGGGGGATCAACTGCGGGGCCATCATCGACCCGTGGAACATCCTTGGCTTCGACGCCAACTTCAGCCTGTTTCCCGCGCTCGAAAACAGCGTCCGGGATCACCGGGCCGACGAGTTGGTCGCGCTCCTGGAGCGAATCCTGTCGTATCACTCGCGGCTGTGGAGCGGGGCGGCGGCAGCGGACCAGCGAGACCTCTCGCACCGCGTGTCGCGGGAGTTCCACGAGACGGCGAGTTGGTGGCACAAGTTCGCGGTCCACGAAGTGTCGAGCGTCGAGGCGGTCGATTCGCTGGTCGTTTATCGGGCGGCGGAGCGCGTGGCCCAGGCCCTCAACGTGTGGCACAAAGGGGGCGCTGCGGCCGGCGACCTGGCGTTCTGGGCGCCGCACGCCGAGATGTTCGATTCTTCCAAGGCTTACGCCCTGGTGATTGACGCGCTCCTCGATCGGCGGGATTACGTCGCCTCGATGGCCCTGCTGATGCACTGGCTGTCGCAGGCACACCTCGTCAGCCTGGAGCAGGCCGACAGCTCCTTTCACGAGCTGGCCCAGCGGTGGTTCACCGAGGTCACCTCGCCGCAGCCGGGCCAGCCCGTCACCCCCGAATCGGCCCGCAAGGCGTGGGACCTGACCCGCAAGTTCCTCGACTATCTGGAGGCCAATGCCGACGAGTATTGGAACGTCCCGCAGTTCACCGGCAGCACGCGCGGCGAGCCGCATCCGCCAGCCGCCGGCGAGCAGTGGGATGAAACGGACGATGTGCTCGGCGCTGCGTACGATGGCGTCGTCTTTCGCGGCAGCTCGGAGGACAACGTTGAAGGCTCGATCTTCGAGAACATCGACGTCACCCACGACGAGCTGGTGTTTGAGTCGCGCCGCGTCGCCGACCGCCTGGCCTTTTTGGGAACGACCGCCCGCTTGTGGCGGCTGGCGGTGATCGGGCCGTCGCTCGCCGCCGTCCTGGCGGAAGAGCACTCCGCCGCCTCGACCGACCGGCTGGCGGCACTCGAGCGGTGGCTCGCACAGGCGGAGCAGAACGGCCGCGGACTGTCGCGCCTCTTGCAGTCGGTCAAGGCGTTTCAGATCCCGCAGCCGACGACGGATCACGACTCGCTGGTGGAGTACGACCGCCGGCGGATGACCAAGGAGGCGCTCTTGGAACGGGTCGTGACGACCTGCGTCGAAACGACCGATGCCGCCCGCATGCTCAAGGGGGCCATGTCCGCGATCGGCTCTCCTGCGCACGATGCGTCCGGCGAGTCGGAGGAAGACGCCCGCACGGTCGCCGTATTTGCCCGCCTGTTGTCGGGGGGCAAGCGAATCCAGGGTGCCTGCCGCGAGCTGTTCGACGAGCTCGCCAAGCATCCGCTGCTCTACGTGCCGCTGGCCAAGGGGGGCGATCCGCAGGAGATCGTCAGGGTGCGGACGCGGCAGCGGGCGATCCAGGACTTGCTGGCGTGGCTGCCGCGGCTGGGGCTGTGGACGCTCACGAACGAGCTCTTGGAAGTGGCGCGGCAGATGGAGCGCGACCATCCGGTCGGGGCCGGCGCGGTGACCGAATTCGACGAGCTGTTCAAGATCGGCTACAAGGGGATTGTCGAGAGCCTGGTCGCTTCGGCGGCAACGTGGGCCAGCCAGCAGCAGCCCACCGCGGATAAGCGGGCCGAGCCGCTCGTATCGTGCCTGGAACAACTGACCGAGTCGCTGCTGACGAGCTGGCTGTCGCACAGCCGGACGCTGCGGCTGTCGATCCTGGAGCGGGTGCTGCACGAAAAGTCGAGTTGGAAGCGGCTGGTGGAGTTCATCGAGCGGTATGGCGACGAGCTGTTCACGCAGCGGTTCTTGAACTTGCAGAACATCCGCGCGATCCTGCACCAGGGAACGGAGAAATGGCTCCAGCGGCTGGAGGAAGAACCGCAGGACGACGCCCCCGAGCGGCTGATGAGCGAGCTAGGGAAGGAGATCAGCCGCGAGGAAGCGGCCGAGCAACTGGCCCTGGTGCTGGAGGCGATCGTCGAGAACTACGGCGAGTATCGCGACTACAACAGCACGACGACGCAGTCCGACCGCGGCGAGCTGCTCTACATGCTGCTCGATTTTCTGCGGCTGCGGACGAAGTACGACCGGGTCTGCTGGAACCTCAAGCCGGTCGTGCTGGCGCATGAGATCCTCGTCCGCCGCGGCCGCGAGCAGGCTTCCCGCATCTGGCGCAAGGCGCTCACCGATCGAATTCACGACGAGGCGGAGCAGTACCTCCTCAAGCTGGCGGAGCTGCAAAAGAAATACGCCATGCGAATGCCGACGGTCGCCGACCGGCTGGCGGAGCGGTTCGTGCGGCCGCTGACGATCGACCGCATCCGGGCGCTGGTCAAGCCGGCCATCGACCAGATTCGCGCCCGCGGCGCGTGTCCCAAGTTCGAGCTGCTCGAGGAAGAAACCGAGCTCCTCACGCGCGAGCCAACCGGCGTGGGACTCGACGTGCCGGCATGGCTGGTCGCTCTGGAAGAAGAAGTCGAGCTGGAGGTCCGCCCGTCGTACCAGCAGCGGGAAGAGACCGTGGACTTTGTCCCGCACGTGCTCCTGACCCTGCGGCAGGCGAAGAAGCAGCTCAAAGAGATTGGGATGAGGGATAAATGACGGGGCTCTTAGCCGGAGCCAAGCCTGCCCACCCCTTTCCCCGAGGGGAGTCAGATCGGCTCGACCATGTAGTCGTCAATCTGCACCGAAACGCCTTGCTGCAAATAATGCACGGCAATCAACAGCCGCGACTCGCCGCGGCGGCTGAGGATCAGCCCTTCCAGTCCCATCAGCGATCCGCTCTTGACCCGCACACGCTGCCCCGGCTGGAGGCGTGATTCCACGGTCAGCGGCGCTCCGGCCGTGATCAAGCTGCGGACGTTACGCAAATCGGAGGTCATCCGCTCGGTGTCGGGGACCGGCAAGATCCGCGAGATGCGGTTGGTCGTCAGCGCCTGGACGCGCTCTTCCTCACTGCCATAGAGGAACAGATACCCGCCAAACACGGGCAGGTGCGACTTGACCTTGCGGCCGCCGACCCGCGAGACCTTGGAAACCAGAGGCAGATAATAAGGCACGGTCATGCCATGGAGTTGGCGAGCGAGCGACTTTTCCTGCCGCGACATCGTATAGACCGCCCACCAGCGGCGTTCGTCCGAGTCGGCCGGCATTTCATCGAGCAAGTTGTGGGGATAGCAGTCGGGTTCAGCGGCGAGGACGGGCATGGGAACCTCAGTCAACAGAAAAATGAATAAAATGATTGCTGCGACATCCCGGCGATCCCAATAGGGATCAGGGATTCGGGTAATCGGGTTGGAAGGTTGAGGACAGGCAGGGTTTGGCGATCACTCCCCATGTGCCTGCCAGGCGAAATGCGGGGTCGCCTGCTTCCCGATTCCGGTGAGTTCTCTGTAGGTATAAATGTAATCTGGGCCGATACTTAAACGCAAGTATTTGGCAGAAGTACTGTCAGGATTTCATATTTCGCAAAATTGGCACTGTTGGCGCAACCTGATCGATCCCAACGAGCCCCCCAGCCGTCGCTGAATTCGCCAGAATTCAGGCCTCGTCAGGCCGCAGGGCACCCAGAGAAATCCTAGCTCACTCGTACCGCAGCGCTTCGATCGGATCGAGCTGGCTGGCCCGCCAGGCGGGGTAAAAGCCAAACCCCGTGCCGACGGCGGCGGCAAACAGAAAGGCCATGAGGGCCGCCGGGAACGAGACGACGACCGGCCATTTGGTCCCCGTCGTCAGCATGTTGATCAGGTAGGTCATCCCCACCGAGCCCGCCATCCCCAGCAAAAAGCCGATGATGCCCCCGATGCACGACAGCAGGATGGCCTCCACCAGGAACTGGCGGAGAATGTCCCCCGAAGTGGCCCCTACCGCCATCCGAATGCCGATCTCGCGGGTCCGCTCGGTCACCGAGACGAGCATGATGTTCATGATGCCCACCCCGCCGACGACCAGGGAAATGCCGGCGATTGACGAGAGCATGAGGGTCATGGCGGCGGTGATGATGCCGAGCATGTTCGCGATCTCGGTCATGTCCTGAACGATGAAGTCGCGCGCTTCTCCCGGAACGATCCGGTGCCGCTCGGAAAGTAGGGCCTCGATCTCCCGCTTGGCATCGGACATCAGGCTGGCCGCGCGGGCGGAAACCATGATTGCGTTGACGTTGTCGAATTCCGAGCCGACCAGCCGCTTGCGGACGGTCGTGAATGGCATGAGCACGATGTCGTCCTGGTCCTCGCCGACCATGTTCGCCCCTTTGGCCTCCAGCACGCCGATCACCGTGAAGGGGATATTTTTGATCCGCACGGTCTGGTTGATCGGGTCGGTCGTCTGAAAGACCTTTTTGACCACGGTCTGACCGATGACGCAGACCTTGGCCGCGCTGGTGACGTCCTGCTCGCTGAAAAAGCCGCCCCGCTGGATCCCCCAACTCCGCACGACCAAAAAATCGGTCCCCACCCCGAACATCTCCCGCGGACGCACGTTGTTGTTGCCAAAAATGATCTGCCCCTGCGCGCCGATCAGCGGCGAGGTGACCAGCACCGACGGGCACTCCGCGGCAATTGCCGCGCTGTCCTTGGCCGTGAGCTTGGGGGTGTAGTCGGCCATGACCGGCCCGCGCCGCATGTTGGCCGGCATGACGATGATCACGTTCGTCCCCAACAGCGCAAACTGATTCTCGATCAAGGCGCTGAGGCTCTGACCGATCGACACCATCGCGGTGACCGCGGCAATCCCGATCACCACGCCCAGCACGGTAAGCCCGGCGCGGAGCTTATTCTTGCCCAAGGCGCGAAGGGCAATGCGGAGGGTGAGGAGGAAGCTCATGGGGGTGCGTGGTGCGTGGTGGGTGGTGAGAGCGTGTGAATCAATCGGCGGAAATGCAAAATGATCAATGCAAAATGCAAAATGCAAAAGTCAGCAGGCGAGTTTCCCTGCCACATATTGACTTTTGCATTTTGCATTGGACATTTTGCATTGTTTGGAAGTCCCTGCTGCCGTTTGTTTCACACGCTTTACGTGGTGAGTGGTCGGAGGTCGGAATTGGTTTTCAATGTTTGTACTCGGTACTTGGTGCCTGGACTTTGGACTTTGGACTCGGTTCGCGGCACCCCTCACCACTCACCAACCTACTGTCCTCCAAACACGCTCGTCGTCGATTGAATGCCGGTGACCAGAACATCTCCTTCCTGGATGTTCCCTTCGACGAGTTCGGTAAACTGGCTGTCGGCCAGGCCGATCACGAGCTCGACGGCCTTAAGGTACACGCCATCGGCAACCCACACATGGCGGCGGTTGCGTTTCCTGCGCAGCTCGGCCCGCTGGCTCGCGGACAAGTCGTTCTCGGACGACTCCTCCTGCGTCTCCGGCGACGCTTGTTCAATCTTCCCTTCCAACAGCGGCCGATCCTCCGGCCGCACGTGCCGCAGGTCCTGGGGATAGTAGCGCAAGGCGGCGTTGGGAATCTTGAGAACGTTGTCCCGCGAATCGACGTCGAAGGAAATGGTGGCCGTCATGCCGGGAAGCAGCCTGAGATCGGGGTTAGGGGCGCTGACGATCACCGGGTAGGAGACGATGTTCTGCGAGATGGCGGAGTTCATGCGAATTTCCTCGATGCGAACGTCCGGCCCCTCGAACAGCTTGTCCGGATAGGCATCCACCGTGAACTTCACGCTCCGCCCTTCCTGCTGCGCCTTCTTGATCAGCCCGATGTCCGCCTCGTCCACGGCGGCATAGATATGGACCGTGCCGCGCATGTTGAGCCCCAGCACGAACAGCTCCGGCGTCTGAAACTGCGAGGCCAGCGTCTGCCCCGGCTCGATCTTGCGGGTGATGATGATGCCGTCCTTGGGCGCCAAAATCGTGCAGTACTCCAGGTTCGTCTCGGAGTTTTCTAGCTGCGAAAAAGCCTGAGCCGCGGCCTTTTCGGCCAGCGCCACCGCCGCTTTGTTCTGCTTGACCGCGAAGTAGAGCTGATCCATTTCCGACTGGGCCACAAACGCCACGTCCCGCTTGCGCAGCTCGACGGCCCGCTGAAGGTCGCGCTCCGACTGCTCGTGGACCGCCTTGGCCCGCTCCACCTCCGCCAGCCGCGACTCGTAGGTGGCCTTGTCCCGCTCCCGGTTGGCCAGGTATATCCGTTCGTCGATCTTGGCCAGCTCGTCCCCTTCTTTCACCTCCTGGTTGAACTCGGCAAGGTTCAGCGGTTGGCCGTCGCGGCCGAGCATCGGCTGGCCGGCAGCGTTCTTCAGCTCATAAGTGCCGTCGATCGGCCCCGAGACGAACGAGCCCACCAACAGCGTCTGCTGGGGATTCACCGTTCCTGTGGAATTGACTACCGCCACGATCCCCCCGCGGCCCACTTCCACCGTCTTCCATTTGGGGACGCTCCTGATCCGCCAGTACTGAACCGCCGGCTGATAGCCAGCCGCGCCCACGCCAATCAAGGCGATCAGTGCCAACAGGACCTTCCATCGCGTTCGCATAGGGAAATCTAAACGTGGCCAGCTTGCAGAGACTCTGTCATTCTATTCGGCACGAACCGTGCCGGCATTGCCGTTTGAGTACAATACACGCATTGGCGCGGCGAAGTTTCACCTAAGCTCCGCCGCCGCAAGGAGAAACGGCGTGCCGCTCATCGAGCTCCAAGACGTGTGCAAAATCTACGACCTGGGGGAGGTCCAGGTCGAAGCCCTGATGGACGCCTCGCTCAAAATCGAGCAGGGGGAATACGTCGCGCTCCTCGGCCCCTCCGGCTCCGGCAAATCGACCCTCATGAACACTCTCGGCTGCCTCGACCGTCCCACCCGCGGCAGCTACCGCCTGGCGGGCGAGGAAGTGGCCACCATGGGCCGCGACGACCGGGCCCGCATCCGCAACCAGCGGATCGGCTTCGTCTTTCAGAATTTCAATTTGCTGGCCCGCACCTCGGCCCTCGACAATGTCGAATTGCCGCTGCTCTATTCCCGCGGCACTTCCACGGCCGAGCGGCATCAGCGGGCCCAGGAGGTGCTCGGCCTGATCGGCCTGGCGGACCGGCTCGATCACCATCCCAGCCAGCTTTCCGGCGGCCAGCAGCAGCGCGTCGCCATTGCCCGCTCGCTGGTCAACCGGCCGTCGATCCTGCTGGCGGACGAACCGACCGGCAACCTCGACTCCAAGACCAGCCGCGAGATCATCGCCCTCTTTCAGCGGCTCAACGAGGAAAGCGGCATCACGGTAATTCTGGTGACGCACGACACCAACGTGGCCCGCCACGCCAGGCGAAAAATCGTCCTCCGCGACGGGCGGATTGTGGCCGACACGCTCGATCTCGAGCAGGCGCTGGCGGCGCTCCAGGCGATTGCCGAGGAGGAGCCGGCGAGCTGACGGCAATCACCGTGGGACGGGCTTCCTAGCCCGTCCTGGCCGGGCTGGGAAGCCCAACCTGCATTTTTCATCTGAAAGGGGGACGGCCCGTCATGTCGCCGTCCCAGCCTGCCGGAAAGAACGAACCTTGCCATCGTTGCAGGATGCGGCAGGCTGTCGTATTCTTTGACCCATTGGATGCTCCGGGCTTCTGATCAGCCAAAGGATTGCCGTGGCCGACGACCAACAGGGACTGTTCACTCCCATCGAGCCGGAGCGCAACGGCAATGGCAGAAAGCTCCAGCGGCTATTCGTACCCAAGCTGCTCCGCGAGGCGGCCGACAATCGCATGCTCCGGGGGGCCGCATTCGACAAAGCGCACGCCATTCTCATCAAGTGGGCGGAACTGGAATCGAGCGGCAAGCTGCGGACTCGCAATGAGTCCCAGGTCAAAGGCGAATTCCTGTCGGAAGTCTTTGGCGAGGCGCTGGGGTACTCGCTGTTTTCCCAGGGGCTGCAAAGCTGGAACTTCGATCCGGAATACGAAGTCGGCGGTCAGACCGCGGATGGGGCGATTGGATTCTTTCCCCTCGATCCGGGAACCGCGCCGCGCGTGCTGGTGGAAATCAAGGGGCCGCGAATCAATGTGGACCGCGACCGGTCCAATGGCCGCACGCCGGTGCGCCAACTGTTTGACTACCTGATCGAGTTGCCGGCCTGTCCCTGGGGCATCGTCTGCAATTGCGTCAGCTTCCGCCTCTACCACCGGGAGAAGACGACCCGCGTTTACGAGCAATACACGCTCCAGGAGCTGCGCGACGAGAAGAAGTTCCGCGAGTTCTACTGTTTGTTTGAACGCGGCGCATTCCTGCCGCTCCTGGCCGGCCAGCAACCGCGCGCAGACAGCCTGCTCGTGCAAAGCGCCCAGGCGCAGCGCGAGGTGGGGGGAAAGCTCTATGCCCTGTATCACGACCAGCGGATCGCGCTCATTCGTCACCTCCGCCGGCCGCCGCACGGCCTGGAGCTGAACCAGGCGATTCACGCCGCTCAGAAGCTGCTCGACCGCATCATCTTCATCGCCTTTTGCGAAGACCGGCGGCTGCTCCCTCCCAAGTCGATCGAACGCACCTGGAACAGCATTCGCGCCTTCGAATTGGACGAAAACCCGCGCTGGCGGAGCTTCCTCCAGTTGTTCAAGAGCGTCGATCGGGGGAACCGCCGCGAGCTGGTCAGTGCCTTCAACGGCGAGCTGTTCAAGGAAAACCTCGTCGATAAGCTGGAACTGAACGACGACTGGACCAACTTCTTCCGCGAGATTGCCGGGTACGACTTTCAGGACGAAGTCAACGTCGATGTGCTGGGACGGTTGTTCGAGCAGTCGATCACCGACCTGGAGGAGTTCCGCAAGAGTCCCGACGAACCCGCCGCTCTCCCCGCTCAGTCCAAGCCGGGACGCCGCAAGCGGGAAGGGGTCTATTACACGCCCCCGTACATCACCAAGTTCATCGTCAAGCACACGCTTGGCCCGACCTTGAACGATCGCTACGCGGCACTGGCCAAGGAATTGAGGCTCGACCTGGGCACGCCGCCTGCCAGGCGGACGGGCAAGACGTGGGCCAGGTTCCACCACGGGCAGCTCGACATCCTCAAGCGGCTTCGCGTCTGCGACCCGGCCTGCGGCAGCGGCGCTTTCTTGATCGAGGCGTTCGAGTTTCTGGAGGACGAGTACGAAAAGGTGATCGAAGACCTGATCGCCCTGGAGGAGCTCAAGGAGTCGGCGCTCGACGGCGTGAGCGCGACGATTTTGCAAGAGAACCTGTTCGGGGTCGATTTGTCGCCGGAGGCGGTGGAGATCACCAAGCTGGCGCTGTGGATTCGCACGGCCGAGATTAACAAGCCCCTATCGAACCTTTCGGGCAACATCCGCTGCGGCAACAGTGTGGTGGACGATCCCGCCGTGGACGAGCGGGCGTTCAACTGGGCAGCCCAGTTCCCGCAAGTGTTTGCCGAGGGGAAGTTTGATTGCGTGATTGGAAATCCGCCGTATGTGCGGCAGGAGTGGATCGCGGCCTACAAGCCGCACTGGGAGAAGGCGTTTCGGGCATTCGACAGCGTCGCGGATACTTTTGTCTATTTCTTCGAGCGCGGCGTGCAGCTTTTGCGTGACGGCGGGCGGCTGGGCTTCATTACGTCCGGGAGTTGGGTCCGGGGCAACTTCGGCGGACCACTGCGGAAGTTTTTTGCTGATAATGCGTCGCTTGAATCGATGATCGACTTTGGCGAGTTTCAGCCCTTTGAAGACGCGGAAATGATTCGACCGAGCATCACGATTGTGCGCAAATCGAAACAGACAGGCGAACTTCGCCTGTTCAAGTGGCTGACGAGCGGGAAACCACCGGAGAATCTTTCCGAGTGCATTGCGAACGCTCCAACAATGCGGACGGACCATTTGGGCGGTAACGCCTGGGAGCTTGAAAGCGACGAGTCACTTGCGTTAAGAGGCAAACTGGCAACCATGGGAGGACCGCTCGGTGGCCTCGATGGCACGCGCATTCTTTATGGAATAAAGACGGGACTTGCCGAAGCGTACGTTGTCGATGAAATAGCAAAGAACCAACTCATCGCCGACGACAAGAATAGCCGCGACATGTTGTGGCCATCAGTCGATGGCACTAACATGCGCCCCTGGCACATCGACGATTCGGGCGAGTATTTACTTGCGATTCGCTCCAGCAATGACTTCGCGTGGCCGTGGGCCGGCGCAACAAATGCCGAGAAGAAGTTTCAAAGATGTTACCCAGCAGTGTATGCACATTTGTCAAAATATCGCGACCAACTCATCAAACGTTCAGATCAAGGACGCTACTGGTGGGAGCTTCGAAGTTGCTCGTACTGGGACGAGTTTAAGAAGCCAAAGATTGTTTGGCCCGATATCACAAATCGCCCACGTTTCTCAATTGACGCAAGGGGCCTCGTTTTCGGTGACACCGCGTTTATGATTCCAGGCGCGAACTACTACTTATTGGGCCTATTGAATTCGTGGACGACTTGGTTCTTCATCAGCAAGACGGCGCAGCCATTGCGACTACGCAGTGATCGTTGGCAATACCGGTTGAAAACTCAGTACTTGGAACAGATTCCCATTCCGCGTAATGTTCGCAAGCCAACACGCGACGCGATCGGTCGTCTCGCAGAGAAATGTTGCAAATCGGCATCTCGGCGTTACGAGCTGCAAACCAACGTGCAGCGGCGGCTCATCCAAACGGTGGGCACGAACCTGCTGGGGGAGCCTGAGGGGGAACTGAACACCAAGGCGCAGCAGTGGTGGACGCTGTCACTCAATGAGTTGGGCTCGGCGCTCAAGTCCAGCTTCAAGCTCAAGTCGAATCCCTTCAGCAGCCCCAAAACGGCGGACGAGTGGGAGCCCTATCTGGCCAAACACCGCCGCGAAGTCGAGCGCCTCAGCCGCGAATTGGCCGATGCCGAGGCCGAGATCAACGACTGCGTCTACCGGCTCTTTCAGCTCACGCCCGACGAGATCAAGCTGCTACAGCGCGAGGTGGAACATTGATGGCTCTACTCGCCCAACAAGGACCGGGGGACTTACGCCTCCCCGCTCGCCATGCGTCCGACTTTGCCTAACCGTTAAAGTCCACGCACGCCATACCATCGATACAGGCGCCACGTGAAGACGGACCGGCACAACCGGATTCGCTGGAATAACCGGACCTGCCTTTCCGACCAGATGGGTATGACCCGACCCTGGTCGTGCCTGCTGGCCCTCGCTGCGCTTGCGTTGCCGCTGTTGCCGGCAAAGCTTGCCTATGCGCAAAGGGTGCTGCCGACCCTGTTTCCCGAACAGCGGACGATCCGGGTCCGCGATCCGGGGCAATTGCCGCGGTACGCACTTCCCGAGACGCCGCCGCCGCTGACGGTCGATCGCCGCGACCAGATCGAGCCCCCCCTGTTTCTCTCGCTCGATGAGGCGATCCGGACGGCACTCCGTAACGACGACGTGGTGCGGGTGCTGGCCGGGACTGCCGCCGTCGCCAGCGGCCGCACGATCTACGACGCGGCGATCACCAACACGCAAATCGACGAGGCCAGCGCCCGCTTCGATCCGCGGCTGACGGTCAATCAAAGCTGGAACCGCAATGAAACGCCCAGCTTTAGTCCG